>CAZNRP010000012.1:0-39879 GCA_964575555.1 uncultured Thiohalophilus sp. | reverse complement strand
GACCCAAACGACCCAATAACCATACTGAATTAATGTTATTATTTCAAGTCATGTATATACAAAAAGAAAAGCAACACCATTAATAAATTCAGCCATCATGGAACATCATCACACTTAGAACGATGAGTTTTCCATTTATAAACACAAATGTAGTGAGGATTGCAGAAAGTTAGATGATTTAAATGTGTGCGCCTATTACTAGCTAAAACACCACTTTGAATATCTACGGCGAAATAGCCTCAAGGCTTGTACAAATGATGTTGAGAACGGGATTTTTCCCAGTGAAAGTATTTATACCGGAACAGGGAGTCCACACCATGACAATCACTGCAGAGGAAGTACTCCGTATGCTGATGACGCAGGAAGCTGTTCGTCGCATCACCTTCTCGATTCCGGCCAGTACCCCGAACGGCTTTCGCCGGATCCCACTGATGAGGGTTATGACAGGTCGGACAGGTAATTAATCCTACATCAGCTTGTTTGCCATCAGCAGTAAACACGGGAGCCAGAATATTTCCCGCCCGACCACCGAACATCCGGCTCTTGTTAGCTGGAACCAGCCGCTTAGGATGGGTTTTTTTCGGTGGAATTTTATTTTCTGCAATATTCCCTTTTTGATGGCAACTTCGACACATCGTCTCCATTACATCCTCACCCGGCCCCGGATTTCGAGACCAGAGCCGCTGCGGGATAACCGGGCTATGAATAGAATGACATTGGCCACAAACACCGGATGCACTCGTACTCTGGCCACTTTTATTCCGAGCCTTCGGTGCGGTTACCCGCATATCGTGATCTGTCTTTAAAATACTGCCCTTATCACGATGACAGTGCAAACAAAGTTTGGCATCATTATTTGCCGTCAACCTCAGAAAACTGGTATTCATCCCGCCTTCAACATCCGCGCGTTTACCTGATAAACTCTTGCGCTTACCCGGCTGCCACTGGTGTGGGTTGTGACAGCTTGCACAATCCACGCCGCCCTCTTTATTATCCCGGCGTCCATCTGTTGTAAAGACAGGTAAACCTGACTTAACCTTCATAGGTAATACATCCAGGCTAACATGCAAAGGATGCATATGTTCACCCGGTAATTTATCTGCGCCGCTCCCACCTTTGCGGTGACAGCTGATACACAACTTTTCAACCCCCTCTCCTGCTGCTGTTTTCTTTGCCCACATATACGCCCCGCTGCCATTATGCGGAAGATGACAAGCGCTACATGCACCATTATCCGCCGTTGTTCTAGCAGAAGTGTTCGTTTCTTTGGCTGCACTAATAGAAAGATTATGTTTCGACAAGGCGACACTGGCATTTTTTCGATGACAATTTGTACATAAGCTATTTTTACCATCATGGGCAATACGCAGAAAACTATTACTCCCGTCACCTTCCAGCTTCAAAGGATCAGGTTGTTTGCCGATGATTTTTTTATGCGACCATTTATGCGGATCATGACAGGTTAAACACGTTACATTGCCATCTTTTTTACTCCGCTTTCCGCTTACATCAAACAATGGTAAGGGAATAATATCAGCAAGTATTTCCGGTAATGAATACTTACTCACCCACTTACTGATACTTGCGCTGATCCCAAGACGCGTAATAGGAACCGCAACCGGATGCGTATTTTTACCTACTGTCTTTTTATGCGCCGGGCCTTTTTCAGTATGGCAACCCAGGCAATAAGAAGACACCTTATCGACATTGCGGGCAAAATCCCGCGCCCATAAACGTGATTTCTTTGCCGCATGCGGAATATGACAGGCACTACAGGGACCGGATTCTGCGACCGTTTTACCGTCTATATTTTTTTCCTTGGAGGCCATGATGCCAAGATCATGTTTACTCCCTCGGATCCCATTTTTATCGGTGTGGCAGGAAGTACAGAGTCGTGACTCGCGATTATCGCGGACTAATAATCGCTTACCTGTGGAGCCATGCACACGATGGCAGGACTGACAAATAACTTCATTCTGTTTACTGAATTTAGATCCGTATTTTTTCAAGACGGCAGGAATTTCCGGTAATTTCTTATTAATTGGATGATTACCCGAAGCCGGACCACCTTCTTTTCGATCACCGTGACACATCATACACATACTGGAATTGATATTTAGAACGCGAAGAAATATCGGTGCTTCTTTTTGATTCCAGTCCACACCATGTGCGGAGTGACAGGTACCACAATAAATTTTTCCGTCATCATTCAGAGGGAAAACTTCTTTCTCTTCGAGCAAAGGAATTTTCACCTTGTCACTGGGGATCACACCGACAGGGTGGGTGTGATTCCGATTTTTCCATAAAAACCGAGAATCCATGACATAGCCATCATGGCAGGAAAAACACATGCGCTCAGCGCTGACGATATCCTGCTTACCGCTCTTTTCGACCGGCTTTGGGTCGTAAGGAATGAGTGTCGTAACATCATCGCGTTTAAATTCATTTAACCACATAATATGGCAGGTCGCACATTCACGTTTAGCCGAAGGCAAGCGAGCAGCTTCAGCATAAGACCAATAAAACATACTCATCAGGAAAAGTAGAAGGCAAGCTAGTTGGTATTGTAGGCATGGCGAACGTATGCATTTCATCATTATTCCGGCAACTGAAATACGGCAACCCGATTTTTTAACACTTCAGCAATATATAAGCGCCCCTGCTGATCAACTGTAATACCCGCAGGCGTTATTGGCTTATGTGAATTATTATCTGCCTGTAAAACATATTTCAAACGTGAATTACTATCGTAAACCTGAATCACATCCATATAGCTATCAGAAATATAAAAATTATCATTTTTATCAATGGCCACACCTTTCGGTCGCACCAGTTGTCCCGGTAACACTCCCCATTCACCCACCTGGACAGAAAACTTACCCTTTTTTTCAAATACCTGCACTCGCGTATTTAACACATCAACCACAGCTATTCGTTTATCTGGCAATACGATAACCGAACCAGGAAATCGAAACTGTCCTGGATTTAAGCCATCTTCCCCCCACTCGCGTAATAACTTACCTGCTGGGTTAAAGACCATTAAGCGACTATTACGATTGCCGCTGACATAATATTCCCGACCATTGGCAGAAACCGCAATATCAATTGGGCGTGCCGCCTTGCCCCGACTCATCACTTTGAATTGATGTAAAAATTTACCTTTTACTGAAAAAACCTGAATTAACCGATTTTCCCTGTCGGCGACATATACCTTACCCTCCTTAACGCTCAGGCCTACCGGGCTATTTAACTTCCCCTGGCCATTTCCTGGCCCGCCAAAGCTGCGAATTAACTTACCATCATGAAGAGAAAAAACAAGAATACGATGATTTCCACCATCAACGACATAGGCTGCGTTATTATCAACGCTAACATCGGTTGGCATTGATAATCGTGTCTTTCCTGCGCCAGTAAGGTAGCGCAGGAAGGACATCTTTTGATAAGGAATGGGAGGAGCAGCAGCGACAATAGTCTCGTCTGCTTGTATAGCGGCGACAACCGACTCATCTGCCTGTATAGCTTCAATATAAAGCAAACTTACACAAAAAAGACTAACGCAGAATAAAAGCCGATTATAAGTAGCCAAATGCGTTCTCCTGCTCAGAATCAGTCAACTTTAACACAATACAAATGTTAAAATCACAACATTATTTTTGATTGTTTGACTCTTTCTTGAAAAGGTTTGGCAGGTAAAAATTCTTATACTTGCTAACCACTCCAATAATATTCAGGTTGGTAACATCAAATATTCTTTGTTCTGAAAAACCCAGTTCACGGAACGGCAAGAAGCTCTTGTCCTCGGCAGCATGGCAACGGTCACAAAAACGCCCTTTGCGGCGAACAAGTTTGTGAATGCGTTTTTTCATTGCTTCTTTATCTGCATCAGATAGTTGATCTTTGACTTTCAAAAACTCACTCACTTCAGGCTTGTCTTCAATTGCCTCCATCAGGGTTTTCTCACCATCAATCTCTGCATAAACAACAATCTTGGAATAATAATCATCGGTCTTTACCAGAAAACCCGTTTCAGGATCAAGACTGGTACCAAAATGCGGCCCCTCGACATCAATTCCAGTATAGTTCAGCCAGGCAAAACTATATTTGTCTTCCGGTATTTTTTCTTCATTGGTATGACAGGTCATGCAACCCACAAACTGAGTATGCATATTCAGGAGTGTACGAATCATTCGAGTTTTCGAATGCGGATAGTCACCGTGACAATAAAAACAGGCCTGTTTTTTACCCTCATTGACCACATCGACAGTTCGAACATTGTGAAAATGACGCATTTCTTCAGAGAACCGGTGCTCTTTTAGCTGCTGCAATAATTCAGGCTTCTTCTCTTCTTTGAAAAACCCGAGCTTTTCTCCAAATGCCACTGAAATTTCAAATAGCAAACTTAGAATAACTGCCCCAAGAATAATAGTTGTCAAAAAACTCAGCCCCGGATGCTCACGCCTAAGACCTGAGATACTGAAGGGGTCGCTATTAAATGCGCCGGGTATTTTTGCTTTATGATCGATCATCACTAAAATAGCGATGCCCAGTAACATAAACAACAATACCGAAATAACAATAAAGACTGTTAGGATGTCCCCTGATTCATGCATGACTTAAATCCAAATTATCCACTAAAATATTCACTTAGATACAACCATATTGTGAATACACCAAACAAAGTCCAAAGAAAAACCATAAACAAAGCACTATAGGCAATCAGTTTCTGATACCATTTTAGTGTTTGCATCATGGAGATATGCCGTCCACTGCAAGATCATCTTCACCCTCACTACCCAATTCACGCGCGCTTAAAAGATCCATCAAATATTCCCTTTCTTCCGGAATTTCTACCAAATTACGTAGATATTCAAGGAAATGTTCTTCAATCTGATGTTCCCGTGTTATTTTCCCGGTGAGAAACGTCCACTGCATAGGAAAACGTCCCGGAGCAAGATGCACGTTGTACCAGTGCCAGAAAGCGATAACCAGCAAGGCAAGCAAGGCTTCATGTGGATGTGAAAGACGCATCATTTCCTGAAAGTGCGAGGCTATCTCGACAGGCAATATGGCGGCCCAGAATTCCGGGAAAAGAAAAGAAGATCCAGAAACGATCATCACAATATTACCGAAGGCAGCCGCAAAATAATGGATCTTCTGTTTGTACATGAATTTATCCATTTCCGGGCGCATTTTCCTGGCACCGCTGAAATAGAGCATGTCATCCTTAAAATCAAACAGATCTTTTAATCCGGGTAAAATAGTGCGCCGAATTTCAAAACGCCCTTTTAATATCTGGGCCATCGGCCCGAAGGTAATGGTAAAAACATGGTAAATCATACTAAACACCATTACGCTGGCAATGGTTCTATGAATGATGCGTGATACCTCAACGCCACCAATCATGGCATTCAATGGCTCGGCCCAAAAATGATCGATAAAAGCAATCGGTAGCCCGGTAAAAGCAAGGGTCAAAAATGTAACAAAGGTCAACATATGTTGAACACGAATATGAATCGAATAGCGGGGTAAATCACCAATCGGATTCGAGACAACATTTTTATATAACAACACCCGATCATCCGGCATAGCCGCAATAACATTTTCAATTTCATCACGTTCCTTGTGACTGACCTTGTTAATGTCCATTGATTTTTCCAGCACCCGGCGTGCTTCTGCTGATAAATTCATTGATTATTACCTATACTCATCATTTAATATTGCTTATAACTTTCTGTCACGTCCACGCTTCGAACGCCGCCACCAGGAAGAACCCTTTTTAATCTTCCAGATAACCCCATCGCGTCTACGCCCGACTGTTTCAAACATGGCCATTCCCACGAGTAAGGCCAGAACAATGTCACCCACCCAGCCATAAACAATTTCTGCATAATGCCGGAAAGGATTATCATCTTTATAACTAGTTGGATGCGGATCCAGTGCTGCATAGTTTTCATCTGCATGAGTGTGACAGCGCTGACATGTTTTCAACTTGCGCTCAGGACTTACAGGTGAAACTGGATCACGTGACGGGCGAATGAAATGCACCGACATATAATAGTTTTCATAGTCCGCATGACAATCTAAACAGTTTGCCGCTTTCTTGTACCCATAGCGGGTGACTTTGCCATGGAAACTTTCATTGTATGATTCAACGGCATACGGGTACTTACGTCCCAATTCCCGGCCATCTTTTTTCGCATCGGCCATGTGCCGTTCAACCAAGCGTTCATCACCGTGACAATTCGAGCACAGCGCCACAATCTCTTCTGATGAACGTTTAACTTCCCGGATACGCCGACTGGTGTGTCGATACCAGTTAGTAACGAACTTACTATCTTCGTGACAGACTACGCAGCGATCAACGATGCGTTTGGGTGGCGTGTCCTCGGCGGGATTATAAATCGGATTGGTATGACAGGTAACACAGTAAGGCTTATCCTTATCATGTCCTTTGGCAAGTTTTGCCCGACCGTGCGTACTTTTAATATACTTGTCATAGATAGGTTTATGACTGAAATTTTTTCCTGTTGCCGGATTTTTTACTGAATGACATTCCGTATCACATTTAACGCCTTCTTTAACCTCACGGTGTGGCAACTGTTTTATATAGTTATGACAATCGGTACAGGGGACGTTGCGGTGAACCGTCTTACTGAAAATGTGCGGAATAATATAATAATGACGCTGCGTACCATCTTCAGTAATACGCCCCATTTTGGGATATTTATGGCAAAGAAGACAACCCTCATCATCTTCAAAACCTTCAATTGCCCAACTAGCTTGACTATAGCCAACACTTATTAGAATTGTTAATAAAAGTAACTTTAACACTTTTTGCATTACTCCCTCTCCCCCGAGAGACATCATCAAAATAAAATTTTTAAGCGGCTCTGACTTTAACAACACTACATTATCACCATCAAAATAGAAGGCAATTGTTTTAGATCACATCAAAAGTCTTTAATGCGTACAAGTGTTACTAAAAAAATTTATGCCCACATTATAAATCATGACAGTTCTCACACATCGGATTCAATCGTAAACGCTTAGGCTCATCGGCACCTCTTGCTGCCCGTTTATTTTTAAGAACACCGCGCTCATGTGGGTTATGACAGGTTGCACAATAAATCTTCCCGTTATCTTCTTCTAATGGCAAGATAAGACTATTAATTTTTTCCATTTTCAGCATGTGCTGGCGAATCCCGGCCGAGGGTTTTACCAGATGCATGGGACCACCCTTATCCAGAAAGAGAACATCTCCTCCAGGGTGCGGTGTCCACTTATGACAGTTAAGACACATAGCCGAATAATCCGTTTTAACCTGCAGTTCAGCATTAATGACTGTTCCATCATCCAGTTCTTTAGGCAGACGCATATGGCAAATCAAACATTTGTCTATCAGAACTTCACCATCATCAGATATTTGATCATGCGAATTTAAGCGTTGATAAGCTTTGTTGTCATGGCACTGATAACAAAGCTGAGTGCGCGAACGATATGGCCCACCCCGAATAAATTTCGGGTTAATCTTTTTATCCAGGAAACGCGTTTCAATACACTGCATCAATATATCATGACAGGTGGAGCAACTGAGTGATTCTCCCGATTTATTTTTTCGCCCTAATGTTTTCCGAAAAGATACCGGCATACGTTTGCTCATGCTTTTCGGAACTGCAACGTCTAATGGATGAATATGAATATGATCAGCCAGTGCCATATGGCAGTTATTGCAAGTGGCATTGATCCCTTTAGCACGCAAATGAAGCTTCTTTTTTCTTGCTTTTGCTCTATGGCATGATGAGCAACCATCTGCCTGCCAGTGCGGGTTAGGAATATCTTCTATTTTAATCCTGGCTTTTTTAATCCAATCTGCTATTTTTCCCGCGTCAGAATAAGAAACTGTTTTATCGGTCGCAAATACCGCCGTAGCCATCGCCCACTGAGCAATACAAATCAGGACAAAAAACTTCCATTGCAAACTCATTGAGACATTACAATTATCTATAAGATCTGTTTCTGACACAGAAAACTCATGGTTAAATAAAACAACACATCCTTAACTACCTGACTTATCTTTTTCAGTTGCCAGTTTTGGCGACTGTGTATTATTAGCATCCTTTACTGAGTCATTTTCAAGCATAAGTCCCGTTGGCTTAAAGACTTCAACCTTGCGGAAAAATTGATCAACGATATAAACTCTTCCGTCATCATCAACATCAACCCCCGATGGCAACATATATTTTGCGGGCTGATCTGAACCACCTCGATTGCCTATAAACATCAATAATTTCCCATCGGGGGTGAAAAGTTGGACATTACCAAACGCGGTGTCAACGACATAGACATTGCCATCCCTATCAACCGAAATCCCTTTAGGCCGGGAAAACTGACCGGTACGTCGACCAACGTCCCCAAACTTACGAATAAATTTACCATCGGCATCGAATACCTGAACTCGAAAATTACCCCCATCCACGACATATAACTGGTGATTATACGGACTCAGTACCGCATCACGTGGTAAATTGAATTGACCATCCTCACTTCCCCGTGTGCCTATATCAAATAAGTGTTTTCCATCAATGGCATCAAAAACACGCACGCGGTGATCCTGACTCTCTACCCCACCGGTATCAACCACATAAACCCGCGTCCCTTCAGGATCAACCGCAATACCAGATGGCCGGCTGAAATAATCTCTACCTCCCAATACACGCAGGTATTTACCGTCCCGATCATAGATCGTGATACGCTTGGATGAACCGTCGCAAACATACAAGTTGCCTTCCGCATCCTGAGCCAAACCTAAAGGCATGAATAAACGCCCCGGCTCTTCGCGCCCAATTTCAAAATATTTGCCCTTTCCCGCCGGATCCATCACCATCACCGTGCGGCGAACGGTGTCACCGATAAAAATGCGCCCCTTATCCACATTGATATCGAAGGGCTTAGCAAAACCATCACCCTGCCGTCGCTCACCAGTCGCAAAACGCCGAAAAGCATTGGTCGAGTCTTCTGTTACCACATCGATGCTGCTACGAATAACCTTCTCATAAATAAATCGAGGCTCTTCCGGTGGCAGGGGAAATACTGGAATAATAAATTCTTTTTCTACCTTGTCCGTGGCCACGGTACAGGCATTCAGAAGCAGAACAAATCCAGCCAATAAAATTACATAGATGTTCTGTCGGTTATTACCCATATGCAGATCAAGCTCCAGTAAAATTTAAGATTTTCATGACATTTATGCCCACACCTCACGCAGAATAACCTTAGCATGTTTCATCCATCCTGATCGAATATTCCCTTGTGCTATATCAAACAAGACAATAATGAGAACACAAAAGCGGATAGCCGATAAAAAATATAAAGTAGCAATATTAATGCCAGTATTTGATGTTTGACCCAACGGGATACCCACCAAATTTTATCAACTTAATCCAAATCATGCATAAACCCGAAAACCGGTATCATAATTGCTTTACTGACACAGACACTATCAAAGTACGCTATTATCACTTTTCTATTTACCGTCACCCGTAAGAGACCGGCATGCCCCAATACAACAAATTATTATTGCAGCTCAGCAAGCTCATTCTTGTTAGTAGTTTATTTCTCAGCACCCAGACCCAGGCAGCAACATCAAGTATAAAAGCGGATCTTATTTACCACAATTATTGCTCCGTCTGTCACGGTGATAAGGGTGATGGAAAATCCCACGCGGAATCCAGCATGCAACCCCCGCCTAAAAACTTTACTACACAACAGAGTGCTCGCAGCATGACCCGTGAACGTATGGTTCATTCGGTCAGCAAAGGCCTGCCCGGCACCGCAATGGTAGGCTGGGAAGGGCAACTCAATCAGGCAGAAATTGAGGCCGTGGTTGACTATATTCGCAAAATCTTCATGCCCCCGGTGGGTGCGGGTGACGTCAGCCGGGGTAAGCGACTTTATGCCCATACCTGTTCCGTCTGCCACGGTGATGATGGCAGCAGTGCCAAATGGGGCAGTAACCTGCTCCGCTCCCGTCCACGTGACTTTACCAGTGAAGCCTCGCGCCGAGAATTAAGCCGCGCACGCATGATTAACTCAATTACTCATGGAGTTAAAGATACCCCTATGGCCGCCTTTAAAAGTCAGCTCAACGCAGATGAAATTACCGATATTGTTGATTATATCCGCAGTGCATTCATGCAGCCCAAAGCCCCCTCCGGCATTTCAGGCACCCATGCCTACGGCAAACCTGCCGCCAAAACGCCAGCCACAAGCAGTAAGAGTTTCTCAGAAATGGGAGTCGTTAACCGCCGTCTGTTGCCCAAAACTGAGAATACTGCCCAGTTAAAAACTGCCGACATGGGTGCTGCCCTGCCGAATAAACTGCAGGGTAATGCCGAAACCGGTCATGCAATGTACCTGCAAAACTGCGTCGAATGCCATGGCATCAAGGGCGATGGTGAAGGTCCGCGCGCCTATTTCATTTTCCCGCGTCCGCGCAATTTTTTACGTGAAAATTCACTCAAGCGCTTTAACCGACCCGCTCTCTACACCTCTATTTCCAAAGGCAAGCTTGGTACTGAAATGCCATCCTGGGATCTGGTTCTCACGCCCCAGCAAATAGCCGACATCAGCGAATATGTTTTTCAGGCATTTATTCATACTGATCCGGCCGGGAAGAAAAAGGCAAAATAATATCTTTCGCCGCTGTGTTATTTTTAAATTTTAAACTCGGCTTACCGGCACTGCTGATTCCGGCTTTGCTGAGCCTCTCAGCCGGACTTTTCAGCCCCCGACCGGCACTGGCCGCAAACGAGCAGAATCACATCGAACCGCCCTCGTTCAATCAGCAGGCGCACGAACAGGGACGCAAAATTTATAACTTCCGCTGCTATTACTGCCATGGCTATTCCGGCGATGCACGCACCCTTTCCAGCCGTTTTCTCAACCCACCACCTCGGGATTTTACCAGCCTGCAGGCACGAACACTGAGTCGGGAAAGTATGATTCGAAGTGTGCGTGATGGGCACCCTGATACCGCCATGGCCGGTTTCATGAATATATTAAGCCCTCAGGGTATAGAACAAGTAGTGGATTTTGTGCGCCATGAATTTATTCTTCAGCAAAAAGAAAATACCCGCTACCACACATTTGCAAATGGCTGGCCCAATCATGAACGCTATCGAATCGCTTACCCCTTTGCCACCGGCGAAATTGCCCTCGATGAAAATCCGGATCTGCTAAGCGCCGAACAGATAGACGGTCGCCAGCTATTTCTCGATACCTGTATCAGCTGTCATGATCGCTCATACGTACACGAAGAAGGTCCGGCCTGGGAAGCCAGCGCGGTGTCTTTTCCACGCAACAATACTTCCGCTGACTACCTGAAGATCGATGCTACCAGCGAAGCTTCGGTCTATGCCCGCCACGACATTGCACCCATACTCACTTCTCTCTCATCGATGGAAAAAAAAGGCAAACAACTTTTTGAGGTTAACTGTGCTTTCTGCCATGCCGCCGATGGCACGGGAAAAAACTGGATTGGCAGTTTTCTTGAGCCCCGTCCACGTGATCTCAGTGATGAAAAGGTGATGTCGGCTATGACCCCGGAAAGACTTCGTCATGCCATTGAAGAAGGCCTGGTTGAAACAACCATGCCAGCCTGGAAAAACGTATTAACGAAAAAGGAAATAGAGGCACTGATAGCCTATATACATATTGCCTTTCATCCCCTTCCCGGCTACGAGAAAAAATAAGTTTCAGACCGGTAAAGCGCGATCATCAAAGCGGCGATCTTCCTTTATTTTCAGTTTATTACTATTGGCAAAATTCATAATAAACTCATAGGCACCGGGATTGCTATCTTCCAGGCCTCTTGCCACCACCAGGCATTTTTCATCGCCAATCATGCACGGCTGCACGCTGCGTGAATAATGCAGGCGGCGGTCACCATCAAAACTGGCCAGAGTGGAAGAGATACGCTCAATCCAGTCGCTGGGCCGCAGCCGCCCCCCGTCTTCCCTTGCACTGTGAATCACAAGGATTTCTTCTTCTTTACGCGACAAGGCTTTTCCCTCTATGCTGGAGATAATAAATATTGAGCTTCCGTCTGTGTCGGCGTTGCCTGCACAGACTTTAGTTATCACACAACTATAGTCCCAAACTGAGGTGAATAAAACAGGATAATCATGGATATTCTACAAGCTATCAGTAAACGTCAGTCCATCCGCGCCTATCTGAACACACCCGTTAGCCGGGAAACTGTACATGCCATTCTCGATGCCGCACGCTGGGCGGCTTCGGGCGTCAACACCCAACCCTGGCAGGTAGTGGTAGTGACGGGTGAAACCCGGCAGCGACTCGGTGATAATATTATTGCCGCTCGTGAACATAACCAGAAAGAAAATCCGGACTATGACTATTATCCGGAAAAATGGGTAGAGCCCTGGCGAGGCCGGCGGCTGCAGTGTGGATTACGTATGTACAAGGCGTTGAATATAGGCCGTAAAGAAGAGCGAAAGCGCAAACAGGCCTGGTATCGTAACTATCATTTTTTCGGTGCACCGGTGGGTCTGCTATTCTTTATGGACAAAAATCTGGGTCACGGCTCACTATTGGATATGGGTCTGTTTCTGCAGAACATCATGCTTGCCGCCCGCCACTATGATCTCGCCACCTGCCCACAGGCTTCGCTGGCCGAGTACCCTGACATCATTAGAGAAGTGCTGCAGTTAAGTGATGAACTACAGGTTCTTGGCGGCATGGCTCTGGGTTATGCCGACATGGAGCAACCGATTAACCAGTACCGCCTGCCGCGCATCGAGGTTGATGACTTTACCCGCTGGTATGACTGAGCAACAGATCAGGCGACCTTATATTGGCCGCTTTGCCCCCTCTCCCAGCGGCCCGCTGCACTTTGGTTCGCTGGTGGCCGCCCTCGGAAGTTATCTGCAGGCCCGATCTCAACAGGGACGCTGGCTACTAAGAATTGAGGACATCGATCCCCCGCGGGAAGTCCCTGGTGCAAGCGATAATATTATCAAAATGCTGGAATTATATGGATTTGAATGGGATGGCCCGGTCGCCTACCAGAGCCAGCGGCATGCTCTTTATGAAGAGGCTTTGTCACAACTAAAAAAGAATCACCAACTCTATGCCTGTAGCTGCAGTCGCCAGCAAATCGCTCAGGCGAACCCTGGCATCCGGGGGGAAATTCGGCGTTATCCAGGAACCTGTCGTGAAAAACATATCACATTTAACGATAGTCGCCAGCCGCTCAGCCTGCGCATGCGAACGGAAAACACAATACTCCGATTTGAAGATTCTATTCAGGGACTTATCGAACAAAATATATTCCAACAAAGTGGCGATATTATTCTATTACGGCGTGATGGTTATTATGCCTATCTGCTCGCCGTCAGCATTGATGACATGCAACAAAATGTTACCGAAGTCGTGCGCGGCCGGGATTTGCTTGAGACCACCATCAGTCAGCTCGCCATTATCCAGCAACTCGGTGCAGCCCCTCCTGATTATGCCCACCTGCCCGTGGTCACTCTTTCGACGGGAGAGAAACTAAGTAAACAGACCGGCGCAACCCCACTTCCACTCAGCCATCCAGTTACCCAACTTTATCAGGCATTACACTTTCTCGGCCAGTCTCCACCCGCTGATCTTGGCAATGCAAAGCTGGATGAATTCTGGCAATGGGCACAACAAAACTGGCACTTAAAATCCGTACCAAAGAAGATGACAAAAGTGTCAGAGCCAGCAGTCTGACCTGTCTAAATAGCTGATTAGGTGTTACTATTTCTGTAAGTTAAGCGTTTGATGGACGAATCATGGCTAAAGCAGCAGTGCTCACAGACTCAAACACCGATCCGGAATTTCTTAGAACCTACCGAGGTTCCTTTACCAGTATGCTACGCTGGCCACAGCTGGATCAGCTCTGGCAATTGCTACGTGAGCAGACTGATATACGCTGGTATATTTACGCCGTAGGCGAAACACCACCTCGGACCTGTGCAGACACCGGGCAGCTACAACACTTTATCAATGAAATTGATAAGCTGTTACGCAAGGAACACGAAGAAGATTACTGCGGCATCGTCTATGCCGACAACCGCGAAAATCCCAGCTTAATCAAAATATATGATCCCAATAATCTCGGCGTATCCTGCGGGTTCAGCGACAACCCGCCCTTGCCCGGCTGGACTCTGTCACTTGAGGCTCCCATCGATCTAAGCGACCTGCCACAAACCGGTAATCGTCGCCGCTGGTGGCAGAAAATATTCAACTAAAACTTTGCAATTACGGATAACCGTAACAACAACTGACTTCATGACAAACGAGCAAGAGCAATCAGCCACCAACAATACCGAGCAATCGAAGATTGACAATTATGATAAGTATCTGCTTGAGAGCAAAGCTGCAATCATTCAGAAACTACGTCAACTCGGTAAAAGTAAAAACAACATCACAGCACATTTCGGCGGCGGCAAATATTCTCTGCTTACCCAAATCATTGATATACTGCCCGATAAAAATCTGCTGGTACTAGATTATGGCTCGAACGAAGCCACCAATAAAAAAATGCTGGAAAGTAAGCATGTGGTCTTCAAAACCCAACACGATGGTGTCACTGCCCAATTCAAAACAAACCATTTACAAAAAGCCAAACTGCACGGCAAACCCGCCTTTGCCTGCACCATCCCAGACTCTCTGCTCTGGGTACAACGGCGTGAATTTTATCGGGTGCGAGTGCCCCTGCGTGACAAGGTATTGTGTGAATTAATCCATGATAAAGATGTTCTGCTTCCCTATCCTGTACTCGACATCAGCATTGCCGGGCTGGCGATACAGGTTGAAGAAGTTGAATATAAACTTGAATCCGGCATGAACTTCGATAGTGCCCGTTTGATTCTGCCCAATGGTGAATCTGGTTTGGTAAACATTGAAGTCATGAACCAGTTGCCCATGAGGCCGGATGATCCTACAGGCAAGCAACGTTTCGGCTGCGAATTCCGCAACCTCAGCACCGATATTTCAGCAAAAATACAACGCTATATTTATGACATTGAACTACAGAACCGACAGAGCAAAGACTAAAGAAGCATCCAACTTTTTGTCCACTTTGGTGTAAATATTTGAAATCTCGCAAAGACGCTAAGAACGCAAAAAAATCATAATTTTATATATGGTGAGCTTCACGTCTTTGCGAGAATAACTCGACACCCTTTGGGAACCGTTATTTAGTTCAAATCACAATTTTCAATGCTTGATCAACCCCCCATGAACGGTTAATAATCAAACTTTAACTGTCTCTTCCCGCTTTATTATTCAGGAGAAAACCATGACGCAGGAAAAAGTCTATCCCGTCCCCGAAAACATCGCCGCGCAGGCACACATTACTGAAGCAGACTACTTTCGCCTGTATCAACAATCTATCGATGATCCCGCTGGCTTCTGGGCAGAACAGGCCATGGATTTTCTCGACTGGTATACGCCCTGGGACACCGTACTCGACTGGGATTATAATAAAGGCCATATCCGCTGGTTTGAAGGCGGCAAACTGAATGTCAGCGTTAACTGTATCGATCGACATCTGGCCAGCCGTGGCGATCAAACCGCGATCATATGGGAGAGTGACGATCCCTCGGTCGATAAAAAAATCACTTATAACGAACTGCATGAACAGGTTTGCAAACTGGCCAATATACTGAAGAGCCGTGGGGTAAAAAAAGGTGACCGGGTTTGTATCTATATGCCAATGATTCCCGAAGCCGCTTATGCCATGCTTGCCTGCACCCGAATAGGTGCCGTACATTCCGTCGTCTTCGGTGGCTTCTCACCGGAAGCCTTAAAAGATCGCATTCTGGATTCTGACTGTCAGATCATTATCACCGCCGATGAAGGTCTGCGCGGCAGTAAAACCGTTCCCCTAAAAGCGAATACTGATCAAGCCGTAGCACACTGCCCCAATGTGCATACCGTTCTCACGGTACGCCGTACTGGTGGCAAGATTGACTGGAACAAAAAACATGATGTCTGGTATCACGAGCTTATGGCCGAGGCTAGCGACGATTGTCTGGCAGAAAAAATGGATGCCGAAGATCCGTTATTCATTCTTTATACTTCCGGCTCCACCGGCAAACCCAAAGGCGTAGTGCATACCACCGGAGGTTATTTACTCTACGCCGCAATGACCACCAAATACACCTTTGATCTGCACGATGGCGACATCTTCTGGTGTTCCGCCGATGTCGGCTGGGTCACCGGTCATAGCTACACAGTCTATGGCCCGCTGGCCATTGGCGGTAGTACACTTATGTTTGAAGGCATCCCCACCTGGCCCAATGCTTCGCGCTTCTGGGAAGCCGTGGACAAACATCAGGTTAATGTTTTTTATACGGCACCGACTGCCATTCGTGCACTGATGCGCGAAGGTGATGAGCCGGTGAAAAAAACCTCCCGCAGCAGTCTGCGCATTCTTGGTACGGTGGGCGAACCGATCAACCCCGAAGCCTGGGAGTGGTACTACCGCGTGGTCGGTGACAGCCGCTGCCCCATCGTTGACACCTGGTGGCAGACTGAAACCGGTGGCCACATGATCACGCCTCTGCCCGGTGCCACGCCACTTAAGCCCGGCTCAGCCAGCCGTCCTTTCTTTGGCGTTCAACCCGGTCTGATGGATGCTGATGGCAAACTGATAAATGGGAAGGAAGCCAGTGGTGCCTTAGTGATATGCCATCCCTGGCCCGGACAGATGCGTACTCTCTACGGTGATCATCAGCGCTTTATTGATACCTACTTTACGACCTACCCCGGTTATTATTTTTCTGGTGACGGCGCGCGCCGAGATGCCGATGGCTATTACTGGATCACCGGACGCATGGATGATGTTCTCAATGTTTCAGGCCACCGCATGGGTACCGCCGAAGTAGAAAGTGCCCTGGTCTTACATGAAGCGGTGGCTGAAGCTGCCGTGGTCGGTTACCCGCATGAGATTAAAGGCGAAGGTATTTATGCCTATGTCACCCTGATTAAAGGCGTGGAAGCGACCGATGCATTACGTAAAGAACTGGTGCAACAGGTAAGAAAAGAAATTGGTCCCATCGCCTCACCCGACCTGATCCAATGGGCTCCCGGCCTGCCCAAAACCCGCTCCGGCAAGATCATGCGCCGAATCCTGCGCAAGATTGCCGCCAACGAGCTGGACAACCTGGGTGATACTTCGACCCTGGCTGAGCCGGCTGTTGTCGATGAGCTGATTGAAAACCGGGCGAACAAGTAGCATCCTTTCAACGCAGAGACGCGAAGGCGCAAAGACAAAAAAATGCAGGGTGGGTTGAACCCCGCCCAAAGGCCGTACCTCAAGTGGAGGACATTGAGTATTTTCTGCAGGGTGACGTGCGATAGCTGGAACCCTGCGGGAAATACCCGATGCCCTGAGCGGATTTAGATACAGTCACATTTCTACGTAATGGTGAACGGATCCAAAAGAAAACTTTGCGTCCTCTACGCCTTCGCGTCTCTGCGTTGAAACACATTCTATACAGGCAAATCAGCAGCTCAACGCAGCTCCATCAACCTCCGCGCAAACAATCCCTGCCAGCCGGTGCCGACAGATTTTTCATACAGACCTTTAATAATCGTGCGCTCATTTGGTTTGCGCATTCTCAGTACTTCAAATTTATCTTTGCGGTTGTCTTCCGGGCGTAAATCAAATAATTCAAACGAACCAATATAGACAATCTCTCCCGGATGCACGGTGACGATGTGTTGGTAGGCGTTGATCTTTTCTCGTACCAAATTATACTGCTTATTCAAGGTCGTTATGGATCCAAAAATGTATTTACCGGATTCCAGATTCTCAGCCATGAAATTTCCATCTTTATATATCAGCACTCTTGGCGGACGATTAAATGGACGGATGTAGACCTTACCGTACTCCCGCAAGGTCACTTTGGTTACCCGCTCCGGAGCCTGTATATTGCCATAAATCATGCCCATTTCAGGTGCTTTAATTTCCAGTGGCGGGGCGATACCCGCCCCGGTACTGCAGGCGATAATTAATATCAACGGGATGAGAAAAATAACGAATCTAGGCATAGTTCCTCAGTAATTTTGTCTGAAAACAATTTGAGATTTGTAGGGCGGAAGCCGTACCTACAAATGGTTCATGGTGACAAATTATATTCACATAGCGTGCCAGATATTTGCTACTTACCTTCACCCAGACACAAAAAAAGGACCCGAAGGCCCTTTTTTTATCTCGCGGTTTCAGATTTATTCATCCGCACCCACAGCTTTCATACTCAGGCGAATACGACCCTGCTTGTCAATTTCCAGCACTTTGACCTTGATGATTTCACCTTCGCTGAGTTTGTCACTAACATTCTCAACCCGCTCTTCACAGATTTGTGAGACGTGAACCAGTCCGTCTTTGCCCGGTAAAATAGTCACAAAGGCACCGAAATCCATGAGTTTGGCTACCTTACCTTCATAGATCTGACCGACTTCAACATCGGCGGTGAGGCGTTCAACTTTCTCACGAGCGTCATTCGCGGCGGCCTGATCACTAGAAGCAATCTTGATAGTGCCATCATCACTGATATCAATGGTGGTGCCGGTTTCTTCGGTAATTGAGCGAATGGTCGCGCCACCCTTGCCAATCACATCCCGGATCTTGTCCGGGTTGATCTTGAAGGTCACATAACGCGGAGCAAATTCAGATAATTCTTCACGTGGCTTGTCGATAACCGCATTCATTTTCTCAAGAATGTGCAGGCGGCCTTCTTTGGCCTGATCCAGTGCGATTTCCATGATTTCTCTGGTGATGCCTTCGATCTTGATATCCATCTGCAGGGCGGTAATACCATTTTCAGTACCGGCGACCTTAAAGTCCATGTCACCCAGATGATCTTCATCACCAAGAATATCAGTCAGTACTGCAAACTTGTCTTCTTCTTTAATCAGACCCATGGCTATGCCAGCAACCGCGGCACTCAGCGGTACACCTGCATGCATCATGGACAGGCTGCTACCGCAGACAGAAGCCATCGAACTGGAACCGTTGGATTCAGTAATTTCAGATACCACACGCAGAGAATAGGGATATTCTTCCATATCAGGCATCACACCTAAGACACCACGCTTGGCAAGACGACCGTGGCCGACTTCGCGACGCTTCGGAGTACCGACACGTCCGGTTTCACCGACAGAATAGGGAGGGAAATTATATTGCAGCATGAAGGGGTCGCGATAGGAACCTTCCAGCGCATCAATGATTTGCGAATCACGCTCGGTACCCAGGGTGGTTACCACCAATGCCTGAGTTTCACCACGGGTGAACAGGGCAGAACCATGTGTGCGAGGCAGGACACCCACTTTCACGGTGATCTCACGAACAGTTCGGGTATCACGACCGTCGATGCGAGGCTCACCGGCAAGAATTTTGCTACGAACTACTTTTTTCTCAAGCTTTTCAATCGCGTCAGAAACATCTTCGCCGGTTAAATTTTCGCTGTCTTCATCCACCAGATTCGCTTTAATTTCTTTACGAATTTCACTTAAGCGGGTGTAACGCGGCATTTTTTCACTAATAGTATAGGCTTCGGCAAACTGTGACTCACCGGCGGCAGTCACCGCCTCATTTGCCGTAGTATTTTCTTCTGCCGGCTGCCAATCCCAGGCAACGGTGCCGGCATCAGCGGCCAGTTCACGAATCGCGGTAATGGCAACCTGGAAGGCATCATGACCAAACATCACGGCACCCAACATCACATCTTCAGGCAGAATTTTAGCTTCTGATTCCACCATCAGTACGGCAGCATCCGTACCGGCGACAATCAAATCCAGCTCGGATTCTTCAATCTCAGCCTTACTGGGATTCAGCAGATATTCACCATCTTTATAGCCCACACGCGCCGCCGCAATCGGGCCATTAAACGGAGCACCGGACAGGCTTAAGGCAGCCGAGGCACCCAGCATGGCGGGGATATCTGGGCTAACCGCAGGATCCAGTGACATCACGGTACAGATGATTTGAACTTCGTTGGTGAAACCTTCTGGAAACAGCGGGCGAATCGGACGATCAATCAGCCGAGCTGTCAGAGTTTCATTATCAGTAGGACGGCCTTCGCGCTTAAGAAAACCACCGGGGATTTTACCGGCAGCATAAGTCTTTTCGGTGTAATCAATGGTCATGGGGAAGAAGTCCCGACCGGCGACTTCCTTTTTATTGGCAACAGCCGTTACCAGAACGACGGTTTCACCCATGCTAACCATCACCGCACCAGAGGCTTGTCGTGCAATTTCCCCGGTTTCCAGCGTGACAGTATGATCACCAAACTTAAATTCTTTTTTAACAGCGGCCATGAAGGTTCCTTAAAACGAGACGTGACAAACGATAAACTTAACGAAAAATTATTTACGCAGACCCAGACCTGAAATCAGATCACGATAACGCTGAAGATCCTTGTTCTTGAGATAGTCGAGCAATTTACGACGCTGGCTGACCATGCGCAACAGTCCCTGACGGGAGTGATGATCATGGATATGCGTTTTAAAATGATCGGATAAATCGTTAATACGGGCGGATAGCAGGGCAACCTGAACCTCGGGAGAACCCGTGTCGGTACCTGTACGCTGATAAGTTGAAACGATGTTCGCCTTGCTTTCGGCATTAATTGACATCGCAAGCTCCTGTAATTACAAAAAAATTGGCTGAATATAAGAAAGCGCGTATTCTACCTGCGCGCGGGTACCTGAGACAAGTTAAATCCTGTGGAAATGGTCTATTTCCGGTAAATATCGGCAAATTCAGGCGGGATTGATCAATCGACGGGGGGCAACCCGGCCATCGCTTAATATCTGACCAACGCCAAGAAAACAATCATCATCCGCAAACAGGCAAACCCAGCCGTCTGTCGGGGCTTTGGGTACCTGTACCGCCTGTCCCTGACGCAGATAATGGGTGCTATCCGGAGTCAATTTTACCTGTGGCCAATCCGACAGGGCATACTCCGTTGGCAGCAAGTGCGCATCCATGGCGGCAAACCCGTCTTCGGCCAGTGCTTCCAGTTCATCCAGGGTCACGCTGTTTTCCAGCTCAAACGGCCCGGCTGCCGTGCGCCGCAATGCATTTAAATGTGCACCGCAACCCAGCTCCTCACCGATGTCCTGTACCAGCGTGCGAATGTAAGTCCCTTTTGAACAGTGCACATCAATATCCAGCTCATCTTCACGCTGTTCCAGTAATTCGAAGCTGAAAATTTCCACCTGCCGTGACTTGCGTTCAATCTCGATGCCCTGATGAGCCAACTTATATAAGGGTTGACCATTCACTTTGATAGCCGAGTGCATGGGCGGTATCTGGGTAATTTCACCCGTATAATGGCTGAATACGTCGAGGATGCGGGCCTGCTCATACGCCTCCACTGCCCGGGTTTCCACCACCTCACCATCCGCATCCCCCGAATCCGTGCGTTCACCCAGCTTCGCGGTACCCGTATAGCGTTTATTTGAGTCCAACAAAAACCCGGAAACTTTGGTGGCCTCACCCAGACACAAAGGCAATAACCCGGTAGCCATTGGATCCAGGCTACCGGTGTGCCCGGCTTTATTCGCATTGAACAGGCGTTTGACCCGTTGCAAAGCCGCATTGGAAGTTAAACCAACGGGTTTATCCAGTAAGAGAATACCGCTGATGTTGCGACCTTTATTGCGTCTACGTCGAGCCATGAACCTGCCTGTTAATGTGGATCTTGTTCATCATCATCCTGATGTTTTTCAAGATCAGAACTCACAGCGTCATCAATTAAACTCGACAGGCGGTTACCATGACTCACCGAGGCATCGTAAATAAATTTTAGCGTGGGCACGCTGCGCAGGCTCATGCTTTTACCCAAACAGTGGCGCAGGAACCCCGCCGCACGATCCAGGACATCCAGCGTTTGCTGCATGTCCTGTTCTTCATCAAACACAGTAACAAAAACTTTGGCCACTGATAAATCGCGCGACACATCCACGGCGGAAACGGTCACCATGCCGAGGCGCGGATCTTTTATTTCCTGTTGAATAAGCACGGCCAGCTCGCGCTGGATCTGCTCACCTACTCGGCGGGTTCGGCTAAAGTCTTTTGGCATGAGAAAATATTATCATTCATTAAAGTGTGTTTTTCTGGCTCCCACGGAGACCGTGGGAGTTAAATGGCTGTTGCTACGGCTGTGTATACGTTGTAGGTACGACTTCAGCCGTACAAATTCGAAGCCACCCCAGCCATTTCCCTCGTCCCTGTTCGATTGAAATCGAACCTACAGTTCACGTTGGACTTCGATCATTTCGAATACTTCGATTTGATCACCGGGCTTAACATCATTGTAGTTCTTCACGCCGATGCCACATTCCATTCCCAGTTTAACTTCATTAACGTCATCCTTAAAGCGACGCAGGGATTCCAGCTCACCTTCGTAAATAACCACGTTGTCGCGCAACACACGAATGGGATTGCTACGTTTAACCAGACCTTCAGTCACCATACAACCGGCAATGGCACCAAGTTTGGGTGAACGGAACACATCGCGCACTTCGGCCAGGCCGATAATCTGCTCTTTGATTTCCGGTGACAGCATGCCGCTCATGGCCGCTTTCACTTCATCAATGAGATCATAGATAACGCTATAATAATGCAGGTCCACGCCTTCTTCATCGATCAGGCGTTTTGCTACCGCATCCGCACGAACGTTAAAACCAATCACAATCGCACCTGAGGCGACGGCCAGATTCACGTCAGATTCATTAATGCCGCCCACACCGCTGGAGACAATTTTTACTTTTACTTCATCGGTTGAAAGTTTATTAAGTGAATCAATAATAGCCTCAGTGGAACCTCGAACATCGGCTTTGAGCAAAATGTTGAGCATGCTAACTTCGCCCGCTTCCATTTGCGAAAACATATTTTCCAGTTTCGTGGCCTGCTGACGCGCCAGTTTCACATCACGCGATTTACTATGACGGAACATCGCCACTTCACGCGCCTTGCGTTCTGATTCCACCACCGTGGCCTCATCACCGGCCATCGGTGTACCCGACAGGCCTAAAACTTCAATCGGCATCGACGGGCCCGCACTTTCTACCAACTCACCTTTATCATTAAGCATGGCACGAACACGGCCGTACTCCAGACCGGCCAGCAGAATATCACCTTTTTTCAGTGTCCCCTGTTGCACCAGAACCGTTGCTACCGGGCCACGACCTTTATCCAGACGGGATTCCACAACCGAACCACGAGCCGGGCCTTCGGCAACGGCAGACAGTTCCAGTACTTCGGCCTGTAACAACACCGCTTCGAGCAGGGTATCCACACCCTCGCCCGTATGTGCGGAGACATTAACAAAAATAGTATCGCCGCCCCAGTCTTCCGGGATCACGTTTTCCTGACTCAGTTCATTCTTAACCCGATCCGGATCCGCATTTTCCTTATCAATCTTATTCACCGCAATAATCAGCGGCACGTCAGCCGACTTCGCATGTTGAATAGCTTCACGGGTCTGCGGCATCACACCATCATCGGCGGCAACCACCAGAATCACAATATCGGTGACCTTGGCACCACGAGCACGCATGGCAGTAAATGCCGCATGGCCTGGGGTATCGAGGAAAGTAATATTGCCGGTCTCGCTTTGCACATGGTAAGCACCGATGTGCTGGGTAATGCCGCCAGACTCACCGGCCGCCACGCGGGACTCGCGAATATAATCCAGCAGTGAAGTTTTACCATGATCGACGTGACCCATGATGGTCACAACCGGAGCACGGGAAACGGCATCGCCTTCGAGGCTCTCGGTGAACAAGGATGATTCTAATTCGTCCTCAACCAGCAACTTAACAGTGTGGCCCATTTCCTCCACCACCAGGGTCGCGGTGTCCTGATCCAGCACCTGATTAATAGTCACCATAGAACCCATATTCATCAGCACCTTGATCACTTCGGCGGCTTTCACCGACATTTTCTGCGCCAGCTCACCGACGCTAATCGTTTCAGGGATCGCAACTTCATGCACAATGGGTGCGGTTGGACGAGTAAAGCCATGCTCACCAGTGGCAGACTCCGTAGAACGCGCAATGCGTTTAGGTTTTTTGCGCCGACGACCCGATTTATCTGCGGTAACGTGTAATTCTTTGCGCCCATAGCGAGTATCCCGATCCGACTTATCATGCTTCCCAGCCGGTTTTTTGCTCTTGCCGCGGGTCTCGGCTTCTGTCGCCGGTTTGGCTTCAGTGGCAGGAGCTGCTTTGACCACCGACTCCGTTTTCTTAATTTCAGCTTCTGCCTTGAGTCTTTTTTCTTCCTCAAGCTGATTCGCTTTTTCACGCTCGGCTTCTTCTTCGGCCTGACGTTTGGCTTCTATTTCCTGCTGCCGACGTTTTTCATCGTCTTCGCGCTGTTGCTGCTCAGCCAGTAGTTTTGCTTTTTCAAGCTTGGCCTGTTCGGCATCGGCCGTATCTTCTTCCTGCGTTTCATCACGTTTGACATAGGTACGTTTCTTACGCACCTCAACCACCACTGACTTGGCTCGACCATGTCCGCCGGAAGTCTGCCGCAACTCACTGGTTGATTTGCGGTTTAACGTCACTCGTTTTGGGGATGCAGCCTTCGACTCATTGACGGAGTCTGAAGAATGTTTGTTGCGTAAAAAAGCCAGCAACTTCATTTTTTCTTCATCATTAATGCTTGCATCTACTTCGGTAATGCTAACGCCCGCTTCTTTCAGCTGGGCGAGTAAACGCTCCACCGAAATACCGACTACGCCTGCAAATTGTGTGACTGTTACATCAGCCATAAAGTTATTCTCCTGCCTCGGCCAAAATTATTGGCTCTGCTCTTCTGCAAACCAGGGTTCACGTGCGGTCATAATTAATTTTGCCGCCTGTTCTTCATCAATGCCTTCGATTTCCAGCAATTCATCGACTGACTGTTCGGCCAGATCTTCCATACTGACAATACCGTGGTGTGCCAACTGGTATGCGAGATCCTTATTCATGCCTTCCATAGTAAGCAGATCTTTCTTCGGCTCCACACTGGTCAAATCCTCTTCACTGCTGATGGCGCGAGTCAGGAGGATGTCCTTGGCGCGGCCACGAAGTTCTTCGACGATACCTTCATCAAATTCTTCAATTTCCAGCATTTCGCTGATCGGCACATAGGCGATTTCATCAATACTGGTAAAGCCTTCCTGTACCAGAATCACGGCAACTTCTTCATCAACATCCAGCATGTCCATAAACATCTGCTGGGATTTCTGAACTTCAACGTCAGATTTTTCTGCCGCATCCGCTTCCGACATAACATTCAGCGTCCAGCCGGTCAGCTCACTGGCCAGCTTCACATTCTGACCACCACGACCAATCGCCAGTGACAACTGATCGTCTTCTACCGCAATATCCATGCTCTTGCTGTCTTCATTAACGATAATCGAAGATACCACCGCCGGTGACATGGCATTAATCACAAACTGGGCTTCATTTTCATCCCAGAGCACGATGTCAATACGTTCACCCGCCAGCTCGTTAGAAACGGCCTGCACGCGCGAGCCACGCATACCCACACAGGCACCTACGGGATCAATCCGAGCTTCATTACTGCGCACGGCGATTTTGGCGCGCGACCCCGGATCACGGGCGGCACCCAGAATATCAATCAGGTTTTCACCGACTTCCGGTACTTCAATTTTGAACAACTCAACCAGAAATTCCGGTGCGGTACGACTGACAAACAATTGTGGCCCCCGGACTTCCTCATTAATTTCTTTCATAAAACCACGCACCCGGTCACCCATGCGAATGGCTTCACGAGGAATCATGTCTTCACGAATGATAATAGCATCAGCGTTGCTACCCAGATCCAGATAAACGTTGCCACGTTCAACACGTTTGACCACGCCCATCACCAACTCACCAATACGCTCGCGGTAAGCTTCGACCACCTGCTTACGCTCGGCTTCTCGAACTTTCTGCACAATCACCTGTTTCGCCGTTTGCGCGGCAATACGGCCAAATTTCACCGACTCAATTTCTTCCTCAACGAAATCACCCACCTGCATCTCGGCATTTTCATATTGAGCCGCGCTCAATGTAGTCTGGTGATCGGGTTGATCCATGCCATCATCTTCCACCACTTCCCAGCGCCGATAGGTATCGTAAGCGCCCGTTTCCTGATCGATTTTCACGCGCACTTCGACATCATTGGTGTAACGCTTCTTGGTTGCCGTCGCCAAAGCAATCTCAATTGCTTCGAAGATTATGCTTTTATCAACGCCTTTCTCGTTGGAAACCGCATCAACAACCAGCAAAATCTCTTTATTCATGATTCAGCCCCTGTTTCAATTTTCTCATCTCCGTTACCCCCTCCACTATTAAGGGAGATCATCCATACAACTATCAGTCTGCGAATTAATTTGTGATTACTCTGTAAATTAAAGCTTTGGAATTAAATTCGCCTTTTCAATTTCATCTATTTCCAGCTCTAGAACCTGATTTTCATCCAGCACAATTTGAATTCGCTCGTTTTCAACCGCACTGATGACACCTTTAAATTTACGTTGCCCGTTAAGTGGTTGACGTAAGCGCAATTTAACATCCTCGCCGGTAAAGCGTTGGAAATGCGCCAGTGTGAACAGTGGCCGATCCAGTCCGGGGGAGGATACTTCCAGATTAAATTTGCCACGGATAGGATCTTCTACTTCCAACACACCACTGATCTGATGACTCACCTTGCTGCAATTATCCAGGGTAATACCCTGTTCTGAATCAATAAATACCCGCAAAATTGAGTGCGCGCCCTGGGCAAGATATTCCACCCCGACCAGTTCAAATCCCAGCGCTTCTACCGCTGACGCGACTAGCCTGGTTAGCTTATCTTCAAGCATTTTCACAACCTGTAAATAAAAAGTGGGCTCAAGGCCCACTTCAAATAAAACATAATTTGGCGGAGTCTAGCACTTTATCCAATATGCAACAATCCCTTAATAAGGGATAAGGAACGAGTGGCTAGTCGCTAATGGCTGAGTCAGCGCATCAGAATTTACCGGTTTTCAGAAAGTGACAGACTGCCGTGGCCGTGCGTTGATTAAACAGGATCCCGGCATGACTTACCGGCAGCCGCAGCTGATCGCGCGCCTGTTCGATCATGGCTTCATGCACGGTCACCGTCCCGTCGCTGGGTTCCTTCAGCGGGCCACCGGTCAGCTGCGCCAGTATACCAACAGGATATTCCCCCACAATTAGCCCCAACTCCCGCGTCGCAAGCCAGGCGGGGGTATCTCCACGCAAACCCTCGTCAAAGGACTGCCCGAGCAATGGCCGCAACCACCACTTAGCTTCAAAACGCCGAGCCAGTTCACTACCATTCGCGGGGGTACTCAACATCACCACCCGCCCTGGCTTTTGTTGTGGGAAGCGGTGAAACAGGTGCATGAGCACAATACCGCCCAGACTATGCGCAAGCAAGTGAATCTGTGCGGATTTGATTTTCTTCAAAAAACGATTCAGAGCCACGGCATTTTCTGCCGGAGTCTGCCGCAGACTCGCATAGTGGAACTGATAGGTTTTGTAGCCGCAACGCTGCAGACGATAACGCAACAGGGACATTTCAATGCCGGACATCCATATCCCGTGGACCAGCACCACGACTTCTCCTGTTCTCATCATCCTGTTCCCTTTACTTCAGCGGAGATTTTTTCAAGCCCTTAGCCAGTGCCTTATTAATGGCGTGTGATGCCGCCATGAAACCAAAGCTAGCAGTGACGCAGGCCGAAGCCCCATAACCGAGGCTGCAATCCAGCGACAGACCATGAATCCCCGGCTTCTCATAACCTACGCTACCATCGTCTTTGGGATACACCGGCTGCTGAGAAGAAAATACGCAGTCCACGCCAAAGCGGCGTTTGAGGTTGCGGCTGAAACCATAATCACTGCGCAGTCGAGCACGGACTTTTGCTGCCAGCGCATCATTGTGAGTGCGACTCAAATCGGTAATTGCCAACT
Source organism: uncultured Thiohalophilus sp. (assembly GCA_964575555.1). GTDB lineage: Bacteria > Pseudomonadota > Gammaproteobacteria > UBA6429 > Thiohalophilaceae > JAADGZ01. Next base: position 11,838 of record CAZNRP010000012.1, on the reverse strand, counting down.
GGGTGACATCGGTCAGGCCACCGGCTCCACCGGTGGTAATTAGCGGAATTTTATTGCGCTTGCAATAATAAATCAGCGCCGCCTTGAATTTGATACTGTCGATAGCATCAACCACATAATCGTAACCCCGAGAAAGAATCTGTGCGTGGTTGTCCATGATCAAAAAGTCATCGATTAAATCAAGCTGACAGTCGGGATTGATCTGCAACACCCGTGCTTTCATGACCGCTATTTTCTTCTGACCCAGGGTCTCGGTGAGACTATGCAGCTGACGATTGATATTGCTCGGTGCCACCTCATCATAATCCACCAGCGTCAGGTGACCGATACCCGAGCGGGCAAAGGCTTCCACCACCCAGGAACCCACACCACCGATGCCAATGACACAGAAATGTAATTCTGCCAGCCGTGCAAAGCCCGCATCACCATAGAGTCGCTGTAAGCCACCGAAGCGTTGTTGATAATCCTGGCTGGACAATTATTTTAATCTCATCTGAACATTCCGCCTGATTATCCGGAATAAAAAGCTTATCGGCAAGATGATTTCTGGTTCCCAGACTCTGTGTGGGAACCAGGTTTTTTCTAGTTCCCACGCTCTGCATGGGAACTCATACCTCACTTCGTATAAGCCCCTTATGCATTCCCACGCAGAGCGTGGGAACTAGATATATGCATCGTATATTGCCGCTGCGGCTGAAGCCGTTCACTCCAATGATTCACGTAGCGCGCGTTTGGTATTTTCCAGCACTTCATCCGCTGCGCGGTTTGCTTCTTTCTGCAAACTGTCGCTGTCAAATGGGTTGCTATACAGGGGCTGCCCCTTGCCCAGATTCACCCCAAACCAGAGTCCCAGCCCTAATCCCAACAATAGTCCAAGCAGCAGCATTTTAAGTCGCTTCATTTTTTTATCCAAATATGGTAGTTAACTACATCTCAGCTTATGATAGAGACATGTCTGCTCTTGAACAAGCCTATCAACATTGTCAGTCTATCGCCGCATCGCACTATGAAAATTTTCCGGTGGCTTCACGCCTGCTACCGAAAAAACTGCGGCGACCCATCAGCGTAATCTACACCTTTGCCCGCAACGCTGATGATTTTGCCGATGAAGGTGATTTCACAAAAGCACAGCGCCATGAAAGACTCGATGACTATTCGGCTAAATTAAATGCGCTTGGAAATACCAAGGCAATTGATGATCCAGTTTTTATTGCCCTCGCCGATGTCATCAAAAAACATGCCCTGCCCCTGTCTCTGTTTCACGATCTGCTCACCGCTTTTAAAATGGACGTGGATAAAACCCGTTTTGCTGACTTTGCAGAAATTTTAAATTACTGCCGCTATTCCGCCAATCCTGTTGGCCGTCTGCTACTTTATCTAAATGATGCGGCCAGCCCGCAAAATCTGATCCAGTCCGATGCGGTTTGTTCGGCTTTGCAACTGATCAATTTCTATCAGGACTTAGAACAGGATTATCAGGAAAACGGCCGCATTTATTTACCCCTGAATGAAATGCAGCAGTTCAAGGTCAGCGAACAGCATCTGCAACAGGCACGCAGTGATGTAGCCATGCAGGCGCTCATGGATCTGCAATTACAGCGTGCAACAGCCCTGCTGCAAAAAGGTCATTCGCTGGGAAATCGGCAGACAGGCCGCTTTGGGCTGGAGCTACGGATGATGATTCACGGCGGTGCTCAGGTGCTTGCCAGCCTGCGTGATCACCGGGGCGATGTCTTTCGTCGCCCGCGTTTAAGCAAATTCGCAATGTTACAGATTGCATTTAAGGCACTGTTTCGAATTTCAGTGTAAAATAGCATTCGAATTATCCTCATATATAGTCTGTAAATGCCCATGTCAAAAATTCAGGATCTCTTTTCCCACCGCCCCTACTGGGCCAAACGTTTCGGTACCGCGCCAGTGCTGCCGATGTCGCGTACTGATATGGATGCCCTGGGCTGGGATTCCTGCGACATTATTTTAGTGACCGGTGATGCCTACGTGGATCATCCCAGCTTCGGCATGGCCCTGATCGGCCGTCTGCTCGAAGCCCAGGGTTTCCGTGTCGGCATTATCAGTCAACCCGACTGGCGTGCTACGGCTGAATTTATGAAGCTGGGAAAACCAAATCTATTCTTTGGCATCACCGCCGGTAATATGGATTCCATGGTCAACCGCTACACCTCCGATCGGCGCATTCGCCATGACGATGCCTATACACCCGATGGTGAAGGCGGCAAACGCCCGGATCGTTCAGTAGTAGTTTACGCTCAGCGCGTGCGTGAAGCCTGTAAGGGCGTGCCGGTGATCATCGGTGGCATTGAGGCCAGCCTGCGCCGCATCGCCCACTTCGATTACTGGTCGGAAAAAGTCCGCCGCTCGATCCTGCCTGACTCAAAAGCCGACATGCTACTCTACGGCAATGCCGAGCGCGCCATAGTCGAATTAGCCCATCGTCTAGCCGCAGGCGAAAAAATTACTGATATCCGCGACATTCGCGGAACCGCGTTTATGACCACCAGCCTCCCCGAAGGCTGGGCCATGATCGACTCCACCGATCTGGATCAACCGGGGCGTATTGAACTCCATCCTAACCCCTATACCGAAAAACCTGACTGTGCAGCAAAGACCAATGACAACACCAACGTGGTTCAGTTTACCCCCCGGGTGCGCAAACTGGATCGCAACAAAACCGTGATTCGTCTGCCCTCCTATGATCAGGTCGTCGAAGATCGGGTTTACTACGCCCACGCCTCACGCGTGTTTCATCTGGAAACCAACCCTGGTAATGCGCGTGCGTTAATCCAGCTACATGGCAAACGCTACGTCTGGTTGAACCCGCCCCCACTGCCCTTAAACACTCCCGAGCTGGACAGATTATATCAATTCCCCTATACCCGTAAGCCGCATCCTGACTATGGCAAGGCTAAACTACCCGCCTGGGAGATGATCCGTTTTTCTATCAATATCATGCGTGGTTGTTTTGGCGGCTGTACCTTTTGTTCTATTACCGAACACGAAGGACGCATTATTCAAAGCCGCAGTGAAGATTCTATTATCGAAGAGATCGAAGCCATACGGGATAACGTGCCGGGCTTCACTGGCAATATTTCTGATCTCGGCGGCCCCACGGCTAATATGTACCGGCTTAAATGCAAATCAGAGAAAATCGAATCTGCCTGCCGCCGACTATCCTGCGTCTATCCTGATATCTGTACCAATATGGGCACCGATCACCGTCCACTGATCAAACTCTATCGCCGTGCACGTAAAGTCCCCGGTATTAAGCGCATATTGATCGCCTCTGGCCTGCGCTACGATCTGGCTCTGCAGTCACCCGAATATGTAAAAGAACTAGTCAGTCACCATGTGGGCGGCTATTTAAAAATCGCACCCGAACACACCGAGGGTGGCCCACTTAGTAAAATGATGAAACCGGGGATCGGCATTTACGATAAATTCAAACTGATGTTTGAAAAATATTCAAAAGAAGCCGGAAAAGAGCAATATCTTATTCCCTATTTTATTTCAGCCCACCCCGGCACCACCGACGAAGATATGCTGCAACTTGCACTGTGGTTGAAACAACGTGATTTTCGCCTGGATCAGGTGCAGGGCTTTTTACCCACCCCATTGGCCATTGCCTCAGCCATGTACCACACCGGCAAGAATCCACTACGCAAAGTAAGCCGTGAATCCGAAGAAATCAGCAGCCCAAAAGGCATTAAACAACGCCGCCTGCACAAAGCTTTTTTACGTTACCACGATGCGAATAACTGGCCGCTGTTACGCGAAGCATTGAAAAAAATGGGCCATGCTGATTTGATTGGCAACGGCAAACGCCACCTGGTACCAAGTTGGCAGCCTCAGGGAACGGGAGAGATTCACGAAACAAAACACAAAACGGGAAATATGCAGCGTAAGAAAATAGCGAATAAAAAAACCATTCACCGCAAAGGACGCAGAGATACGCAGAGGAAAACAAAAAACCATTAATCTCCGGTTTGAATCTCTTCATCTGACGGCTACGGAAGTGTCGCCAGAGCAGGCACTCTGCAATAATTTCTACCCACAAATTCTGCTGAAGAGTCAATTATTATGGCTCATCTTTATTCAAAACCTTGTCCTTGAGCAGGATTTTGTTTGGCAAATATTATTTGTTCCCTAAAGCAATAAATCCTCTTCAATCCGATGATAGACGCTGGCAGAATTAATCAATGAGTTGGCGGTTAATGCGGGCACCCCATAGACCTCAGCATTCACTGCATAGTCTCTCTTTATTTTCTCCAGCAATAAATCAAAATCGCCATCGCCGGAGAGTAGAATAACGGTATCAACATTCTTTGCAATTTCCATTACATCAATGGTGATGCCGACATCCCAGTCGCCTTTGGCGGAGCCGTCACTGCGCTGTATATAGGGCTTAAGTTTTATTTTAAAACCAATGTGCTTGAGCGCATTCTGGAATTTAAGTTGCCCATCATCGTTACGATAAATGGCATAGGCAATGGCAGAGACGATCTCGCCTTGCTCATTAATGCGTTGCCAGAGCTTGCGGTAATTAAACTGGCGTGCATAGGCCTGACGAGTGGTGTAGTAAATGTTTTGTACATCAACAAAAAGTGCAATTTTTTTCACGGACTTTTACCGTTAGTGGGACCATTGTAAAGGCAGACTTAAAATAACGATTTATCGGTTAGCATTTTTTTTCTGGGATAACGCAGGATAGTGACGAGGCGTGGAGATTGTTGTCCGATCCGAAATTCATGAGCGATAAATTCGTTGGCGGTTTCTGTTGAATCGTTGTTTATTTCTATTCCCATTTTATTGAGTCGCAAGGGGATTTTTTTACAATGTAGTAATGGTCCGGGAATACTTAGCTGCTGGATCAATTCATGCAGATAGACTTCCGGATTGTTGACGCCGCTGATACAGATTCCTATGTCTCCTGCATCGATCTGTTCCTGTTGTTGTCGGCGGATCTGCTGCATGTATGCAGATATATATTGAACAATATGGGTGAATACATATTCTTTTAGATCCCGTCGGATAGTCTGTTCAGATTCAGCTGCTGCAATAATCTCATGATCTGAAAAATTAACCGCAATTTGTGCTACCTCACTCACGAGCATGTCGTCCTGAATTATTTTTCCAAACACACACTTATCAATACGACGTGAAAAGAGCACGATATAGGCTTCATCATAACGTCGGTGTTCAGGCTGAGTAAAAAAATTCTGTAATATGGGGGAGGCACTAAAGATATGTTGTATGTCATTCATGTTGACAAAAAAAGCATTTATCTGGGGATCATGGGAGAAGTTGTTTTTATTCATCACAATAGCATCAGGAATGCAGGCGACGGCGGTGTCTATATAATTAAGTGTGGCACCGATGCTGTTGCGGAGTTTCTTTTTATAATGGCCGATTGCGCGGATACGTTTATCGGTGCCCTCTATAGTGCTTTCAATCGCATCAGAAAGTAAGTCAGGATCCTGCGTGAGTGCATCATTCGCCATTTCACTGCGTTCAAATATGCTTTGCAGGTGATGCCATTGTGAAGCAAATAAATCACGCAGCCCCTGCGTTTCTGAACGCCGCCGGTTAGCTGCACCATGAGGGGGTGCTGTATTTTCATTTTTACTCATAGCAGGTTCACAATGTTCTGGTGTTGGTAAATTACTTCACCGAAAAAATCTCACCGGTAAATTCATTACTGTCCGCCCCCATTAAATATAGATAGGCGGGCATAATGTCTTCAGGTAAAGGTAACAAACTGGCATCTTCAGCCGGATAGGCCAGTCGCCGCATGCGGGTACGGACGGCACCGGGATCAATACTATTGGAGCGAATATTGGTATGGTTCTCGACTTCATCGGCCAGAATTTGCATCAGATTGTCGCAGCCGGCTTTGGTTACCCCATAGGCTCCCCAGTAGGCGCGGCCATGATGGGCGACACCGGATGAGGTAAAGATCACTGAGGCATCGACCGATTTTTTTAACAGCGGCAGGCAGGCATGAGTAAGCAAAAATGGTGCGGTCAGATTTACCTGCATGAGTCGCGCCCAGATTTTCAAATCATATTGTTCTAATGGCATCAATGAATCGAGGCGTGCGGCGTTGTGCAGCAGCCCATCGAGACTGGAAAATTCTTTTTCGATATTGTCGGCCAGTTGATAATAGTCGTTATCCTTCGCACCTTCGAGATCCATCGGATAAATGGCCGGTTTGGGGTGTCCGGCTTTAACGATTTGATCATAGATATTTTCCAGTTTTTGCACGGTACGACCAAGTAGGATAATGGTCGCACCATGGGCTGCATAGGTGCAGGCGGCCGTTGCGCCTATGCCATCACCGGCACCTGTGATGAGGATAGTCTTACCCTGAAGCAGGGATTGACTGGCTTGGTAGTTTTGGGGGATTTGTTTTAGCATGGACGGCTCGTTCGCTCTGATGATCTGTAATGGTTCGTTTCTTTGGGGTTTTATTTTTTACTTATAAATGTCCAGGTATCTGCATGTATTTAACTCCCTATCCCAAAGAGGGCTATGATGCGAGTATTTATGCAACGATTAATATTTTAGCTGTAGCCAGCGGTCAGATTGTCTGATTAATCAGCTTCGCACATTGTACACCACTTCGTACTGCGCCTTCGAGGGTTGCAGGATAGCCATTGTTGGTATAGTCACCGGCCAGCCATAAACCCCTGACCTTGGTTTGATTGTCCGGGCGTAGGGCATTGATGCCTACCGAGCTTGAAAAGGTGGCGCGTTTTTCCCGAATTACAAATTGTGAGAGTGATGCTGGCCAGTGTGGAAAAAGCTGGGCGAGTTCTGCCGCGATATGTTTTGCCAGCGTCTCTTTGGGCTCATCCATGTGTGGCCCCCGACTGCTAATGACCACCGCGATCAGACCGGGTTGCTGGCAATGCTTGCGATCAAATATCCATTGCGTACAGCCATCAATCAGTCCCTGCATAGGTTGGGATAGTTGAACGTCAGCGGAATATTGAAGATAAACAGTGGTGACGGGTTCAAACTTGAATCTGGACATTTTTGTGTACAGTGAACTGAGTTTATTCTGTGTTTTAATCAGATTCAGCGTTGCCGGAATTGAGGTGGCAAGAACGACATGTGAGCCGGCAATAAAGGCCTCATCAACATAGATGCCGCTTATTTTTTGATTTTCAATTTTAAGTGAGGAGACTCGCATACCCAGATGTACATGTCCACCATGCTGTTCGATAAAGCGAATGGCCGGATCAGGAAACAGGCTGCCAAGATTGGTTCGCGGAAATAACAGATCGGCATCTTGTCGATATTTAAGAAAGACATCGCTTAGTACACGCAGAAAAATAGCTGCCGAGGCTTGCTGCAGGGGGGTATTCATAATTGCCAGGCAAAGCGGCTCCCAGAAAACAGTGATTAATCTCCGACTTTGTTTTTGTTGTTCCAACAGCTCGGCGACACTGATGTCGCAAAGATTGATTTTCGCCGACAGGTGACCACGGTGTATGGCACTGGAAAAACGCAGTGCGGCCAGACGGTCACGGATTTTTAGACCGGAAGCACCGAGCAAAGCAAAGAGTAGATGCAGCGGTGCGGGAAGTTTTGGCGCACGTAATGACAGGCCATTGCCATGCAGGCTTTGCATGCTTAAATTCAAGGGTTGGCGCATCAGGTTTTTTTCCAGATTCACGCCTACATCACTCAGTAATTCAAGGATAGTATGATATGCGCCAATTAAGAGATGTTGACCGTTATCGACGGCGATATTTTTACCCTTAGCAGTTTCAATCGCCATGCGCCGTGCACGTCCTCCTGTTTGCCGGGCGGATTCGAACAAGGTGACGTGGCGTCCCTGCTGGCATAATTTCACTGCGGTGGCCAGCCCAGCCCAGCCGCCCCCGACGATGAGGATAGAGTTTTCCTGTTCTGCGGTATCTTTAATCATGTGTATTTCGGCGACGCCATTCCCGCAACCATTCTTGATACCAGCTACGTACTGCCAGACCGATTTTATGCGGGGTAGATAAACGTACGCGGCCATTGAATACAGGAAAATTATTTTTCGCCAGCTTACTTAAGACCGAGTGATAAATCGCGGCCATCATTATGCCGCAACGCTGCCGGTATCGATCCTGTACCGGGAGGTGGGCAAAGGCCTGTTGGTAATAGTGCTGAGTGCGCTCATATTCGAATTGCATCAAGCGCTGAAAATTTTCAGAATCTTTGGCGTTAAGAATATCGGCTTCCGTGACTGAAAATCCTTCTAAATCTTCGGCGGGGAGATAAATGCGTCCACGTTGTGCATCTTCATGGACGTCGCGCAAAATATTGGTGAGTTGAAAGGCCATACCCAGATCCCGGGCATATTTTAAAGTATGGCGATCTTGATAACCGAAAATTTCAGCGGCCATGAGTCCAACAACACTGGCTACGCGGTAACAATAAAGGCTGAGCGATTTGAAACTGTCATAGCGCAGATTATTGAGATCCATTTCCATGCCATCGATGATTTCCAGAAAATATTCCTCGGCCAGATCAAATTCTTTGAGTATGGGAGTGAGGGCGCGGGTGACCGGATGTTGTGCCTGCTGCTGAAATAGTCGTGCTATTTCTTCCCGCCACCATTGCAGTTTAATGGTCTTGATGTGCGTTTCACCGGGATTGTCCACCACATCATCGACTTCACGGCAAAAGGCATATAAGGCAATAATGGCCTTGCGCTGATTTTCGGCCAGCGCCATAAAACTGTAATAGAAACTGGAGCCGCTATTGGCGACTTTGTCCTGACAATATTGTTCGGGAGTCATGGCAAATGTTTTGCAGGTTTCATAAAACCTTGATTATTGCAGTCATCGAGAGGCTTATCAATTGAGAATGAGAAATTTTACCCCAGAGGACGCAAAGGAAAGCAAAAGCAAAGAAATTAATTTTGTACCTTTGCGTCCTCTGCGGTGAGTTTGTTTTTTCTGCTTATTTTCTTCCGCTGTATGTTTTCAATTTTATTGCATTCGCCGGTTCCCTGCGGCTGCTAGTTCGGCAGCAGATATTTCATTCCCACGATCCTGCGTGGAAGTTTCGACGTCAGGTCGTGATTGAACCCTATATTGTTGATTTTGTTTGCCTGGACGCCAAATTGATCATTGAAGCCGATGGGGTTCAATACACTGAACAAGCCACATACGATACCCGGCGAACGGCATGCCTGGAAACCATGGGGTATCGCATCATACGTTTCTGAAACCACGAGATTTTGAAGGAACGTCACAGTGTGCTTGAACAAATACTGACGGCCTTGATTGAAGCCCCCTCACCCCACCCTCTCCCGGAGGGCTAGGGCGTTAGTCGGTGGCAACCCACAAATTCTGCTGAAGAGCAAAAAAAAAGGGGAGAGTCACCTCTCCCCTGGTAAGGCCAGTGTCCTGGCCATTATTTCTAGACGTGCTATTTGGCTTCCCTCTTTATTTATTGTCGGGATTATTCGTCATCGCCGTCACTATTGTCGCCGTCATGATCATCGTCGATGTCATCATTGTCACTGTCATGATCACCATCGTCGTTGCTGTCATCACCATTATCGCTGTCATCACCATTATCGCCTGTCGTCATAGTAATGTTGGCGGTTGTCCCGATAGAATCGGTTGCGCCCATATCATCTGTGATTGTCAGCGTCACATTATACATACCCACTACAGTATAAGTGTGAGTCGGATTTGCCCCGGTACCGGTAGTGCCATCCCCAAAGTCCCAACGGTAAGAGGTGATGGTTCCATCCGGATCGCTGGATGCTGAACCATTAAATGTCACCGCAGTATTCACTACCCCGCTATAAGGACCGTTAGCATCAGCCACGGGTGGCAGATTACCCAGACCAATAGTCGCTATCGTTGTGGCTGAACCCGTATCACCAACATCATCTGTTACCATCAGGGTCACTGTGTAAGCTCCATTTGCGATATAAGTATGGCTGGGTGTCGATCCTGTCCCCGTGTCGCCATCACCGAAGTTCCAACTGTAGGCGACAATGCTTCCATCCGGATCATTGGAGGCTGTTCCATCAAACATTATTGCAACACCGGCAGTTCCGTTATACGGGCCATTCGGATCAGCGACGGGTGGTTGATTAAGTGTACCGATAGTCGCGGCTGTTGTGGCCGAACCGGTGGCACCTGCATCATCGGTTACAGTCAGGGTAATCGTATAGTTGCCATTGATATTATAGATGTGAACCGGACTCGCACCAGTACCCGTTATACCATCACCAAAGTCCCATGAATAAGAGACGATAGTTCCATCAGAATCGCTGGATGCACTGCCATCTAATGTCAACGCGACACCGACAGTCCCATTATACGGGCCATTTGGATTCGCAACAGGGGGTTGGTTAACCGGGGCTGTAGTGATCGTGGCGGTGGTTCCGACTGAGTCGGTTGCACCGGTATCATCCATCACAGTCAGAGCAACATTATAGATATTTGCCGAAGTGTAACTATGAGTTGGATTCACACCCATACCCGTTGCACCATCACCAAAGTCCCAACTGTAAGAAACGATGGTTCCATCCGGATCACTGGACGCGCTGCCATCAAACGCCACTGTCACACCGACAGTGCCTGTATACGGGCCGTTCGGATTAGCAACAGGCGGTAAATTACCCAGGCCGATGGTGGCTGTCGATGTCGCGGTTCCAGTATCGCCGATATCATCTGTTACGGTAAGAGTTATCGTAAAGGTACCATCAACAAGATAAGTATGTGTCGGTGTGACTCCAGCACCAAGGTTACCATCACCAAAGTCCCAACTATAAGCGACAATAGTTCCATCTGGATCGCTGGAAGCAGAACCATCAAAACTAAGGGGCACATTAACAGTACCACTATAAGGACCATTAGCATTGGCAACGGGTACCTGGTTACCCAGTGCAGGATCCAGATCACCCAGAAAATAATTAGGCGGTGTTTCAGTAAGCCCGGTTGCCTGGCAATTGGCTCTGAAATAAGTTGGATTGACATTCCCGGGTGTCCAGCCAGGTTGGGTGTTGGCGTTGATTTCAGTAATGTCATCAGCTCCAGTCGGATCCATATCTGAATTTACCGTATTAACGGATAAAATTCGATTAGCAATGCTTCCTGCAGTGGAGGAACATACTGCTTCTCCATAAGCATTGAGCCTCGCGGTATCTGCTGCGTGGCAGAGTTGGCAGCGTGCAATACTTCCCGATGTTGAGTTTGGGTAGACACCATTCCAGGTAGTGAGATATGAGCTTAGTGAATATGCCGTTGGTGAAAATAGCAATACTGCTGCCGTCAAAGGAACTAAAGTATAGTTTTTCATTTTACGCTCCATAGTTATTTAAGATTAACCCACGCATCCTGCACATGGGGATTTTCCAACTTTTGTTTCATTAAAAAATATTGCAACAACAACTTATCACGGACAAAAATGTTTACATGGATACGTGTCACACTGTAACGAAAATAATAACAGCCGTTATTTTATATGACTTTTATGACTCTCATGACTTATCTGACTTTCAGTCATGAAATTTTATTACTACCAAATAATCATAACAATACGTGCACTTGAAAATACGCATCATCTGTAACAACTATTACCAGTTTAATTACCGCAAACTGTGGCAGAAAATATCAGATGAAGGTGAAATTGAAGAAAGCTTATTGATGTAGGGGGCTACCGAACTTTAAAAAATGGCTCTTCAGCAGAATTTGTGGGTAAAAATTGTTGTGGAGACATTGTCATTTGTTAATGTTATTTTCTGGTTTGTAAATAGAAGTCTTAATCTGCTTGTCCTTCGACAAGCTCAGGACGAACGGT
>CAZNRP010000011.1:0-40941 GCA_964575555.1 uncultured Thiohalophilus sp. | reverse complement strand
CACCGGGCAACAGGCCATCGGTAACGCCGGGAATATTCAACAGGGCTTCATCCTGAATGATCAGGAAGGCCGGTGTCTGTATCTGGCAACGTCGCAAGATAGTTTGATCGGCAATGCGAACAAAGGCGACCACCGGTGCGCCGCGCCGTTCGGCACCAAAATTAGGAAAGGCCTGGCCATGGCGGCCGGTTTCAAAAGCAGACATGGCCAACAGATTGGCAGCAACAACATTGCCCTGCCCACCTCGACCGTGAATGCGGATCTCAGTTAGAGTCATAAGAATCGATACTATTTTATAGTTACAATAAGACAGGGCATGTGCAGCAGGTTGTCCCTTACTTGTGCTGATTGATTAGCAACTACTGTATCGTCCCTGAATGCTTATACTTTATATTTTTCAAGGTTATTATTTCAAATAAAATCAAATGGTGAAAAATTGTTCATACTGAGTATAAATTCATTTCTAATTCCCGCGCTCTGCGTGGGAATCCATACCTACATTCGATTAGTGAGTTCCAGTATGCGTTCCCACGCAAAGCGTGGGAACGAGGATTTAGTTTTCAACTTGTCAGACGTGCGTAGAGCAGAGGAAATTCTCGAGGTAGTTCCGAAGGTTTTCGAATAACCACATAACTGCTGCTACCAAAAATATGCGGCAGGTAATCACCGGCTTTTTCATCGATGGTGACGCAGAAAGGTTGCAAGCCTTTTTTACGTGCTTCAATCAGCGCCACCCGGGTATCTTCCACCCCATAACGTCCTTCATACTGATCCAGATCGTTGGGCTTGCCATCGGTGAGGATTAATAATAATTTCTGGCTATTTTTTTGTTTCTCTAAAATATTGCTAGCATGGCGAATGGCCGCACCCATGCGGGTGTAGAAGCCCGGCTTGATTGCCTGCATACGGCCTCGGCTTACATCATTATGGGATTCGCCAAATTCTTTTAAGGTATGAAAGCGCACATGATCCCGGCGGCGGGAGGAAAATCCATACATGGCAAACTGATCGCCGGTTGCCGACAGGGCTTCGGAGAATAACAACAGGCTGTCACGAATAACATCGATCACCCGCGCATGATCGTTCACCCAGGCATCGGTAGAGAGTGAAAGATCGGCCAGCACCAGACAGGAGAGATCCCGCATGCCACCCCGAAAATCCCGATACAGTCCTTGCTCAGAAGAGGCATGTCCACGTAACTTTTCAGTGGCATGTAACATATAGGCATCCATATCGATCTCACTGCCATCCTGTTCACCCCGATGCCAGAAGCGCACCGGCATCAATGACTCAAACTGATTGCGTAAGCGTTTGGCGGTGGCACGCAAATGTTTGGGCAGGGGCATGGCTTCACAGTCACGCGCCAGCATCGGTTGAATACGACAATGATCGGGGATCAGAGTCGCTTTACGATAGTCCCACTCGGGTAATAAAATGCCCTCCCCAATGCGCAGATCATCATTGTCTTCGGCAGGTAGATCCAGATCAAAGCGCAGGCGTTTGGCGGTACTTTTTTGATCCTGGGCGACGCTGATCACATCCAGATCGTCGGCGGCTTTTTCCGCAGCATCAAGATCTTCTTCTTCATCGGTGGCCCGATCGACCTTGGTGTATTCGGCCCAGGTGAATATATTCTCAAACCGATCCAGAAGAATGCCGTTATTGCCTTCCGGCATTTCAACCCGTTCAGCCTGCCGTCGCGTTTGTTCTTCTTCAGTTTTTATTTCACCGTCTTCACGGGACTCTTCATCCTGCTCCGGCGTGGTAACCGCCTCGGCCGCAACGGGTACGGGCGGGGCGGGATGCAACCAGAGATAAACAGGATTAGGCGGCTGTTGTGTCTGCGGTAATTGTGTCACTGAGCCTGGTTCGGTTAAGGCGGCACAAATGGCACGCTCCAGTGCCGCTTCATCTCTGGGCAGTTTATCCATGGCTGGACGTAGGCTTAACTGTGCCTGTAACAGACGCTGGTAGCGATGTTCCATGCCGGGAAAGCGCCGCAACACTTTTTGGGTCAGCACCTGATTATGAGAAAACCATTCACCACGCACGCCGTCTTCCACCGCCGCCATCGCCGCCAGCCACAGATAAAGATCGCGGTTTAATGACTTTTCCGGAAATACATCAATCTCCTGTGGCAGTAACAATGCCTGTTCATCACGCCAGCCATAAGCCACTTTTTGATTGCTGCCCGCCATCCGTTGCAGAAAAGTTCGCCGCGCTTCATTGCCGGTATTACCCGCCGCTTCCACCCGCAAGCCCCCGTCCCCGCCCAGAGCACGAAACATAATTCCAACGGTCTTGCTGACTTCGCTTAAAGTCACCACCGCTTCGGGATAGTGCTGATTCGCCGCGCGGGTGATCATCCGGTGCCAGACTTTACCGACCCATTCTTCCATCTAGTTAACCTCTTGTTAAAACCTTTAACTAGCCATAAAAATTTTCACCGCAGAGGTGAATGTTTTTTCTAGTTTGGCACAAACGTGGAAACTTAGCACGAACGTGGAAACTTAGCGCAAACCTGGAAACTCCCACAGCCTCCGTGGGAATCCATGTCTCGCCTCATCCTGTCACCACCGTATGCGTTCCCACGCAGAGCATGGAAACGAGGTTAAATATAGTGGCCAAAATATGATCAAGAGACAGCTCTAGAAGAGGAAATAAAAAAGGCCGGACTCGTTTTACGAGTCCGGCCTTAAAATATAGTCGTCCTTAGCGGGCAAGGTAAACCCCGGATCAGTGGCAATTCAAACCATTAAATTGCTCTCCGAGATTCTCAAGAGCAATATCCGCTTGCCGAAAACCATTCGACTGTGACCTCGACCACCAGCGTGCGGCTTCGCAATAACTCTGTTTACCGGCAACACCATTGGCATACATGGCCCCAAGATTATACTGGGCCAGCGCATCTCCATTGGCCGCAGCTAACAGCCACCAGCGTTTTGCTTCCTTGAAATTCTGGCTCACCCCAGTCGCACCGGTGGCATAAATAATTCCCAGATTATATTGAGAATCTGAATTGCCCTGCATGCCCGCTGAACGCCACCACTTTACAGCTTCAGAGGCATCTTTTTTCACCCCCCCCTGTCCCCGCGCATAGGCCAGCCCCAGATTATGCTGGGCATCTTTATTTCCCTGCTGAGCGGCTTGCTGATACCAGTGAACGGCCTTGTTTTGGTCATTGCTGGCTGACTCATACAAAACACCTAAAAAAAACTGTGCGGAACTATGACCTTCCCGGGCCAGTGGTAACCATATTCTTTCTGCGCGATAAAAATCTTTCTCTGTATAGGCCTGCGCGCCCTCAATGAATGAGCGTCGGGCCAGCATGGCCTCCTGTCCCTGACTCAATAAATTTGAATCCAGCGATTTAGTGGATGAGGTAGAGTGTGCGATCTGTATGCTCGCCTGTGCAGATGATGCTATTTGCATCAGCAACGCTATCAATACCAGACCTAAGGAATAAAACAGCGCCACTTCTTTTTTTGTAGCAAATGAAAAGGGTAAATTAATATTTTTTGAACGCATTACATATCTCCAAATTCAGACCTCGACTACAGATCTTCTGATATGTTTTAACGTCAGCACAGAACATGACTTTAGTTTTTTAATTCCACTTTCGCACTTGATCTTTAAATAATTGCGGTTCTCATACTCCCTTACACCAGCTCAGGACTATTTATTCTAAATAAGCACTCCAAATTCTTATCCACTTTGGTTTTCGTATTTGAAATATCGCCAGAACGCAAAAAACCTTAACTTTTTACCGGGCGAGGTTCGTGTCTTGACGAGAATAACTCGTCCCCCTTTGGGAATCGTTATTTAGTTTGAGTGGGGTGGGTAATCCGGCAATCAGCCCCTAATCGCGGTATCCATTCGCACCAGTGCCTTTGCCCACGCCTCTTCTCGGCATTTGCCCTGGCTCATGATCTCCATCAGGCCATAGGCAAGCTGGCGATTTTCAACTGTCATATCCACCAATTTTTTCAATAAATACATGTGCCCGCTTTTCTCGATATCCAGCGTCTTGCACAGGGCATAGAGTGACAGAGCCTGCCCGGAACGAGGATCAACTTCGATTAAATCGGTAACCTGTTCAAGTATATTTTCTATCATGGCTTTTCTCCCGATAATAAATGACCCACAATAAAAAAGGACAACTGATCTCAGCTGCCCTTTCTTTTCCTGATAAACAACTACGGAGCCAAAGCTCTGCGGCTATTTATTTTGATAACTTACTTGTAGTAAGAAATCATTTTTTCCAGACTCTGTACCTTGATCTTGTCGGCATTGCCGGCAGTACCAAAAGCTTCATAACGAGCTTTACAAATTTCCATCATCGCCCTGGTTGATTCCTTGAGGAATTTACGCGGGTCGAAGTTAGACGTGTTTTCTGCCAGATGTTTACGCACGGAACCGGTAGAGGCCATACGCAGATCGGTATCGATATTAACCTTACGTACACCGTTCTTAATGCCTTCAACGATTTCTTCAACCGGCACACCATAGGTCTGGCCCATATCACCACCGTAGGAATTGATGATTTTCAACCATTCCTGTGGCACAGAAGAAGAACCATGCATGACCAGATGCGTATTCGGCAGGCGCGCATGAATTTCCTTGATACGATCAATACGTAGGATATCGCCGGTAGGCTCTTTGGTGAATTTGTAGGCTCCGTGAGAGGTACCAATGGCAATTGCCAGGGCATCCACATTGGTCTGCTCAACAAAGTCAGCGGCTTCTTCAACGCCCGTCAACAGCTGATCCATATCCAGCTTGCCTTCGGCACCGTGGCCATCTTCTTCACCCATTTCACCGGTTTCCAGTGAACCCAGACAACCCAGTTCGCCTTCAACCGAAACACCGCCGGCATGGGCCATTTTTACAACTTCTTTAGTCACGGCAACGTTATATTCAAAGCTGGAAGGGGTTTTCATGTCGGCTTCTAAAGAACCGTCCATCATCACCGAGCTGAAACCAGACTGAATAGAACGCAGGCATACAGCAGGCTCAGAACCGTGATCCTGATGCATTACAACAGGAATATGCGGATACATTTCAATTGCCGCACTAATCAGATGACGCAGGAAGGGTTCGCCTGCATAAGAGCGCGCACCGGCTGAACCCTGCATGATAACCGGGCTATTAGTGGCATCGGCTGCCTGCATGATGGCATGCACCTGCTCCATATTGTTGACGTTGAATGCGGGCATGCCGTAGCTATTTTCTGCCGCATGATCCAGTAATTGACGCATCGAGATAATGGCCATGTTCGACCTCCTTTAAAAAGTTAGTTTTAAAATAATAATCGTACTAATTAATGCCGACCAGCAAATCTTGCTTAATCGGGTATTCATTTATTTACAAGCGCTTATTCCATCTCGCTATTCTGTTTCCGCAGCGGGTGCAACCATTTCACCCACACGGACTATCTTCAGGGCATTGGTACCACCCATAACGCCCATCAAATCACCCTTGGTAATGATCACCAGATCACCATCACGCACCGCACCGCGGCGCAGTAGCTCATCGACAGCTTCTTTATTTATTTCCGCATGATCCTTACTGCTCACTTCAAAGCTAACCGGGCAAACACCTCGGTACATAGTCACTTTACGCCGGGTTTCCACATGACTGGTAAGCGCATAAATCGGAATTCTTGAACTGATTCGTGACATCCATAAAGTGGTTGCACCTGACTCAGTCAATGCGGCAATCGCTTTGACGCCAAGGTGATTCGCGGTATACATGGAAGCCATGGCAATGGCTTCATCCATGTGTGCAAACGTACTATCAATTCGGTGATCCGAATGTGTGGCAATGCGCTGTTTTTCGGCCTCGCGACAAACCCTGTCCATTGCGGCAATCGCCTTGTCCGGATATTTACCGGTTGCTGTTTCCGCAGATAGCATCACCGCATCAGTACCATCGAGCACCGCATTGGCCACATCGAAGACCTCGGCACGCGTCGGTATATGACTGTGAATCATAGACTCCATCATCTGCGTCGCGGTAATCACCACTTTATTCATGGTACGTCCCAGACTGATCAGGTGTTTCTGTACCGGTGGTAACGCGGCATCGCCAATTTCCACACCCAGATCGCCACGGGCAATCATAATCACATCGCTGGCTTCGATAATTTCTTCGACATTTTCCAGCGCATCGGCACGTTCAATTTTGGCGACGATACCGGCATGACCTCCAGCGGCCTGCATTAATTCACGCGCTTTGTGAATATCATCGGCACAACGCGGGAAAGATACGGCCAGATAATCAGCCTGCATTTTTGCCGCCAGTTTAATATCTTCTTTATCTTTCTCAGTCAAAGCAGCCGCGGATAGTCCACCACCCTGACGGTTAAGCCCCTTACGGTTGGAGAGCTCACCCCCGGCAACCACTTTGCAGTTAACCGCCGTGCCATCCACATTATCAACCCAGAGCACAATGCCACCGTCATCCAGCAACAGGGTATCGCCGCGTTTCACATCATCCGGTAGCGCTTTGTAGGAAATACCAACACCATCGATGGTGCCGGCTTTCGGATCCATCGCGGTATCCAACTTAAATTCGGCACCATTGACCAGTTCAACCTTGTCATTTTTAAAGCATTCGATGCGAATTTTCGGACCTTGCAAATCACACAGTACTCCGACCTGACGGCCATGAGCCCGCGCTCGATTACGCAGCTGCTCGGCGCGCGCGATATGTTCTTCCGGTGTTCCGTGGGAGAAATTTACCCGCACTACATCGACGCCAACCTCGATAATCTTATCGAGCATTCTGGCATCGCTGGTTGCCGGACCTAATGTAGCTATGATTTTAGTTCTACGCATATTCGCTCAATAATGACAATATAAGTTAAATGGCGGTAACAATTACGTCCCGTGATCTATCGACTATTTTTTTGCCTGCTCTTCAAGCATGGCAACAGCCGGGAGTGTTTTGCCTTCCAGATACTCCAGGAACGCGCCGCCGGCTGTCGAGATATAGGAAACCTTATCATAAATATCATACTTCTGGATGGCAGCAATGGTATCGCCACCACCGGCCAGACTGAATCCCGCAGCATCGGCAATAGCCATCGATACGGTTTTGGTGCCTGCGCCAAACTGATCGAATTCAAATACGCCTACCGGCCCGTTCCAGATGATGGTACCGGCTTTGGAAATAATCTCCGCCAGCTCTTTGGCACTATCCGGGCCGATATCAAAAATCATGTCATCATCTTCAACATCGCCGGCGGCCTTTAAAGTCGCTTCTGCTGATTCAGAAAATTCCTTGCCGCAAACAACATCAGTGGCAATCGGAATGCTGGCTCCACGAGCCTGCATTTTTTCAATCAGGGCTTTTGCGGTATCAACCAGATCATCTTCACATAAGGATTTGCCGACATTATTGCCCATGGCTTTAAGGAAGGTGTTGGCGATACCGCCACCGACCACCAGCTGATCGACTTTTTCGGACAGTGCTTCAAGCACGGTCAATTTAGTTGAAACTTTTGAACCACCAACAATCGCAACCATAGGACGAGCAGGCTTAGCCAGGGCTTTGGCCAGACTATCCAGTTCGCCGGCCAGTAACAAACCGGCACAGGCAGCAGGTGCAAACTTGCCAACACCGTAAGTGGAAGCCTGTGCCCGATGCGCAGTACCAAAAGCATCCATCACAAATACATCACACAGTGCCGCATATTTTTTCGCCAGTGCTTCATCGTCTTTCTTTTCACCGGCATTGAAACGCACATTCTCCAGCAATACCACTTCGCCTGCAGCGACAGTTGGGGCAGTGTCCAGATAGTCTTTAATCAGCTTAACTTCAACACCCAGCTTGGCCGACATCGTTTGTGCAATCGGCTGCATGGAATTTTCTTCATCGACCTTACCTTCTTCAGGACGACCACGATGCGACATCACCATCACCGAAGCACCGGCTTTCATGCAATGTTCTACGGTAGGCATGGAGGCAGTAATACGTGCATCGGAAGTGACTTTGCCATCTTTAACCGGAACATTTAAATCAGCGCGAATTAAGACGCGCTTACCGGCAAGATCAAGATCAGTTAATTTGATGAACGACATGTGTAACTCCTAAAATTTTAAAAACTGTTTGGTAAATTTTATAAACTTAACAAACAATTTTTACAGACCGTTTATCTACTTTGTTGGGCTGAAGCCCAACCTATAATTTATAGGTCAGGCTTCACTCCAATTTTCAACTATACAAATAAGCGAGAGATTTTATTCTCTGGCAAGGCGCAGACTGATTTTGAAAACGAACGGCACTTTGCACATGAGTATTTCAAAATCAGGCTGCAACGCCGCCAGAGAGCAAAAGATCCGCTTATTTTAGTTGGCGGCTACGTGTTCTACAAAGCGCAACATATTACAGGTGTAACCGTACTCATTGTCATACCATGAAACGACTTTAACGAATGTGCCGTCCAGTGCAATACCGGCTTCTGAATCGAAAATAGAAGAGAAGCTGCAACCACGAAAATCAGTAGAAACGACTTTTTCATCGGTGTAGCCCAGCGTTTTGCTCATCTCACCCGATTCTGATGCGGCTTTCATCGCTTTACAGATGTCTTCATAGGTGGCTTCTTTGTTCAGCTCAACGGTCAGATCAACAACCGACACATCGGAAGTTGGCACACGGAAAGCCATACCGGTCAGTTTGCCATTCAGTTCAGGCAAAACAACACCCACGGCTTTAGCGGCACCAGTAGATGATGGAATGATGTTTTCTAAAATACCACGACCACCGCGCCAGTCTTTCATGGAAGGACCATCAACGGTTTTCTGAGTTGCGGTTGCCGCATGAACGGTGGTCATCAAACCGCGTTTAATGCCCCATTTGTCATTCAGCACTTTAGCAACAGGAGCCAGACAGTTGGTTGTGCAAGATGCTGCAGAAACGATGGCCTGACCCGCATATTCAGTGTGGTTAACACCATATACGAACATCGGTGTGCCATCTTTGGAAGGTGCAGACTGAACAACTTTTTTAGCGCCGGCATCAATGTGCTTCTGGCAACCTTCTTCAGTTAAGAAGAAACCTGTGCAATCGATAACGATATCGGCACCAACATCGCCCCATTTAAGATCGGCTGGATCACGCTCCGCAGTCAGGCGAATAGATTTGCCATCGACAATCATTGCATTCTTGTCAGATGAAACTTCACCGGGGAAGTTGCCGTGGACTGAATCGTATTTCAACATGTAAGCAAGGTAGTCAGGATCTAACAGATCGTTAATACCCACGATTTCAATATCTTTAAAATCATTCGTTACTGCGCGAAATACCATACGACCGATACGGCCAAAACCATTAATACCGACTTTGATAGTCATGTTATCTTTCTCCTAAAAAATATATTATTTACACATTATTTAATTTTCTGATTCCCACGGGGAACCGTGAGAACCAGTTATTGTAAGCGTTGTTTACAGTACGCCTTCTACTACTTTAACAACGTTCTCAACGGTGAAACCGAATTCTTTGAACAACTCGCCAGCCGGGGCTGATTCACCAAAATGATCAATACCCACAACCGCATCGGCATACTTGTACCAGGCATCCGTTACCGCAGCTTCAACCGCAACCGTTGGAACACCCTTGCTCAATACGGAGGCGCGATAGCTGGCATCCTGTTTATCAAACAAATTGGTAGAGGGCATGGAGACTACGCGAATCTTCTTGCCACTCATGGCCTCTGCGGCACCGGTTGCCAATGCAACTTCAGAGCCGGTTGCAACGATGATCGCATCCGGTGTGCCATTACAATCTTTAAGAATGTAACCACCCTTTGTGATAGCCGCAATCTGCTCGTCATTGCGAGTTTGATGAGGTAAACCCTGACGCGAGAAAATCAAACAGCTAGGGCCATCCTTACGTTCAACTGCCTGCTGCCAGGCAACCGCAGCTTCAACCGCATCACAGGGACGCCATACAGCCATGTTTGGAATCATGCGCAGCGTTGGAATTTGTTCAACCGGCTGATGGGTCGGGCCATCTTCACCCAGACCAATGGAGTCATGGGTATAAACAAAAATAGAACGCTGCTTCATCAGCGCGGCCATACGCAGCGCATTACGCGCATATTCCGAGAACATCAGGAAGGTGGCACCGAAAGGAATCAAACCACTATGTAGTGCGATACCATTCATGATGGCTGACATGGCAAACTCACGCACACCGTAGTTAATATAGTTCGCATCGGCATGGTTAATCATGGGCTTGTAACCCGACCATTCAGTCAGGTTGGAACAACCCAGATCCGCTGAACCACCAAACATTTCTGGCAGCATCGGTGAGTAGGCTTCGATACAGGCTAAAGAAGCCTGACGAGTAGCCGGACTTTTTGCGTCGGCATTCACGGAGGCAATGTATTTAGCCGAATTAGCGGCCCAATCTGCCGGCATATCACCTGAAGTACGACGCTCGAATTCAGCGGCTAATTCAGGATGGGCGGCTTTGTAGGCCGCAAATTTTTCATTCCAGGCGGCTTCAGCTTTAGCACCTTTTTCTTTCGCATCCCAACCGGCATAGACATCGGCAGGTACTTCAAAAGGACCATGATCCCAGCCCAGAGCAGCCTTGGTTAAATTAATTTCTTCTTCACCCAGTGGCGCACCGTGACAGGCATGACTGCCCGCTTTATTCGGTGAACCAAAACCAATGGTGGTCTTGCAGCAAATCAGTGTGGGCTTGTCAGTCATGGCTTTAGCTGTTTCGGTGGCTTTTAACAGCGCATCCGCATCATGGCCATCAACATCAGCAATTACATGCCAGCCGTAAGCTTCAAAGCGTTTAGGCGTATCATCGGTAAACCAGCCATCAACATGACCATCAATCGAAATACCATTGTCATCCCAGAAGGCAATTAGTTTGCCCAGACCTAGGGTACCGGCCAGTGAGCAAGCTTCGTGAGAAATACCTTCCATCAGGCAACCATCGCCCAAAAAGACGTATGTATTATGATCAACAATGTCATGGCCTTTCTGATTAAACTGACCAGCCAGTGCTTTTTCAGCAATCGCCATACCTACGGCATTGGTAATACCCTGACCCAATGGCCCGGTGGTAGTTTCCACACCCGGCGCATAACCATACTCGGGGTGCCCCGGCGTTTTTGAATGCAGCTGACGGAAGCCTTTCAGATCATCGACCGACAATTCATAACCGGTCAGATGCAACAGGGAGTAAATCAGCATCGAGCCGTGACCGTTGGAAAGAACGAAGCGATCGCGGTTAGCCCAGTCAGGGTTGACCGGATTGTGTGACATAAAATCATTCCACAGCACTTCGGCAATATCTGCCATACCCATAGGCGCACCCGGATGACCCGAGTTGGCCTTCTGTACTGCATCCATACTCAATGCACGTATGGCATTAGCAAGTTGTTTACGAGATGACATAATGTTCCCCTATTAAGTTTCAAAAGCAAAAAATCGTAAATATTGTTTCGTTTCGGAGCCGCCATGTTCTTCTCATGGTTCACTCCATATTCAAGCTCAACAGCACGAGCCTTAAACACCATGGCTATCCGAATGAATCGTTAACGTGGAATTTTCCGGGAGTGCGCGGCCCTAATCTCTTGCTCGGCGCTGTCTGACAACCCGTATGAAACCCCGGTTCTGGTACTTCCCCAGATATGGAGCCGCGCATTTTCCCATTTTTTACTAGTCATGAGCAAGGGCTGATGCAGAATAAGCTCTCCTGATAAAACTGAGACCGGGGGGCAATAAAGTTTGCTTATTCGCCAAATCGGCAAATCGGGGAAATAAAACAAGGCCTTAGCGTTTAAAACCGGTTTTTCTGATGGCGAAGAGGAAGCCTGAATCACCCTACCGCAAGGTATCCATTGGCTATTCGACCCATTTAATAGAACACCCCATACTCGGAATTTGTTCTGCCGGGCCACGCCCTGTTGCGGCTACCTGAGACATGCCTGCAAATAAATCCCGGCGAGCATCGGCGGCGGCTGACTCCTTGCGTGAAGCATCCAGACGTCCACGATACTGTAATTTAAGCTCGGCGTTATAGCCGAAAAAATCCGGTGTACAAACCGCACCATAGTCTTTCGCAACCTGCTGACTCTCATCCCATAAATAAGGAAAGGGAAAGCCAAATTCCTCACTCACTTTTTTCATGTTAATAAAGGAGTCTTCTTCATAAAGGGCGGGATCATTTGACATGATGGCCACGCTATTTATACCCAACGTCTTTAATTCCGCACAATCCCTCGCCAACCGTTCACGTATGGCTTTGACATAAGGGCAATGATTACAAATAAACATAATCAGCAAGCCCTTTTCGCCAGCGCAATCAGCCAGTGTCCAGGTTTTTCCATCGACTCCAGGCAGCGCAAAATCCAGCGCCGGCTTATCAAACTCACATACGGGTGTTTCCAGACTCACCATGGGGTTTCTCCTGTTTTATATTGTTTATATATTATCCAGCACACGCTTCCTGTAGCTTTTAACCGAACAGGGATGAGTGAAATAGTTAGGCTGGCTTCGATTTTGTACGGCTGAAGAGCCATATCTACAAGCAGAACCGATACTCGCACAGGCCGCAAGAACACACCATATTACACTTCAACGACTGCCCTCAACGGCACACCGCTATTCAAAACTAATTAAAACCGCTAAACTGCCGCCCACAAATAATTTTAAAAATTTTGAAGGACTCATAATTATGGCTGGCGCACACTTATTTACTTCTGAATCTGTCTCCGAAGGGCATCCCGACAAAGTTGCGGATCAAATTTCGGATTCAGTACTTGATGCTATTCTCACACAGGATCCCAAGGCTCGGGTCGCCTGCGAAACGATGGTGAACACAGGCATGGTTGTTCTCTCCGGTGAAATCACCACCTCAGCCTGGGTTGATATGAACGAGGTTGTCCGCAACCGCATCAAAGAAATCGGCTACAACAGCTCTGACATGGGTTTTGACTATGAATCCTGTGCCATTCTCACCTCCATCGATAAACAGTCGGCTGATATTGCCATGGGCGTGGATGATGACGTTCATGAACAGGGCGCAGGCGATCAGGGTCTGATGTTCGGCTATGCCAGCAATGAAACCGATGTACTGATGCCCGCGCCGATCACTTATGCACATCGGCTGGTGAAACGTCAGGCCGAAGTACGCAAGAACGGAACCCTGCCCTGGTTGCGTCCTGATGCCAAGAGTCAGGTCACTTTCCGCTACGACGGCAGCACTATCAAGGGTATCGATGCGGTGGTGCTCTCAACCCAGCACAATCCAGAGATCGAGCAAAAAGCACTGGTTGAAGCCGTCATGGATGAAATCATCAAACCGGTACTGCCTGCTGAGTGGCTAGACAAAGATACTAAATATTTCGTTAATCCCACCGGTCGTTTCGTTATTGGCGGCCCGGTGGGTGATTGCGGTCTAACCGGTCGCAAAATTATAGTGGACACCTATGGCGGCATGGCTCGTCATGGCGGCGGTGCGTTCTCCGGCAAGGATCCTTCCAAGGTGGATCGTTCCGCTGCTTATGCTGGTCGTTATGTGGCCAAGAATATCGTCGCTGCGGGTCTGGCCGATCGTTGTGAAATCCAGATCTCCTACGCCATCGGTGTTGCCGAACCCACCTCGATCAGCGTCGAAACCTTCGGCACCGGTAAAGTCGATGACAGCCGCATTGTTGAACTGGTACATGAGCATTTTGATTTACGCGCCGGTGGACTGGTGAAAATGCTGGATCTGCTACGACCCATCTATGCCGCAACCGCCGCCTATGGCCACTTTGGCCGTGAAGAAGCCGACTTCACCTGGGAGAAAACCGATAAGGCGGATGCCCTGCGTGATTCGGCTGGGATCTAAAAAAATCTAACGCAAAGAATTTTTATAAAAAGCTCCGTAGGTTGGGCTGAGCCATGATCTTTATGGCTCAGCCCAATCTACATTAATATCCCCACACTTAGAATATATTGAACATTATTCAAAAATAAAGCCTTTGCGCCTCTGCGTCCTCTGCGTTTATAATCCACTTCCTGCTTTTCCGAGGAGCGTTGCAGCGGGTTAGGTTATACATAACCTCACCCCCGTCAGGCTCGGGAATTCTAGTTTATAACAACGGCGCTCATCTTTTTTTATCTTACTTTAAGGAGAGATGATATGAATGCTGTAGTTGATCCCTCATTCACCGACTATAAAGTCGCTGATATGTCCCTGGCCGAATGGGGCCACAAAGAAATTTCCATCGCTGAAACCGAAATGCCAGGCCTGATGGCACTGCGCGAAGAGTATGCCACTGAGCAGCCACTTAAAGGCGCACGTATTGCCGGTAGCCTGCACATGACCATTCAAACCGCCGTGCTGATCGAAACCCTGGTAGCATTAGGTGCCGAAGTCCGCTGGGCCTCCTGTAATATATTTTCGACTCAGGATCAGGCTGCTGCTGCCATTGCCGCGCAGGGCATTCCTGTTTATGCATGGAAAGGTGAGTCCATCGAAGAATACTGGTGGTGTACTGAGCAGATGTTGACCTGGCCTGATGGTCAAACCCCGAACATGATTCTGGATGATGGCGGCGATGCCACTCTGCTGGTTCATAAGGGCGCTGAGTATGAAAAATCCGGCAGCATTCCTGCCACCAAAGCCGATGACAACGAAGAGTGGGCCGCCATTCTTGATGTGCTGCGTCGTACCATCAGTGATGGTTCAGACAAGTGGACTAAAATTGTCGACAGCGTTAAAGGCGTTACCGAAGAAACCACCACTGGCGTACATCGTCTGTATCAAATGATGGAAGCCGGTGAACTGATGTTCCCTGCGATGAACGTCAACGACTCCGTCACCAAAAGTAAATTTGATAACCTCTATGGTTGTCGTGAATCCCTGCTCGACGGTATCAAGCGTGCCACCGATGTCATGATCGCCGGTAAAATCTGCGTGGTCCTGGGTTATGGTGATGTGGGCAAAGGCTGTGCTCAGGCTTTCCGTGGTATGGGTGCTACCGTATGGGTCACCGAAGTCGATCCTATCTGTGCCCTGCAGGCGGCAATGGAAGGTTACCGCGTGGTTGAAATGAATGATACTGCCGCCCTCGGCGATATCTTTGTCACCACTACCGGCAATGTTAACGTTATTAATCACGACCACATGGCGGCGATGAAAAATGAAGCCATCGTTTGTAACATCGGTCACTTCGATTCTGAAATTGAAATCTCCGCACTGGAAAAATACGAGTGGGTAGAAATCAAACCTCAGGTTGATCACGTTATCTTCCCCGACGGTAAACGCATCATCATTCTGGCCAAGGGTCGTCTGGTTAATCTGGGCTGCGCTACCGGCCACCCCAGCTTTGTAATGTCTGCTTCCTTTACCAATCAGGTCATGGCACAGATTGAATTCTTCAAAGATTCCGGCAAGTATGAAAACAAGGTTTATATCCTGCCGAAAAATCTGGATGAAAAAGTTGCCCGTCTGCATCTGCAAAAGATTGGCGTTAACCTGACCACACTGAGTCAGGAACAGGCTGACTACATCAATGTACCGGTTGATGGCCCTTATAAGCCGGATCATTATCGATATTAAACAAGTGACGAGGGACGAGTGACGAGGGACGAGGCTACCGCGGATGAATTTCCTCGGGCCTTGTCTCTCCTTACTCGTTACTATATTTATGGAAAGCCAGAAGAAATTCCCCCCCCAATTTAGCTTTGAGTTTTTTCCACCCAAAACTGACAAGGGTGTTGAAAAGCTCAAACTTGTGCGCGATCAACTCGGCACATTAAAACCAAAATATTTTTCCGTCACCTATGGTGCCGGTGGCAGTACTCAGCAAGGTACGTTTGACACCATCATGTCAATTCGGCAGGCCGGGTTTGAGGCCGCGCCTCACTTAACCTGCATTGGTGCCACCCGCCAAAGTCTGCATGAATTACTGCAACAGTATATCGATAACGATATTCATCGCATCATCGCCCTGCGCGGTGACATGCCCTCAGGCATGCACAGCAGCGGTGAATTTCGCTATGCCAATGAACTGGTGGAATTTATACGCGCTGAATTTGGTGATCATTTTCATATCGAAGTAGCCGCTTATCCTGAGTTTCACCCACAGGCCAGTAGTGCCCAAAGTGATCTGGATAATTTCAAACGTAAAATAGATGCCGGTGCGAATAGTGCGATTACCCAGTACTTTTTCAACCCGGATGCCTACTTTCGATTCATAGATGACTGTGAGCAAATGGGGATCACGGTTCCCATTGTGCCCGGCATTATGCCGATTACTAATTTTAGCAACCTCGCCCGCTTTTCTGACATGTGTGGTACCGAAATCCCGCGCTGGATACGCAAACGTCTGGAAGGCTTCGCTGATGATACAGATAGCATTAAAGCCTTTGGTGAAGAAGTAGTAACCGATCTTGCTAACCAGCTACTGGAAGCGGGCGCACCGGGGCTGCATTTTTATAGCATGAACCAGACAGAGGCGAGTATGGCTATCTGGAAGAATCTAGGCTTGTGATGACAAGCAGGTTGGGCTGAATGGTTTTTATGAAGCCCAACAAACTGTTGGGCTTCGCTTTGCTCAACCCAACCTACAGGACTAAACCACTAGCTAGTAGGCTGGGCACGGTGTGTCCACGCGGATTCCAAACCTAAACATGTGGGCACTTAAAATCGTGCCCACCCTACTTAATTAATAAGTATCAATGAATAACAAAACTCTAATCAATCGCGATCTGCAAGCCATCTGGCATCCCTGTACGCAGATGAAAGATCACGAGACTCTGCCGCTGATTCCAATCAAACGCGGTGAAGGTGTATGGCTGGAAGATTTTCAGGGCCGGCGTTATCTGGATGCAATTTCTTCCTGGTGGGTAAATATTTTTGGTCACTGTAACCCGCGTATCAATAACCGCATCAAGCATCAGCTCGATACTCTTGAGCATGTCATCCTTGCAGGCTTCAGCCACGAACCGGCCATTGAACTGGCAGAACGACTGGTACAAATAAGCCCGGAAAAACTTAAACGCTGTTTTTTTGCCGACAACGGATCATCGGCTGTCGAAGTCGCCTTAAAAATGAGCTTTCATTACTGGCACAATAAAGGGCAGAAAAAGAAAACCCGCTTCGTCAACCTTAGCAATAGTTATCACGGTGAAACCCTGGGTGCACTGGCCGCCGGTGATGTATCTTTATATAAAGATACTTATGCACCGCTGTTAATGGAAATGATCACCGTCCCCTCACCTGATTGTTATAATCGTAAAGAAGGCGTTTCCTGTGCAGAACATTCCCGCATCATGTTCGCGCACATGCATGAAGTACTCGAACAGCGGCATGAAGAAATTTGCGCCGTCATTATTGAGCCCTTAGTACAGTGTGCAGGTAATATGCGCATGTATGATCCCGTGTACCTTAAATTACTACGCAAGGCCTGTGATGAATTTAATGTACATCTGATCGTTGATGAAATCGCGGCTGGATTCGGCCGTACCGGTACCCTGTTTGCCTGCGAGCAAGCAGCTATCTCTCCGGATCTTATGTGTCTGTCCAAAGGTCTGACCGGGGGTTATCTACCACTCTCCGTCACCATGACTACCGATGACATCTATCAGGCCTTTTATGATGACTATGAAAACCTGAGCGCATTTTTGCACTCTCATAGTTTTACCGGTAACCCATTAGGCTGTAGTGCCGCGCTGGCAACTCTGGATATTTTTTCTGAAGATAATGTTATTGAAAGTAATAAAAAGTTAGCCAAAAAAATGCAATCAAGCACAGCAGCACTACACGATCATCCCCATGTTGCTGAAGTCCGCCAAACCGGAATGATACTTGCCATAGAGATGGTTAAAAATAAAAGCACAAAAGAAACCTATCCCTGGCAGGAACGCCGGGGCCTCAAGGTTTATCAACATGCACTGGATAATCAGGTACTACTGCGTCCACTGGGCAACATAATTTATTTTATGCCGCCGTATGTGATTACTGAAAATGAAATCGAACTGATGGCGAAAGTGGCAATCGAGGGGATTGAGATTGCCACGGAGCAGGGGGCGAGTGACGAGTGACAAAATTCAAACATTTGCCTTATCACTTTACACTTCAACAATACAAACAACTATAACAATCATGCTTAATACTAACACTCTCCCCGCCTTTCCTCGTCACTTGTCACTCATCACTTGTCACTGACTCTATGCGCCTCTCCCGTATCTATCTGCCCCTCCCCCTTGCCAGTAACACCGAGGTTGAGCTGGACGATCGCGCCCGTCAATATGTGCTCCAGGTCTTGCGACTCAAATCAGGAGCGGCGCTGACTATATTTAATGGTGATGGATTAGAATACTCGGCTGAGCTGAATAGAGCTGAAAAGCGCCGGGCAAGCATATTACTGGGAGATAGCCACCGTCCTCTGCGAGAATCCCCTCTTGCGATTCATCTTGGCCTTGGTATTTCCAAGGGCGAGCGAATGGACTATGCCATACAAAAAGCCGTCGAACTGGGGGTTAACGAAATCACGCCACTGTTCAGCCAACATTGCGTGATCAAGCTTGATGAGAAGAGAATTGAAAATCGCCTGCGTCACTGGCAAGGGGTTATTATCAGTGCGACAGAACAATGTGGACGCAACCAGCTGACCCAATTACATACACCTATCGATTTCTCTCACTGGATCGAATTAGAAAACACAGGTATCAACCTCATACTCGCACCACAGGCCGAACACTCACTTGCACAAATTCAAGCCGAACCACAACAACTGCGTCTGGCCATTGGCCCGGAAGGTGGTTTTTCTAGTGAAGAAATTAAACTGGCAATGAACATTGAATTTAAAGCGATAAGCCTTGGCCCACGCATACTACGCACAGAAACGGCCGTAGTGGCCGGGCTAACTGCATTGCAGACTTTATGGGGTGATCTAAATACTCGCTAAGTTACGCAGGCGCTGTTCCAGGCCATCAATGTCAGGAATCAGCACGGTCTCACCAAGCAAATCAATCGAAGCGGCAACCACATCATTCCCACTATCATCTTCGGTCACCACGATATTTGATTCCTGAATCAAGCGTAACTGAGGAATACCATCAATCAATATTGCGATATATGGAAGTTGTGGATTGCCGTCAAGTGTATTTAATACTGCAATTCGACTTACGGTATGTTCCTGCGAGCCTTTCCCGCTAAGCAGCTCAAAAGATAAAAGTGGAATCTTTTCCTCACGCCAGATGATATTCCCCAAAAACCACTCCGGTACATTTTCAATAGCCTCTGGAAGAGTGTAGGCAATCACTTCAGCTACGGCAGTATTAGGCAATAATATATTGACCTGCTGAAGACCAATCAATAAACAGTGCAAGGTATCCTTACTATGTACTGTTGATAAATTTTTACGTGAACCCTTGCTACTTAGATCAGCCATACTATTTACCTGAATGTCTACATTCTGTTGTACGGAGTTGGTTAAACTCAAATATCATCTTCTCTCGGAAGAATAGTAGGTGCTCAGCATTTCTGCCATTTTCACCGGCGTAGCCGAGACATTAACCAGACCTCGGAGACGCAGGTTATCGGGCATGGCGCTGATCACACAAGATTCCGGCTCCTGTGCCCAAACCTGCCCGCCCAGTTCTTTCATCTTTTTCGCACCCAGTGCCGCATCATCACCCATACCACTAAATATAATCATCCCTGCCTTATTCGCATAACGTAATGCAATATCGGCGGCAACTAAATCAATTGACGGCGAATAACGCGTGGGCTTATTAATCGGCAGTAATTCAATTGCCCCAATAGGGTCAACTATAAGCTGCCTGTCCACCGGCACAATGACGACTTCCTTGTGGCACAAAACATGGCCTTCTTCTGCCTGCATCACACTGAATGAAGTCATTCTATCCAGCTGCTCAGCCAATAAGGCCATGAAACTTTCACCAAGATGTTGCGCTAAAACAAAGGCAACCGGCAAATCATCCGGAACCGCCAGCAAAAAATGTTTGAGCATTTCCGGGCCACCTAAAGATGCGCCCAGTAACCACACATTCCTGGCGATATCCATCGGCACATTTACCGGCCTTACTTTAGTTAACCTACCCGGAACACTCGCGGCCAGTACTTTGCTCACGTCCAGCGCTTCCCACTCAGGCCGTCCAGTAAGCTCTGCAATCTTTAGTAACAACTTGGCATACCACCTTGATTGTTCACCCTGATGATTGTGCGTCAGTGCCGATACATCATTAAAGATGATCGGGATATTTACATCATCCAACAATCGATCCAGTAAGCCTGAATCATCATGGGTGCTCTCATCAATGTCCAGCAAAATGACATCAGGCGATACGTGTTCCAGCTTGCGAAAAAACCGTTCGCTTAAAGGTTCGCTTATAACAATACTGAGGCCAATTCCCTGCATCATTTTTTGTAAATAGCGGCGATGCTGAATGGAGCCTGATGCCACCGCAATATGAATATTATCCAGTTCCTTGTTGCTTGGCATGGTTTAAATAGCTGTTTACTTCTCGGTTAGTTGGCGAATGTTTTCCAGCAATTCATCCTCACTAAACGGCTTACCCATGTACCCGTTCACACCGATGCTAAACGCCCGTCTGCGATGCTTGTCACCCGTGCGCGAGGTAATCATGATGATGGGTATCTCTTTTAGGTCTTGATCATTGCGCATATTAGTCGCTAATTCAAAGCCATCCATACGAGGCATTTCAATATCCAACAATATTACATCAGGACGTGCTTCCATCAATTGTCCTAAAGCATCAACGCCATCTTTTGCTAAAATAACATTATAATCATTTCGTTCCAGTAGCCGACTTGTTACTTTACGGACGGTGATAGAATCATCAACCAC
This sequence comes from uncultured Thiohalophilus sp., assembly GCA_964575555.1. Lineage (GTDB taxonomy): Bacteria > Pseudomonadota > Gammaproteobacteria > UBA6429 > Thiohalophilaceae > JAADGZ01. Next base: position 20,084 of record CAZNRP010000011.1, on the reverse strand, counting down.
CATTACCGTCAGACGTTTCACTTCCTTAACCTTCGGCTGTGCTGTTTCCATCATTTCTTTTGTGATAGTGCGATGAATTAGAAGCCCTAAATCCAGCACTAAAACCACACTACCATCACCCATGATTGTGGCTCCAGAGACTCCCCGCAGAGAGCTCAACTGCGGCCCCACAGGTTTGACAACAACTTCACGGGTACCCAGTAACCCATCTACCAGAACCGCAGCTCGATAATCGCCACTTCGCACCATCAACAGGGGAAGCATCTGCTCATCATCTGCAACAAAATCATATTGCATGCCCATCAAATGACCGAGATTCATAAACCGAAACTCTTCACCCAACCATTCATAAACCGGCTTTTCTTCTTCCATTAAAGCCTTAGTTTCAAGCACCGATATTCGCTCCACACCTTGAACACTTAACAAAGGTAAAGCAAAAGTTTCATCGGCAACATTTACCATCAAGGCACGAGATATGGCCAGGGTTAGCGGCAAGCTAATAATAAAGCGAGTTCCCTGTCCCGACTCTGATTCAATGTCCACCAGCCCACCCATTTGTTTAATCGCGGTATTGACGACATCCATGCCCACACCACGTCCGGATATCTGTGAGACTTCCTCGGCCGTACTAAAACCAGACTCCATGATTAAAGTCTGCACAATATCTTTGTTAATGTTGGCATCAGGGCTGAGCTGCCCATTTTCAATGGCTTTATTTTTAATTGCCACATAATCCAGGCCGGCCCCATCATCAGTAATGCTGATAATAATATCTGAACCTTCACGATTAAATGAAAGTTTAACCATTCCTGTCTCGGGTTTACTATGTTCCAGTCTGACTTCGGGCAACTCGATGCCATGTGCGACGGCATTTCGCAGCATATGTTCCAGCGATGGAATAATTTTATCCATCACGGTGCGATCAAGCTCGTTGTCCAACCCTTCCAGTTCAAGCTTAACTTTTTTGCCTAGTTCATCACTGGTCTGTCGCACAATTCGCCGCAGTCTGGGAGCGTGCCCGGTAAACGGCACCAGACGGGTTCGCATAAGGCCTTCCTGTAACTCGGTATTAACGCGGGACTGTTGTAATAATAAGGTTTCAGATTCTCGATTAATATTTGAAAGAATTCCGCGCAGGCTATCCAAATCGCTAAGACTTTCCAGCATCGCCCGAGATAAATGTTGCATCTGTGTAAATCGATCAAATTCTAATGGATCAAAATCTTCGAGGTTTTTAGTGGCCGCATCTTCACGTCGATATTGAATCTGTGTTTCAGTTTCAATCTCGAACTGACGTAACTGCTCCCGTAAACGGGCAACAGTATCATCCAGCTCCTGCAAGTTTGTACCAAAGGAATTACTCTGCTGTTCCATTCGTGAGCGGTAAATACTAACTTCACCCGCAAAATTAACCAGATCATCCAGCAGATCGGCTTTCACTCGAATCTGCTCGGCAACTTTCTGCCTTGCCTGACGCGGCGGTTCTTTTTCCTTTTCCTCATCTTCTGTTACCAAAGCCGGTTTTGTTGCTTCAACCACCGTCTCGGTTACAAGAGCCACCACATTGTCTGCTCGATAAGTTTCCGTTGTATTTGTTTCGTCGGTTAACCCAGCCTCTTCACCTATATCGGCTTCTTCGTGAGTATCGGCTTCTTCGCTTACCTCGCCCTCTTCAATCGCATCGACATCTTCGGATGCATGAGCATCTTCACTTGCTTCAGGAGTATCGATAACGGCTTCATTTTCAGAAGACACGTTAACATCCTCAGTGACAATTTCTATTCCCGAAGAATCATCACTGTGCTCAATGCCCGGCGCTTCACCTTCAACATTTATTTCTTCTTTCGAAAGGATGTCAGTCTGTATAGCATGGTCATCAACAGACAACTCTATTTCGACTTCGTCTAATTCTGCCGCTGCCACCATACTGGTTTTGTCATTAATCAGCGCCGTCACTTCTGCAATAATATCTTGAGCCTCCGGAATATTCTGCCGTGTCTTTAACTGCTCAAGCATCTGCACGAGTCGATCCTGTGCCCGCTGCAAGGTTGCAAACATATTATCCGATACCTGCTGACGTTCTTCTGCAACAAAGGTCAGCATCGACTCAATATTGTGACTCAAATCGCCAATCGGTTTAACTCCAGCCATACGTGCACCCCCTTTAAGGGTGTGCAAATAACGTTGCATAGCTTCAATATCATTTTGATCATCCGGATTCTGTTGCCAATGATGTAAAGTACTATCACTGGCATCCAGAATTTCTTCACCCTCTTCGATGAAAATGTCCAGCAGATCTTCATCATATTCCGGTTCACCGGCAAACTCATCAGAATCGTTTGCTGTTGCCAGTTCCTGCTCTCGCATCTCAGCAGTTCTGGGGGCGCTAGCTATGTTCTCGAATAAAATCTGTAGCTGTGATACTAGAAGCTGATTGCCATCTTCCTCCGGCATTTCCTGATCAAGCCTATTCGTTACGATACGGATATAGTCAATCGAATCATTCAATAATTCGATGGCATCTGCATTCATCTGTGCATTCAGCTGCAGTAATTCATTTGTATAATTCTCAAACTGGCTACACAATTCGGCAATGGGGACAACATTGGTTGTTCGTGAGCTACCTGTTAGTGTATGCAGTGCGCGTATTAAGTCCTGATTAGGCTCACGATGACGGCCATTTTCCCAACCATTAATATAGCTCTGCAGGCTCTCTAAATGAGCTTCCACTTCCTTGCGATAAATATCCAGCAGAACAGGATCGATCGTCTCTGCAGTTTCAATGTCACCGACTACAGCCGGTTCTACACTATTTTCTATTTCAGATGCATCAGGTAACGGCTTGCCTTGACTGATAAGGTTGGCGTGTTCAATCAGTGTTGAAATGTCAGTGCCAGGCTTAGTTCCCTGCTTAAACATTTCATACATGCTCGGTAGGACCTGCCTTGCTTGTTCTAATAAATTACACAAGCTATCCGAAGCCGATATGGTTTTATCCATTATCCGGTTGAGCATATTTTCATAGGCCCAGGCAAATTCACCGATATCGATTGCGCCCACTAAACGCCCACTTCCTTTTAATGTATGAAATGCGCGTCTTAACTCAGCAAGCGTATCTTCATCATCTGGATTCTGAAGTAATTTAGGCAGTTGTTCGCTAATTTGTTCGTAGACTTCTTCCGCCTCTTCCAGAAAAATTTCGATAATTTCTTCATCGATTTCTTCCATAACTGTCGGTGCTTGAGCAGCAGTGGCAGTCTGATCAGGTTGAATTTCTTCCGGCTCGTTCTCTAATTCTAATTCCGCGACGGTTATTTCATCAATATTGGCCGGTTCTCTTTCCTGAACTTCCTCTGTCTCAGGAAAAACACTCTCAACCTTAACTGAATTTATTTCCGCATTATCTTCATCAATAACCGCATCTGTTTCATTATCAAACCCTTCTATATCCAGGGTCAACGTATGCAGAGATTCACCATTAAGTTCATCTTCTACTAGCTCATCTTCAACTTTATTAAAATCAGGTTGCGGTAAATCTGCCAAAGACAAATCATGCAGCGACTCTTCTTCATAATCTTCAAGTGATATATCAATGGTTTCAGTGATAGTTTGATCATTGATATCAATCTCATCATTTTCAGAGACTGATAGGTCAATCAGTGTGTCGTCACTCTGTTCTGTTTGTGATGCTGTCGCTTTCTCAGCAGCCAGTTCATCCTGTTCAGGCTGTTGAATACCTGAAAGTGTCACTAGCTCATCATTTTCTTTACTATTATCTTCACCTTGTAATTGCTTCAGGCTGTATTCCGCCACGTCAAGAATAGCATCAGGCTGACCCCACTTGCCGGCCAGAGATTCAAGATAATACTCAATACTGCTAATCGCATCGGCAAGACTGTCTAAGGTATCGGCTTCAGGGATGTATGTTGTCTTGAGCAGGTTTTCACGAATGTAGACGATACAACCCTGTAACAGATTCGCCGCGCGATCCAGACTCAGGATTGATATGCCACCTTTGATACGATCCAGGGCTGAAGGCACAATTTCAAGCACTGAATGATTAGATGGATTTTTGCTGAACAGGTTGATCGCATCTTTAACCTGATCCAGTTCAAGCTTGGCTTCCTTAACCACCATCTTCAATAATTTCAGCTGCTCGGCATCCTGCATCAAATGACTACTTACATCATCACCTTTCTCCGTTCTGATGTTTTCTGTGCGTGCCGCGTTAATTTCATTCAATGAATTTTCAAGATCGAGCATGGCTCCCGCCATGTCCATCAGACTGTCATCATTGACGGCACTCTTATCAGTCTGCATGGTTGATATTGTTTCAATCTGCGCCTGTACACTTTCCCGCTGTATTCCCAGACCAAGCATGCCCAGCGTATCCGCCATTTGTGACAGAGTTTCTTTCAATGGTTGAAGTTTCGTGATGTCCCGTTCATCGGCACGCACAAACAAATCAAGATTATCTTTAACCTTAAGCAGATCTTCCATCAGTACCGAAGAGACGGTAGACATAAGTGCCGCATTAGGTGCTGCCATATCGGCACGCGCCTGTTCCAGTGAACCCATATCAGGCAGGATTTCATCCAGCTTAAACGCCAGCTTCACTTCATCTGTTAATTCACCACGACTGCGTGAGGTGGCCACGTAATACAGAATATTCTTAAGTAATTCTAAAGGCGGCTCAACGTTCAGTGCATGCTCACCCCGATCGAGGATTTTTTTAAATTGACGATCCAGTTGTCCAAGTAACAACTTCACTGAAATACTACTATCCAGTCCGGCATCAACAAGGCTTTCTACCAGTCCATCAGCAACCCAGAGTAGCCGGCTGATCTCCTGTTCAGACGCACATTTTCTTAACTCCTCAAGAACCTCAGCAATTCGCTGCAAACCCGAGCGGTCATCTTTATTGCGGAACCAACTAAGTAGACCCAAATGATAATGGTAGCGAAGTCTACGCAAGGTATCGGAAAAATTGCCGCTAAGACTTTCAGGCAGAGGTGCGGCAATAGTTAAGTCTGGTGTGAATAGCGCGTTTTCAGATAAAAGCGGGGCACCACGCGCCGCACGTAAATCATTGAGCAGCGGCAGCAACAACATAGGCGTGTCCGCATTACCTTCCAGCAAATGCTCCAGATAATCCGGTAATTGCAGAATGCCGCGAATCAGAACTTCATAGGCCTCGTTGCGATTTGATACTTTATTATCAATCAGAGCCTGAACCAAATTTTCAACTTCTTCCGCCGCCATGGCTGAGCCATACAGCTCTACCATTTGCAAAGTTCCGCGAACCTGATGCAGGTAGTTAAGGCAAAACTGAATCTGTGAAATATCGCTTTCGTCTTCAGTGAAGATTTCCAGTGCCTTACGCGCCTGATTTAAAGTTTCATCAATTTCTGATTTAACCCAAATTAGAGTATTGAGATCCAGTTCGTTATCACTACTCATCACTGGTTTTCCTCACCGATGCGTTTAAAAGCCAGGGTGCCCGTATAATTAACAACTTCCATATCTTTATGCTTCCAGGCAGAAATCTCCCCGGCCCCGAGAATCAGAAGGCCACCGGGGCGTAAATGTTTGACCAGATGATCCAGGATCATTTTGCGATAACGACGTTTAAAATAAATCAGCACATTCTGGCAATAAATAAGATCCATCATCCCTAGTTTAACGCGGGATAAATGCAGTATATTCATCCGTGCAAAGCAAACCCGCTCACGCAATTTTTCACTGATCTGATAATGATTTTCATCTGTGCGCTTGAAAAACAGATTAAGTAAATTGGTTGGAATATTTTTCAGCCGGTTGATGTGGTAGCTCCCCTCACGCGCAGTCGATAAGGCTGCTGAACTTATATCTGAGGCCGTAATACTGTAGTAACAATTTTGATTATTTCTTTGCATGAAGCCATCAACCAACATCGCCAATGAATAGGCTTCTTCGCCCGTTGCGCAGCCCAGGCTCCATATATTTATGTTCTTTTGTTCTGCCGTGTCCGTAGTATTGCATTGCTCAGGTAAAAACTTATCTCTGACCAACGCCAGAGCTCGTTCATCACGATAAAAACGGCTTTCATGTACCGTCAGACGATCGACCAGAATTTCCCACTCAACCGCTCCCCGCCGTCCATCTATCAAAAACTTAAAATAATCATCATAGCAATCATAGCCCAGTTCACGCATACGCGTGCTTAAACTGGTCAGCAAAAAAGATTTACGGTTTTCGGCCAGTGAAATACCTGTACGTTTCTCCAGCAACTCAGTCCACATTGCCAGTTGCACCTGATCCATTTGTGCGGGTGCACGATAGCGCCACAGGGTTTTATCTGAATTGTGATCCTCTGCAGTCATCACGGCTGAAACTCCAGCCGACCCTTAGGCCGGAGGCAAACGGAAACCCGCAACTGAATGACGCAGCTCATTCGCTAACTCGGATAAATTACCAATCGATGCGGCGGTCTCATTAGTACCGGCTGATGTTTGAGTTGTAATTTCCTGAATCACGTTCATGGTATCTGAAATATTGGTTGCGGCACCCGCCTGTTGACGTGCCGATTCTGAAATATTTGAAATCAGATCCGCCAGATGCTTGGACACGGTTTCAATCGCTTCCAGAGCCCCGCCAGCATCCTGCGCCAAACGTGCACCGGATACCACCTCTGATGTACTTTGTTCCATCGAAGCTACCGCTTCTTTGGTATCCGACTGAATCGCTTTCACCAGGGTTTCAATTTGTCGGGTTGCATCGGCCGAGCGTTCAGCAAGTCGTTGCACTTCATCGGCAACCACCGCAAAGCCTCGACCAGCATCACCGGCCATGGCCGCCTGAATCGCGGCATTCAAGGCCAAAATATTGGTCTGCTCCGCAATGTCATTAATCAACTCAACGATGTCGCCAATCTCCTGTGAAGATTCACCCAGTCGTTTAATACGCTTGGAGGTTTCCTGGATCTGACCACGAATGGTATCCATGCCGTTGATATTACGCTGCACCGCTTCTGAACCCTGCCCGGCAATTTGCACTGAACGACTGGCTTCTTCCGCCAGCTCACCGGCATTATTCGAAACCTCTTCAATCGAGACCGCCATTTCATTAATCGCCGTACTCGCGGCCATAATTTGCTGGGCCTGGTGATCACTGGCCTCGGCAAGATGCATGGCAGTGGCCTGCGATTGCTGTGCTGCCGAAGAGACCTGTTGCGTGGTTTCATTAATGGCCGAAACCAACTTACGCAAAGCATCAATCGCATAGTTAATAGAATCCGCAATCGCGCCGGTAATGTCTTCGGTTACCGAGGCCTGCACGGTTAAATCACCATCAGCAAGATCACCCATCTCATCCAGCAGCCGTAAAATCGCTTCCTGATTATTGGTGTTCATTTCTTCCACCAGCTGACTCTGCTCGGCGATTTCAGTGAGACGACGCTGAGAATCTTTACGGTACAACCAGGCCAGGGCAATAATAATCAGCACAACCGCTGCTGCCTGTGCATTAATCCAGAGCGTGGTGACGCGTTTGCTAATATGAACTTGATAGACATCCTGCAATTTCTGAATTTTCTGCGGTAGCAGTTCACTCATACTTAAAATCCCTTCAGAAGCTCCTGAAACCTGAAACATTTCGGGAGATCGTTCGAGGATACCGCCAACCTGACTACGAATAGAGCGAAACAGTTTTTGCACTTTCACCAGTTTAGCGCGGGTACTGGGTTCTTTAATGCGGTGAATTCTCATGTTCCGGTTACCGCGTAACATATCTTCAATAACCCGGCCAAATAAAGCGGCATCACGACCAAAGCGATCGGCGGCGGTCACCGCATCGGCTCCCCCGGAAAGAACACGGTTAACATTACCCGAGATACGCTGAGTTAACATCAGCTGGCGAGTGGCAATATAAATTTGCTCAGGGCTCGCGCCTTTTTCCACCATGTCGTTCACAACTTCATCCGACAGGGCCAGCAGCGTTGGAATTTGTTCATTAATTTTCTGAATATGCTCCCGCATAGTGGAAACAACTTCACGTCGTTGCAAAATCACGGCCACATCTTTTTGATACTTCACCCAAAAAGTTTTCAGTTCATCCATGCTACCAGTCAACTCTGACGGTGTGCGCTTCACCTGCCAGTTCAGAATTTCATCAAAGCGGTTGCTGCGTTGCTGCAATAAAGAAAAGGCGCTGAGTTCACCTTGTGCGGCCTGGTTAGCCAGCTTGGCAATTTCCTGCGCCAACACTTTTTGATCACCGATGCGACTGATGTATTCACGATCAGCGGCTTCCTGATTCGAAACCTTGTTAATTACAATCCCCAGCCCGGTAATAGCAGCAATCAACAGTATTACAAAATACGCCATCATCCTGACTACTGGTATACCCGCTATCTGGCCAACATTCTGCTTCATGACTTCTCTCCCGCCATTGAATCCTTACAATTGAATTGAGACTTCATTATTTTCAACCTGAATTTTTAAAAATTTTAAGAAAAATTGAACTGCACAATATTTTTATTCGTCACTCACTCACGCTCTAAATTTAGAGCTTAGCTTATCGCAACATTAATAAATTCCGGCATTGCTGCCAGCTGGTGAGTGCTGAAAACACCCCAGTGTTGATCTCCCTGCTGATACCCCCCCACTAACAAGCTTTGTAAGCGTGTTGCCGCAGGAGGTAAATCAGTTGTTTTTTCTTCTTCTTGAAAGTGTCGTAAACCCAGGACTTCAGTGACCAATAAGCCACTTACAAAATCGCCATTATGCATCACCAGCACCCGACTTTTTCGGTTCACTTGCGCCATTTCATCTATTGTAAATCCCAGTAGATCGATAATGGGAATCAGGGTGCCACGAATATTCGCCACACCTTTTACCCAGCTTACTGTGCCGGGAATTTTTGTTAGCGGCGGGTAAGGTAGAATTTCTGAAACCTCATCCGTTGCCACAAGCAATGAGGTACCCTGTAGTAGAAAACCAATCCCTGTTTTGGTTTGCCTGATCTCAAGCTGCTGCGGTAAGCCTAATGCTTTTTGGCGACTGCGCGATTCAATTGTACGCAGTAAAGCAAAAACTTCGACACCTGAATCTGCCATTTATTTTACTCTGCCAGTGCCTTATTAATTTTCTGCAGTAAATCATCTTCGATAACTGGCTTGGTAATATAATCTTTTGCGCCCTGCCGCAAACCCCAGACCCGATCAGTTTCCTGATCTTTGGTGGTTACAATAATCACCGGAATTGCCTGAGTTTCCGGATCCCGGTTAATCGCCCGAGTTGCCTGAAAACCATTCATACCAGGCATCACAACGTCCATCAAAATCACGTCTGGCATGGACTCTTTAGCCCGCGCAATACCTGCTTCAGCGTTATCGACAGAATCCACCTCATAACTATGCTTCTCAAGCATGGTTCTAAGAACATGCACTTCAGTCGGGGAATCATCAACAATTAAGATACGAGCCATTATGCCTCCTTTAAAACTTCACCTATGCAAATTACTGCTGGCAAAGCTGCCCAAAATTTCTATGTGTCTGACGGGCTAATTTCAGATTTTAGTCAAGCACCAAATCCTTTATTGCACTGAGCAATTCTTCTTTCGTAAAAGGTTTGGTTAAATACTGTTCCGAACCCACTATTCGCCCACGCGCCCGATCAAACAGGCCATCCTTACTGGACAACATTACCACCGGGGTTTTTTTGAATCGTTTATTATTTTTGATTAATGCCGTTGTCTGATAGCCATCAAGACGCGGCATCATAATATCAATAAATATTATCTCAGGCTGATTGTCTGCTATTTTAGATAACGCTTCGAAACCATCAGAAGCCGTCACGACCTCACAGCCCACTTTTTTTAACAGCGTTTCAGCGGTACGACGAATGGTTTTGCTATCGTCAATCACCATCACTTTTAAACCCTGATATATATCTTCCATCCGCTTCTCTGCTAGCACCACTACCACCTGTTTTTCACTTTGAAAATTTCTGTATTTGACCTTGTAACATGAATATTGAAAGCCAGAATCTTTCCAATTGGATTTTTAACACAGTTTTTAAAAACAGTCCATAAGTATCTATATTCGCTCTTTATTTTACTGTGACTACATTAACAAAACCCAGTCTGATTTATAATCAATTTAATCCGGATATTTACCCAACCCGAATTCTCTGGCATAGTCATATACTTGAGTAATGCCTGTATAAGGCAAATCACTTTCCGGTATAAACCTGTTTGCATACCGGCTACTTTTAGTACACGCATTTTTATTACGGTCAAAATTATTCGACATGAGTATTGAACATCTCCATGCTGTCCCACATTTGACAACCGCCTTATCCGGGCCATTGCATGATATTGAAAGTCAGCTGCTTGAGCATCAGGCTGAAATTGAAACCTGGTTTCGGCAACAATGGCTAGAAACTCCGGCGCCTTTTTACACCTCGGTTGACCTGCGTAATTCCGGTTTCAAGCTCGCCCCGGTGGACACCAATCTGTTTCCCGCCGGTTTTAATAACCTCAACCCGGCGTTTATGACCCTAAGCATCCAGGCGGTGCAGTCAGTGTTCGAGCGTATTTGTCCAAAAGCCGTGCGAATCCTGCTAGTCCCCGAAAATCATACCCGCAACCAGCATTATCTGGAGAGCATTGCCGCTTTGCAGGAAATCATTACAAAAGCTGGGTTTGAAATACGTATCGGTTCATTATTACCTGAACTTGAGGAAAAATTGACCATTAAGCTGCCCTCCGGCCAGAAATTATTGCTCGAGCCCATCCAACGACATGGCAACAAAGTTTACATCGAGGATTATGAGCCCTGTTTAGTGTTATTAAATAACGATTTGTCCTCAGGCCGACCAGAAATTCTGGAAAATATTGATCAAATGATCCTGCCACCATTAGAACTGGGCTGGAGTGATCGTTTGAAATCTGATCATTTCACCGAATACCATCGGGCAACGAAAGAGTTTGCCGAGTTAATCAAACTCGACCCCTGGTTGATCACGCCGATGTTCTGCAACTGCGGCAAACTCGACTTCATGAAACGGGAGGGCGAAGATTGCCTGGCCAGTAATGTTGATCGCATGCTCAAGGATATCCAGAAAAAATATGACGAATACCACATCGACAAACCGCCGTTTGTCATCGTCAAGGCCGACTCAGGTACCTATGGAATGGGCATCATGACCATCCACAACGGGGATGAAGTCCGAGAGCTTAACCGCAAGCAGCGTACCCGCATGGCTAAAAGCAAAGGCGGCCAAAGCGTCACCGACGTTATTATTCAGGAAGGAGTTTACACATTTGAAACCTGGGGCGATGAACAGTCAGTAGCCGAGCCGGTAGTTTATATGGTGGATCACTTCGTGGTCGGTGGCTTTTATCGCGTGCATACCGGTAGGGGCATCAATGAAAATCTCAATGCGCCGGGTATGCACTTCGAACCCCTGGCCTTCGCGGAAACTTGCAACGTACCGGACTGCAACAAGTCCCCTGATGCCGGGCCCAACCGCTTTTACGCCTATGGCGTGATTGCCCGTCTGGCACTGCTGGCAGCCGCGCGGGAACATACCGAATACCTCAATAAGTAAATCAGACAGGATTGATCCCGTGCCCAGCCGCCCCATTAAACTCGGCGTTATCATGGATCCGATTGGCTCCATTAACCTGAAAAAAGACAGCTCACTCGCCATGCTACTGGAAGCCCGGCAGCGTGGCTGGGAACTCTATTATATGGAGCAGACAGATTTATCTCTGTCGCAAAATCAGCCTTGGGCCACTACCCGCAAGTTGACTCTCAGCGCCGATCCTGAAAATGCCGGCGACAACTGGTTTACGCTCGCCGAGGTTTGTGCGCGGCCACTCGCCGAGCTGGACGTGCTACTGATGCGCAAAGATCCGCCCTTCGACATGGATTATATATTCAGCACCTATTTGCTGGAGCTGGCCGAAGCCGAGGGCGTACTGGTGGTCAATCGCGCCCAAAGCCTGCGCGATGCCAATGAAAAATTATTTACTGCCTATTTTCCTCAGTGCACCGCACCCATGTTGGTATCTGCCCAGGCACAGGGAATACGGGGGTTTCTTGCCGAGCATGGCGATATTATTCTTAAACCGCTGGATGGCATGGGCGGCGCATCAATTTTCCGGGTGCAACAGGACAGTCCTAATATCGGCGTGATTATCGAAACCCTGACCCGCCACGGCCAGCGTCTATGCATGGCACAAAAGTTTATCCCGGAAATCAGCGAGGGTGACAAACGAATTTTACTGATCGATGGTGAACCTGTGCCCTATGCCCTCGCACGTATTCCTCAACACGGCGAAACCCGGGGCAACCTTGCGGTGGGCGGTATCGGCAAAGGGGTCGAACTCAGCGAGCAAGATCGCTGGATTTGCGCACAGGTCGCCCCCGAGCTTAAAAAACGCGGACTGATTTTTGTCGGCCTGGATGTGATCGGTGACTACCTCACCGAGATCAACGTCACCAGTCCCACCTGTATTCGTGAACTGGACGAACTTTACCAACTCAATATCAGTGCCATGCTGATGGATGTTATCGAACAACGCCTGCAAAACCGGTAAACTCAGAGGCTATGAGTCTATCGCACCGGTTTCTGTCTTTCCTGATTTTAATTCTTATTCTGTCGTCGTCCGCCTGCCAGCAGGCACCGCGTGAATACAAACAAACCCAGCTGGTATTTGGCACCCTGGTCAACATCACCCTGCGCGATATCGACCCGGCACTGGCACAAAAAAGCTTTGCTCAAATCCGTCTGGATCTGGATTTTATGCATGAAGTCTGGCACCCCTGGAAACAGGGGCCACTAGGGCGCACCAATGCCCTGCTGGCCACCGGCGGCTGGTTCTCAGCAAATCCCTCGGTGATACCAGTAATCGAAAAAGGTCGTGAACTTGCGGCGCTCACTGATAACCTGTTCAACCCGGCCATCGGTAAACTGATCGCCTTATGGGGCTATCATCAGAACGATCCCCCCAGCGGCCCACCACCGTCAAAAGCCGCTATCGATCAACTACTGGCGCACCATCCGCGCATGGCCGATATCGAGTTCGACGGCCTGCGTATGCGCAGTCTCAACCCGGCGGTACAACTGGATTTCGGTGCCATGGGCAAGGGGCTGGCCATCGATCGCATCATCGACTATCTGCGCAGTCAGGGCATTAATAACGCTGTCATCAATGCCGGCGGTGATCTCAAGGTCATCGGGAGTCACGGCGATCGCCCCTGGCGTATTGGCATTCGTCACCCGCGTCCGAAAGATGAGAACACAGTGCTAGCTGCACTGGAGGTCAACGATGGCGAGAGTGTTTTTACTTCCGGTGATTACGAGCGTTTTTACGAATACGAAGGTCGACGCTATCATCACATCATTGATCCCCGCAGCGGCTACCCGGCGGATCAAACCACCTCGGTCACCGTCATTCATAAGGATGCCGCCACCGCCGATGCCGCCGCCACCGCGCTGTTCATCGCCGGGCCAGATGGCTGGCAGGCCATCGCCAGGAAAATGCAGTTACGCTATGTGATGCTGGTGGATAAAAATGGCCGCATCATCATGACCCCGGCCATGGCGAAACGCATCAACTTAATCGACACTGAAAACAAGCCGCTGATAATTACACCCTGATGACCCGCGCCGATATTATTCTGCTAGTCATCGCGATTATCGCCCTGCCCTTTGTCTATCTGCATTACTGGCAGCCAATAAGCGCCGGTGCACGGGTTCAAATTTTTCACGACGAAACCTTAATAGAAGAGCTCTCGCTCACCAAAGATCGGGACATCGCAGTCGAAGGAACACAGGGAACAAGCAGGCTACAAATTAAAGACGGCAAAATACGCTTTACCGATTCCCCCTGTGCCGCCAAAGTTTGCATCCACAAAGGCTGGCTCAGCCACAGCGGCGACTTCAACGCCTGTCTACCGAACAGGGTGAGTATCGAGATCATGGGTCAGGGTGAATTTGATAGTATGAATTTCTGAATAATAAAAACTTATCCCAGAGGGAAAAGAGCAAAAAATGGTCATCACACCTGCGGCAGAATTTGATATAAACGGATCACCGAATTCAAAACTACTATTCTGTATTAGATTTGCATTTGCGTAAGGGGTAAAACAATAGAGGAAAAGCCCAAGGACTGAATAATATATATTATTCATTTCATTTCTCTATAAAGTAATTTATATTAAATAATTACTTAAAAAAAGCGACTAAAAAGCCGCCTTTTTCTACAGTTAATAATAATTTAGCCTTTAAGCCTGTTTGCGTCGAGCTAAGCCCGCTATGCCAATTAAACCTGATGCAAACAACCAGACCGCAGCGGGTACTGGTACTGCCGAGGTCGCAACAATGAAATTAGTATTGAAGTCCTGCCCCAGGTGTTGCTCATTCATATCGAAATAAAAACCAATATCCAGCACATTATCAGTGCTAATCAGATCCCCCCAGAGACCATAGTCCAAAACATTGTCATTGAAATAAGCTCTCGCCGAACTCAGATCGGTGAAGCTCAAATCCGTTACCCATGTATCTTCAAGCCTGACCCGAAAACGCAGACTATCAAACCCGTGTCCTCTGGATGCCTGTGGATCAAGCAACCCAACCAGCAGGTTGGTTTCATTCATGCCGTTCATATCAATATTGAAATCAACATAACTGCTGAATAACAGGCTGCTGCTATTGCCTGAATAAGCACTGCCTAACAAGCCCAGCGCTAACGCATTATCACTTGAAACTTCAGCTTCAACGGTTGCCTTTCCTGCCATTGCTGCGCTGGCATCTGCTGCATCGGGTAACAAGGTGGCAAAGGCCGCTGTCGCGCTACTCGCCTGACTTCGCACCGGTACGGCCATACCAATACTGGAACTGGCCTCAGCGCGGCTGCTCGCGGTCAGCCCGATAAAAAGATTCTCCGCAATCTCAGCATTGGCAAAAGCCGCAGCATAATTGCGATCCGTGTTATTACCTGAGCGGGCGTTAGCACGAGCATAGCCACTGCCGCCGCTTGCCTGTGCAGAAGCATCTGCGCGACCGCTTCTCGCCGATCCTGCTCCGCGCCCACCGATGGCGATGGCCGTTGCCTGCGCCACACCGTTGCCGGTACTTTGTGCGCGCGCCAATGCAGCACCGCCCTGACCGTCAGTACCGCTTCTACGCGCAGG
Source organism: uncultured Thiohalophilus sp. (assembly GCA_964575555.1). Classification (GTDB taxonomy): domain Bacteria; phylum Pseudomonadota; class Gammaproteobacteria; order UBA6429; family Thiohalophilaceae; genus JAADGZ01. The sequence goes on along the minus strand of CAZNRP010000011.1, from coordinate 4,900 downwards.
CTCACCCTCTCCACCCGTTGCGGTAGCATTCACAGAGGCTGTCTGCACACCTGCGGTTGAACCCACGGCCATCGAGCTAGCCGAACCCCCATCGCCACCCGAGCCAATACCAGCATAAATACTAATCAGCCCCCCACGTCCCCCACTGGCAACGTCGCTCACATTAACTTCACTGCTTCCCGTCGCGGTCGCTATTGACTCGCTACTGGCGTTGCCACCCCTACCAGACACACCCTCACTACCGTCTAAGCGATAAGCAATCTGCCCACCATCGCCCCCGATCGCCGAGCCTGTCACCGTGATCGTCTGGCCATTACCACTGCTGCTACCACTGACTGAATTTGTTGCATTACCGCCGCCACCAGCATTCGCACGACCAAAGCCTGCACCACCGGCACCGCCTGTCGCCTTACCGACAACATTCACCACCCCGGCATCGTTACTGCCAATCACTGTCACACTGGCACTGCCACCGCCGGATGCTGTCCCCGTGCTGGATCTCCGCAAGCCACCTTCACCACCGTTTGCCAAAACATTCAGGCTCAGAGCGCGGCGACTAATACTGGCCCGGTTTAATGTACTGCTGGCATCACCCGCAAGCCCGTTTGCACCATCATAAACGGTACCCGCCGCACCACCATTGGCCGTTTGAGTCAGGCTCAGGCTGCCGGAGGTATTACCATCGACCGCATTATAAAGACTGACGCTGGCACCGTTGCCGGCATTGCCGACACCACCGGCACTGCCGCCGGCTCCGCCGTTTACACTGCCGGAGACCATCACGTCTCCACCGCCATTAGACTGGCCATTCACCCGCAGCCGTCCCGCACCGAGGAAAGCGCCTCCGCCATTACCGGCGCTACCACTGTCTTCTACTGCCCCGCCAGCCCCACCAATAGCGGTCACCGTTGCACTTATAGTGTCGCGACGGGTACTGCGAGCAAGCAGATTCATTGCCGCAACTGCGCTGCCCCCATCGCTACCATCACTGCCGCTAAAACCGGCACCGCCTGCGCCACCTTTCGCCTCAAGCGTGCCACTGATGTCGCCAGCAAGGGAATTATCCAGTACCAGCGAGGACAGGGCATCCCCCGCAACCCCGGCCGTTCCCCCATAACTGCTGCCTCCAGTGCCCGCCAGGGCCTGCTGGGTCAAACTTAAGTCACCACTGGCCGAGCCGCTGAGGGCATCAACCATATTTGAATCTGCTCCCGCACCGCCATCCGCTCCTGCATACCCCGTACCACCGAAACCACCAAACTGCCTTGCAGACACCTCCGCCGCCCCACCGGTATTGCTGCCATAGGCCGTTGCCGTTGCTATCGCCCCCGCCCCACCGGTTTCACCCGTACCTCGACCAATCCCCCCGCTACCGCCAGAAGCATGGGCCTGGGATACCAGCACCTGCAAACCTGCATTACTGGCCAGGGCCTCCGAGCTGGCCGCCCCTCCGGTGCCACCACTGCCTGTGCCACGAGCAATACCACCGCCTGAGCGGCCGGTAGCCCGATCTCTCACCGTCACCGCACTGTTAGCTGCCGCCGTCGCCATGGAGCGACTACTGGCACTCCCACCATCACCCGCACGACCTCCGACACTGTCATACACTGTCCCGCCAATACCCGCCAGGGCAATCCCATCAACATAAATGCTCTGATCATCGTTAATGCTAATACCGCTAGCGATACTGCTGGCATTGGCACCGGCACCCGCATCCGCCCCGGCATAGGCATGACCACCATCACCCGCTCGTGCCTCGCCACGGATGCTCACAACACCCACATCACTCCAGCCACCAACCTGCACCTCGGCATTGGCTCCGCTGGAAGCTGTGCCGACGCTGGAGGTGCGCACACCGCCATCGCCACCGGTGGCCGTGGCATTCAGCATCAAATAACTACTGCGACTACTAGTAATCGTTTTTGTTAAACGACTGCTGGCGCTACCAGCCTGACCACTGACACCATCATCAACCGTACCCGCCGCTCCCCCGATCGCTGTTTGCGTCAGCCTTAAGCCACCCTCAGTATCCCCATCCACCGAATTATTAATAATAACGCTAGCACCGTTACCGGCATTCCCTGTCCCGCTGGCACGGCCACCCGCCCCCCCGGTAGCGTTGGCGAATACGTTGACATCGCCTCCACCTGTAGACTGAGCATAAACCGTTGCCGCATCCACACCAAAACCGGCATTGCCGCCATCACCCGCGCGGCCACCATTCTGAGCCGTGCCCCCAGCACCACCTGTCGCGTTAGCGCTCAGGCTGTTGCTCGCACGGCTATTGGTTGTGAGATTGACGGCCGCTGTCGCGGCCCCGCCCATTGCCGCATCACTGCCAGTGAATCCCGCCCCCCCCACACCGGCTGTTGCATTCACCGTAGCGGTAACTTCACCCCCGGCCAGCGAGTTATCCAGCCTTAATGAAGAAAGTGCATCACCGGCTCTCCCGGCGATGCCACCATAACTGTCGCCCCCGGCTCCCGCCGTTGCGGTCTGGGTAAGGCTCAAACGCCCCGCCGCCGATCCACTCAGCGCATCAGTCATAATCGAATCGGCCGCCGCACCACCATCGGCACCCGCATAACCCCTGCCTCCGGCACCGCTGATCTGAGTCGCGCTAAGACTGGCGGTACTACCACTATTGCTACCACTGGCCGTTGCAAGCACGTTCCCACCCACACCACCGCTCTCGCCAATACCACGACCGTCGCCGCCATCGGCGGCAAGCGCATTTGCGCTGGACATCAGATCCCGTAAACCGCTGTTACTGCCCACCGCAATAGAACGCGCCGAACCGCCCGCCCCGCCACTGCCTGTGCCATCGGCAATGCTTCCGCCTGCGCCGCCGCTGGCGTTATCTGTCACTGTCACTGTCACTAGACTGTTCGCCGCCATACCCGTTGATGAACTCACCGCATCTCCACCGTTACCCGCGCGACTGCCGTTGCCAGCATAAACCGTCCCGCCTGCGCCACCTGTTGCCGTGCCGATCACATTGCTGGTCCGGCCAGTGCTAGCCGTGATGGCGCTGGCCGTACTTGCCGCGACTCCACCCGCACCAGCATCACTCCCCGCAAAACCGGCACCGCCATCGCCGCCTTTTGCCGTGCCGGTGACATCCACGCTTCCTGTAGCATTACTCGCACTGACATCCACTAACCCCATCCCCCCTCTGGAGGCCACTCCTGTACTGGACGTACGCGTACCGCCACGACCGCCACTTGCCGAGGCATTTAGCGTTAGACCCGAACGGCTGCTGGTGGCTTTATCCAGAATACTGCTGGCACTGCCCGCATACCCATTGACGCCATCAACAACGTTGCCTGCCGCCCCACCGACAGCATTCTGAGTCAACCGCAAATCTGCACTGGTATTACCATCTACGGCATTATCAATATTTACACTGCCACCATTGCCAGCACTGCCCACTCCCAGAGCACTGCCACCCGATCCTCCGCTTGCCTCGCCATACACATTCACCGTCCCGCCAATGTTGGATTCACCATAAACGCTGCCCAAACTCGCGTTCCCTCCATCGCCCGCACCAGCAGGTATCGTTAACGCAGCCGCATCGACACTACCCCCATCACCACCTGTGGCCTTCGCACTCACGTCAACATAACTGGCCTGTAACTGACGGCTATTCGCCGTTGCCACGGCATCACCGCCATTGCCTCCATCACCACTGTCTCCTACTAACGTTTCACTACTGGTATTGCCACCCAGGCCACCTTGACCGCCATCGCCAGCACGTGCCACTGCCCATGCTGCCGGATAGATCGAATAATCCATGGCATATGCATCCCCTGCGGTCGCATTAGCATTGCCCCCCTTGCCTCCGCTACCGCCATTACCTGCATAGACACCGATAATCAAGCCATTACCACCCGCACCGCCATTGCCGCCGTTGCCACCGTAGGCATCAGCAAAATTATTTTCACCAAGCGTAACGGCATCAGCAATAGCACGGCTGCCAGCGCCAGCATTACCGCCATCCGTGCCCGGATTACCGGTAATGCCAATCAGACCATCACTGCCAATATCTCCCGTTACCTCGACGCTGGCCGCCCAACTATTGGCAGAGACCGCGAGCAAGGTAGCAAAGCAAAGTGAAAGAGGGGTACGTGAAAATGGAATGTGCTGGTTCATGCGGGAAGTTCCTGTTAAACGATGATTCGTTCTGTTAATTAATCTGAAGACAATAGCCATTGATGCAAGGACTATTGAATGACTGCTGTTTGTACTGAAATCGGGAAGAGATAGACTAATGATGTTGTAAATGCTGAACAATAAGACAATGGTTTTACAATGTGCTATTCAGGGATATGTTTTTTTGTAACCTTTCTGGCATCTTCTTGATTTTAAATAGATAATTTGTGTAACCCGCACATTATCTATTCCAGCTCAGTAAAATATTAAAGCCGCAATGGCATGTCATAAAAGGCGGATCACCAACCTCTCTTTCTCGACATCGGCCTGAAAAAACGCTATTGAAGATAGCCGCATCGCCTGGCTCACGACGAGACATGAGCACATGAATTTATGTTGAATTAAAGATCAAGAAATCACGGTTAACGAAACAACGGGCACAGGCAGGCTACAAATTTAAAGACGGCAAAATACGTTTTACCGATTCCCACTGCACCGCCGAAGTCAGCATCCACAGCGGTGACTTCAATGTCTGCCTGCCGAACTGGGTGAGTATCGAGATACTGGGACAGGGTGAATTTGATAGTCTGAATGTCTATCAATGTCACCCTTATCTCGGCCAAGCTTCATGCAAGCGGGTAGGGCTAACTACGTCGCCGCGCAGAAGTCTGTCAAACTTTATCAAAAAGCAAACTTATGCTTTACGTCTAGAAAGACCGGCTAAAGCTAAAAGACCTGATCCAAATAA
>CAZNRP010000010.1:37849-42402 GCA_964575555.1 uncultured Thiohalophilus sp. | reverse complement strand
GGCAATCCCAAACACACAGGCAATCCCAAAATCAAAAAAACATCCCGAACATACTCAAACTCAGCCTTCCATTCGACAAAACAGAAAGAAGCTCAGCCAAAGTACTGACACGGACAGACTTAAACCCTCACCTCATCCACCCGCAACCGGTAACAGAAAAACACAAGCTGTGCCGTCCGAAACCTGTTCCACTCAAACGACTCAACCCCGACAGTTGCAAGAACCATCTAAAAAGGAATCACCCACATTTGCAAACCGAAGCACAGCAACGACGAATGAACCATCCGTCGGGAGCGGCACGCGGCTGATCACTTTTTTACTTTTTGTCAGCATACTCAGCACCGGCCTGCTTTACCTGTGGCCCGCAGAAAAAACAGCTCCCGTTATCCCAGCAGGATCGGGAGCCAGCCAGCCTCAATCTCAGCCGGATAAGCCGCTAACATCGACTCCGTTGCAAATCCAAAAAAGGATGCCTCAACCTGTTACGGATATTACCGGCGTCGCGACTAAAATAACGGGGGCTGAGCAGTCCCCTGCACATGTCGGCATCGAAACACAACCCAGGCCGGCGATCGAGCCTCAAGCTGTGCAAAATGATCAGGGAAAAGACCATCGCTATCACGCCAGTATTCAACAACAGAATCATAAAAATGGATCCAGTGAAGTCACCATTTATCTCACCGCACCCGCTGATGATATTATTTTCACAAACCCGAACACCTCCTCAACCGCTGAGCAACTAGCAGATAGACAAAGCAGACAAATACCCAATACTGCTGACTCCCATCTGCTGACCAGCCCACCCACAACGGTGAGAGTCATTTCGGAAATAACCGGCAACACGACAATAACTGAGCCATCTATCAGCAACATCAATGAGCCAAAATTTGCGCCAGAAACCCAAACGACAATGACTCAAAAAATATCAGAAGTAGTCCATATTGTTGTGCCAGGCGACACTCTCTGGCATATTGCCCGACGCTATATCCACAATCCTTATCGCTACCCGGAACTTGCACGGCTGAACAAAATTCGCAATCCGGATTTAATCTACCCCGGTGATCGTGTGCGAATTATCCGGATACAGCAAAAAAAGCCTTGAATAACCATTCAAAAAGTACAAGCAATCACTGCGCCAGTTTTGTTAATAAATTATTTAATGCCCGACTCCCATGTTGCCGATAAGCAGACATGACCATTCAGGGGAAGACCATGAGCTTTGAAAGTATCCACAATTATTATGAGCAACTGGTTCTTGATATAATCAGCGATCTTGTCCGCAGCACACTGAAAAATGAAAGCGAGAATTTTCTTTGTGATGTCGCCTGTGTTGCCCTGAACAAGTTGCCGTCGCGTTATGTCCGGCACAATGTAGACACGGTTTTTTACATGTCGATTCAGGAGCAGGAACAAATGCTGCAGGAAGTCCTGGACACGGTGAAAAATGCCATCGACTATGTGAAGAGTCACCGTACAGAAAAACCTTCACAGACAATGCCAGATAGTTAATTCTGTCCCTTACTATTATGACCAGCAAACTAACTTACAAGACTGAAATTGATATTGAAACTCAGTATGTTGATGAACAGTCTGAGCCGGAAAAAGAACGTTTCGTTTTTGCCTATACCATTACCATTCGTAACAAGGGTGATATCGCTACCCGCCTAATACACCGTCACTGGATCATCACTGATGGTAATGGCAATGTTCAGGAAGTTGAGGGTGAAGGTGTTGTCGGTGAACAGCCCCATCTCAAACCCGGCGAAGGTTTCCGTTATACCAGCGGCACCGTGTTAGCCACGCCGCTTGGCAGCATGCATGGCAGTTATAAAATGCTTGCCGATGACGGACGAGAATTCGAAGCTCCCATCCCGACTTTTACTCTGTCTATTCCCAATACTCTGCATTAAATATGTACGGCTGAAGCCGTACATAGCACTATCTGCAAGATTGATCGTAACGGTGTCGCGTATTAATATGAACCAATGTCACTTAAACACAGTTACACCCTTCTCGCACCGATTTACGATTACCTGGTCAAGCCTGCTTTTCTCGAGCTGCGTAAAAAAAATCTCAGCCAGCTAAATCCGGTTGATAATGAAAAAATACTCCTCACCGGAATTGGTACCGGACTGGATATCCCCTGGTTGCCTGCAGGCCCGCGTTATACCGGAATCGATCTTACTCCGGCCATGCTTGAGCGTGCTGAAACGCAAATCGGTGGGCGTAGCGATATTGAACTCAAAGTTGCAGATGCGATGCAATTGCCCTTCGCCGATGATCATTTTGATACCATTATCATGCATCTGATTCTGGCTGTGGTGCCGGATTCTCAACGTGCCCTGCAGGAAGCTCAGCGTGTACTTCGCCCCGGTGGACGTATCTTCATTCTTGACAAGTTTATTCGTCCCGGCCAGCTGGCCATCAGTCGCCGCCTGATCAATATTTTTCTGCGCCATATTGCCACCCGTACTAACGTGGTGTTCGAACCACTGCTAGCGCAATGCAAGCAACTCCGTCTTATTCGCGATGAACCGGCACTGGCAAAGGGCTGGTTCCGCTATATTGAATTACAGAAACATACCTCCGTGGAGAATTCATAAGTGGCTATTTACGCTATTGGCGATCTGCAGGGTTGCTATGACGACTTCCGCCGCCTGCTGGATAAATGTCAGTTTAATCCCGATGTCGACACACTCTGGCTGGCCGGCGATCTCGTAAATCGTGGCCCCAACTCACTGGAGACTCTACGTCATGTGGTTTCTCTTGGCGATTCTGTCATCTCGGTACTGGGCAATCATGATCTGCACATGCTAGCCATTGATGCTGGAATGAAATCAACCCGTGATCCTGATCTGATTAAAATTCTTGAAGCCCCTGATCGGCCACAACTCATGCACTGGTTGCGTCAGCGACCCATGATTCATCATGAGCATGATACCGGTTATACCATGGTCCATGCCGGCATTTACCCACACTGGAATCTGGCTCAGGCTCAGGCACACGCGGCTGAATTGCACACCGTGTTACGCAGCGAAAATTATCGGGATTTTTTTGAACATATGTATGGCGACCAGCCAGATTGCTGGTCAGAGGATCTGGAGGGCTGGGATCGCCTGCGTTTTATCTGCAACAGTTTCAGCCGCATGCGTTTTTGCAGTCACGAGGGACAGCTATTTCTACCGGCTAAAGGCCCGCCCGGCACTCAGGCCGAGGGTTACCATCCCTGGTTTTCGATCAACAACCGCAAAACCCGGAACCAGAAAATTATCTTTGGTCACTGGTCAACACTGGGAACCATCACCCAGCATAATACTTTTGCTCTGGACACCGCCTGTATCTGGGGTGGCAAACTCACCGCATTACAGGTTGATTCTGAACCCGAGAATCCGCGTTTTATCAGTATTGATTGTCCGGCTCACCGGGAAGGTAAACTGGAATAAAATTGTAGGTTGGGTTGAACTCTGTTTTTCTGGCAAGGCTCAACAAAAACGTCGAGTGCAGCTGCAGTACTTATATATTTCTGCCGTAAAATATTTCCAGCATTTCCTTCTGCACCCGATCATGAATTTTTTTATATTCACGCGGTGCAAGCTCTTCACTGTTTAAACCAAACAGGTAATTTTCCAGCTCAAAATCCTTGAGCATCATTTTGGTGTGAAAAATATTTTCCTGATAAACATTAACATCAATCATGGAGTAGGCGCGCTTGGTATCAGGCGCGATAAAATTCTGAATCGAATTAATTTCATGATCAACAAAATGTTTGCGTCCGCGTACGTCACGGGTAAAACCCCGCACCCGGTAATCCATGGTCACAATATCGGAATCAAAACTGTGGATTAAAAAATTCAGTGCCTTTAATGGCGAAACCCGCCCACAGGTTGACACATCAATGTCGGCACGAAAGGTACTGATACCATTATCCGGATGACTTTCAGGATAAGTATGCACAGTGATATGACTCTTATCCAGATGCGTGACTACGGATTCCGGCAGCGGTCCAGGGGCCGGTGTATTGGATAACTCTTCGGCCGCCACCGGCTCTTCAGCAATCAGCATAGTCACACTGGCACCTTCCGGCTCATAATCCTGACGCGCCACATTGAGAATATTTGCACCGATGATCTGACTGACTTCAGAAAGAATATCGGTCAGCCGTTCCGCATTATACATCTCATCAATATATTCAAAGTACTGCTTACGCTGAGCGACTGTCTTGGCATAACAAATATCATAGATATTAAAACTCAAGGTCTTGGTGAGGTTGTTAAAACCATGTAGCTGGATTTTCTTTTTGCGCGGCATTGTTTACCCTTTTGCAGAAAAAACTTCTCGGTGCACACTGGTCCACAAGGGATCACCAAAGCGACGCGGAATGACCTTGCTCACCGGCACCGAGCCCATGGATAACAATCGATCATGAAAATTCCGCAAACTAAAATCCGCATCCATCGACTGCAAACGTGTACGCGCGGCATTGATCAAGGCCCAGCCGGTTGCGTAACCCATCGGCACAGTGGGCATACGTGTATACCATTCAAGATCCGCCA
>CAZNRP010000010.1:3470-37749 GCA_964575555.1 uncultured Thiohalophilus sp. | reverse complement strand
AGATCCGCCAGTTCAGTTTCCAGAAAACGAGCATAATCCTCCAGCGCATGGGCCGCTGCATCCAACTCGGTATCCAGCCGGTAACGACTGAGCACAAGATGATGATGCAACTGTCTAAAATAGGCTGCACCCTCCCTGGCCTCAAGTACCGCGCTCTGTAGCCAGTTAAGGGGGATCTGTGCCGGGTCAACCTGTAGATGGCCGCGAGCCGAACGCAGGTAAGCAGGAATCGCACTCAAACGCGCACTGAAAGCCGCCGAGGGATCCTGCACTTCACGCAGGGTCAATTGATAAATCGCATAAACAGGTAAAAACCGCAGCGGATCGCGCCGCCGCCAGTCCTGTTCTACCAGCTCTTTCAATTCCAACGTCGCTGCGCTGCGCAGGATATCCAGATCAAGAACTTGATCCTCGCTCAAATCCTGCCGATCAAGTTCTTCCAGCGCACTTAATAACATTTCATTCAAAGCCGACAAAGCCCCGATGTCGTCGTCATCACAGGGGGTGAGCAGGTGCGCATAGCCTTCCACCCCGGCATCCACCGCCACCTCTGGGTGAAAACGAAACCATGATTGATAATAATTTTTAATCAGTTTGTCAGCAGCCAACATGCGCGTTTAATTCCCTCTGCTCTCGCGTATTTCATAATCATGGGTGATCTCCACCCCGGCTCGTCCGAGCATGATCGAGGCTGAACAGTATTTTTCTGCCGACAGTGAGACTGCACGCGCCACCTGTTTCTCCTTTAACTCCCGACCACTGACCACAAAATGCACATGGATACTGGTAAACACCTTAGGTTCCGTATCCGCGCGTTCTGCACAAAGCACAACCTCACAGTCATCGACCTGCTGACGGGATTTTTTCAGAATCATCATTACATCAAAGGCCGTGCAGCCTCCCATACCCAGCAGCAGCATTTCCATGGGCCTGGCCCCCAGATTACGGCCCCCATGATCTGGCGGCCCATCCATCACCAGCGTGTGGCCGCTGCCAGACTTGCCTAAAAAAGTGGCATCTCCCACCCATTTTACTCGTGCTTTCATTCATTCAACTCCACAATAATAATCAGTCTAAATATTAATTCCATAAATACTATCTGGAACTATGCCGTGATGATTCGGTCAGATAGCCGGGCATTCAGTACATGAGTGACCATATTCTCACTTTCCACATGAAGTCGAACACGCCTATTTACAATGGCCGACATTCATATAACATAAGCATGATAATACGTCAGTAACAACCGAAGGGAACATAATGGTACAGACGGCAGCCCAGCACACCGGAATTGAATCTCTGGATGATTTTCTAGAACATTGCCACCGTAGGCAATACCCCGCAAAAAGCGTCATCATCTATGCCGCAGACAAACCTGACGTTCTCTATTACATCGTTGATGGCTCAGTCTCGGTACTAATCGAAGATGCGGAAGGCCGTGAAATTATCCTCGCCTACCTGAATAAAGGTGATTTTTTCGGCGAAATGGGGCTCTTCAGTGAAGATGACAACCGCAGTGCCTGGGTACGCGCTCGCACCGCTTGTGAAGTCGCTGAAGTCAGCTACACAAAATTCCGCCAGCTCTATCAGGAACATCCTGATGTGCTCTTCGCCCTCGCTGCACAAATGGCCACCCGCCTGCGCGATACCAGTCGCAAAGTCAGCGATCTCGCCTTCATGGATGTCACCGGCCGAGTCGCCCGTACCCTGCTGGACTTATGCAAACAACCCGATGCCATGACTCATCCCGATGGCATGCAGATCCGTATTACCCGACAGGAAATCGGCCGCATCGTTGGCTGTTCACGGGAAATGGTCGGACGGGTACTGAAAAATATGGAAGAGCAAGGGCTAATCTGGGTGAAAGGCAAAACCATTGTGGTATTTGGAACTCGCTAAATTTCTGCTCGATATCAAGCTGTTCCAAAATAAATAACCCACCGCAAGAGGACGGGGGGGGGTATTCGTTGCAGGTTCGACTTCTACCCTTCGGGGATCATGAGGCAAACAGGTACGGCTGAAACCGTACAAATTATTCAGATAACAGGTCGGCTGCACTTTTCAGCAATACACCGGGATCAACCGGTTTCTCAAGATATATTTTTATACCCATTTCAAGCGCCTTTTCTTCGTTAATATTCTGACTGTAACCGGTGCACAGGATAATTGGTAAACCAGGGCGAACAGCAAGTAATTCCCTTGCCAGTAAATCACCATCCATTATTGGCATCGTTTGATCAGTAATAACCAAATCAAATTTATCAGGTGCCATCATAAACCATTGCAAAGCCTGTGAACCATTATGCGCGACAGTAACCCTGTAAGCATGACTCTCAAAAAGTTCTGCAATAAATGCTGCCACAGAATTATCGTCATCAACGATAAGAATATGGGCATCTACCCGTTGCGCTTCCTGCTCAACATTGTGTTGCACAAACGGTTCGGCAACAGACTCACCAGGAATAACTGGAAACAATATATTACATTCAGTACCCACACTCTTATCACTATCTATAAGAATATGTCCGTTATACTTATGGATAATACCATGAACCATCGACAAGCCAATCCCGGTTCCTTTGCCAATTTCCTTTGTTGTAAAAAAAGGCTCAAAGATACGCTCAAGTATTTCAGACTTAATACCTGTGCCCGTATCGTTGACGGATAGTTCAACAAAGTCACCGCCAAAATGCTTGTGACATGAATTACATTTTCTATCCACAATATTTATATTCTGCAGACTAACGGTCAAACACCCATGATTGTCCATCGCATCTCGTGCATTAACACATAGATTCATAATTACCTGGTGCAATTGCACAGGATCAATTAAAATTTTAGGCAACGTATTGTCAATTACAATACGAATTTTAATGCTGGAAGGCAACGTGGACTCCAGCATTTTCATCACATCCTTAAGTAACGGAGTCATATCTAATGCGATAGGTTCAGCCTGTCCTCCACGCGTAAACGCCAGCATTTGTGAAATCAAATCACGTGCACGTTCACCAGCACGATACACTTCCTGTAAATATTGCCCCAACTTGCTTTCTTTATCGTCAACATAACGATCCAGCGCAAGTCTAGAATAACCCATAATAGATGCAAGTATGTTGTTAAAGTCATGTGCTATGCCACCGGTCAACTGGCCCAGCGCTTCCATTTTATGCGCCTGCTGTAACTGGAACTGTAGTTTTTCATGTTCCGCACGGGTTTCCAGATTATCCATACCAAAACACAAATCATCAGCCAGTTCCTGGAGAAGCGCAATCTCTTCATCATCGAAGGCATCAAATTCAGCTGCATAAATATTCAACGCCCCCCAAATATCCTTACCACTCCTTAAAGGCAATGCAATAGACGAAGCATAGCCCTGTCTTGCAGCCGCTTCACGCCAGGGCATATACTTGGGATCATTTAGTATATTTTTTATTACTGAAAATTTCCCCTTACGAATAGATGTGCCGGTAGGTCCCTGACCGGATTCGTTATCCGCCCATGAGACATTAAGCGACTCCAGGTAACCATGATCGAAACCTGCCTGGGCGAATGCTTGAATGCTTTTATTCTGATCGTATTCAGCCAGGCCCACCCAGGCAAAACGATAATTTCCGGCATCAATGAGGATATGGCAAACATCAGCGGCAAGCGTTTGTGAATTAGTGGCGCGAATCAGAACCTGGTTGGTATTACTTAGAACCCGTAAGGCACGGTTGTTCCGGTATAGCATGTTTTCATGACGTTTACGTTCCGATACATCCTGCTTAATAGCAATGAAATGCGTGATGTCACCGGCGATATTATGCACGGGAGTGATCGTTTCCTCTTCAAAATACTGCGTACCATCTTTACGTCTGTTGATAATCTCCCCATGCCAGACACGCCCACTGCAAATCGCCCCCCATAAGTTATTATAAAATTTATCATTATGCTCTCCTGATTTAAGAATTCGAGGTGTTTTGCCAACAATCTCTTCCTTCGAATAACCAGAGAGCCGTGAAAATGAAGCATTTGTCCATAGAATAGTTCCATTATTATCAGTAATCATTATCCCATTTCCAGCAGCTTCCAGCGCAGACACCTGTAAATTCATTCGCTCCTGTATTCTTTTATTTTCACGATTGGCCTTTATAAGAACCGCTCTTTGATGCCGGAGTTTGAACAAGGTATAAAAAATGTACAACAGGAGAACGACTGAAAATAAATATAATACAAATCGATAATAACCAGCAATCACCTCGCCTTTGCTATGATCCAACAAATAAAAATTCTCAATTTCATCAATAGCGTATGCGACAGGGATAGCATAAAACTCATTAAAATCTTGATCGAAATCATCATACTCAGACAACAGCTTATCTGACTCGATTATAAGTTGATTTATTTTTTCAAATTCTTTTTTCTCAGGATGCGAATATCCATATTTCAAGAGGTTGATATGATTTTTGGCATGTTGTTTTATCGCTGGATCGGCATCAAGATTATAACTAATGGTGTAATTCATCAACTGCACAAGTAAAATCAGAGATTCTTTATCTATAGACGTTAATTCAATATCTCTAATCAGACCAAGTGAAGTGTTGATGTAATCTTTCTGGTTTTCCTTAAACAACCGAGTGTTTTTCAAAAGTTTTTCTACAACAACGCTTTTTTGCGAAATAAGATTGCCAAGATATAATAATTTTACATGAAGCTTTGGATACGATTCAATGTTAATATTCAGCAATTCAGATAGCTTATTATACTGTACAGTCAGGTTGTCTAATGTCGCAGATAACGGTAAATCATGAAGCCGTAGACCATAACGAACCCCAATGACCGCCTCATTGAACATCGAGTCTTGAAATTTCAGCTCCTGAAATTTGTTAATTATTTCGTAATGTCGCGAAGTATCAGAGAATTGTGTTTTGATATACAAGAAACTCAGCATTACTGTTAAAAACAACAGCAATATAAGCGTTATAGGGAAAATAAATTTTTGCATAGAAATTACCAGGTATTTTCTATCGATTGCAAATGGATGTTCTATTTATTAGAAATGCCAGTTAGAAGATAATTATTAACAGCATCATCAAACAATTCCACCTCGCACTTCTGCGGTAAAATCAAATTATCTGGGTCGCTATGCAAAATATCCATAAATGCCAACATCAATGCGGGATCTCGCCAGCCACGTTCCATTTCTTCTGCAAATATCTGTATAACATTTTCAACTGCTAACGCTTTTTTATATGGCCGCTTATGTGCAAGTGCATCGTATATATCTACAATCTGAAACACCCGCGCAAGAAAGGGAATACTTTCACCGTCAAGGCGATCAGGATAACCACTTCCATCCCATCGTTCATGATGGCTGCGGATAATGGGAATGGTTTTTTGCAGCGTTTTTAGTTCTCTGCACATATAATCACCAATCAACGTGTGCTGACGCATAATATGCCACTCATCCTCTGTCAAAGATCCTTCTTTCAGAAGGATGCTGTCAGGCACGCCCATTTTCCCTATATCGTGCAACACTGCTCCACGGCGAAGACTGGTCAATTCCTCATTGCTTAGTCCAAGTTTTTTTCCAAATACAACGACGCTATGCGCCAGGCGGGAGCAATGGTCGCCTGTGTGTGAATCCCTGGCTTCAACCATGCGAGCAACGGTGAACAGCAAAGTCTCTGTATTTTCAAGTTGATCAGTAAGACGTTTTTTATGGGCAGCAGCATTTACACGCATAATCAGTTCTGATGGATTATAAGGTTTGTTAATAAAATCATTTGCACCGGCATGCATGCTTCGCCTCATGTCTTCACCTTGATTATACCCCGTTATCATTATAATCGGCAGCAGTGACAATTGAAGTTGATTGCGGATTTTTTGGCACAGCTGATCGCCATCCATGCCGGGCATACATTTATCCATCAAAACGACATCGAAGTCGTCTTGTTTGAGCATTTCAAGCGCTTCTGAAGCATTTGTTGCTTCTTTCAATATGTAGTCAGGTGCTGATAAAATTTCTTTCTCCATGATTCTATGAACGGGATCATCATCAACAATTAAAATGCGATAAGGCTGATCTGTTACATTGATGTAATTGTGTTCCATCACTGGCTCCTTCTTAATCATGGTTGTTGATTATTATCCCGATAGCATCAAGTAAAAGTTTTTCATCTAATGGCTTGCCAAGACATATTTCAGCACCTGCTTTTATAATTCGATCAAGATTTTCCGGTGTAGGATAACCTGTCATGGCAATAATTCGTACCGATTTATAGACAGGATCATTTTTGAGTTGATGACACACATCAAAACCATTCATCCCCGGCATCATTAAATCAAGCAGAATGATATCCGGGTTGAAAGCCTGCACTTTTCGACCGGCATCAAAACCATCACAGGCAACGTCTATTTCTGGTGTGTTATCCAAACCGGATAATAACTCAAACAGAAATCCTGCAAATTGCTCATCATCGTCAACTATCAGTATACGAGGTATTGTATTACTGGGAAGAAGCAAGGTGAGATTACGTTCCCGTGCAAATGTTTCAACATCATAATAGATAAAACGTCGATGTCCCCCAACAGTTGTTGAAGCCTTCAGCCAACCTTTTTGCGCCCATTGACGCACGGTGACGGGTGAAACCATTAACATTTCTGCAACTTCAGTTGGAGTTAAATATTTTTTTGTCATTAGAAATTTTCTTTATTATTAATAAATATACAGCTTCAGACTTTAAAGTGACTAACCAGGGTTTGCAATTGAACTGAAAGTTGCGCCAAATTCTCACCCTGTTCTGCTGTTTGTCGTGCCGCTTCAGAAGATTCCTGACTGATATTACTGATATTATGAATATTGCGGTTAACTTCAATCGCGACACTACTTTGTTCTTCTGCCGCACTGGCAATTTGAGTACTCATTTCATTTACCGAAGTCACCATTCGACCAATCTCCTCAAGAGAGGTACCACTTAAGGCCGATTGTTCAACGCTTTTCCTGGCTTGTTCCTTTCCAATATTCATCGCTAAAACAGCATTTTTTACGCCATTTTGCAGTGTCTCGATCATCTGCTGTATTTCCTGGGTTGATTCCTGAGTACGTTGCGCCAAACTACGGACTTCATCTGCGACCACTGCAAAACCACGTCCCTGTTCACCTGCCCGTGCAGCTTCAATAGCAGCATTAAGTGCGAGAAGATTGGTTTGTTCCGCTATACCTCGTATTACATCAAGAACCGTACCGATATTTTCACTGTCCTGCTCAAGCTTCTGTATGACGCTGGCAGCAGCCTCAATTTCTGAAGATAAGGATTCAATCTTGCTGATAGATTGATTAACGATCAGCGTTCCATTCTTGACTTCTATATTAGCCTTATGTGTTTCCTGAGCCGTGCTGCTGGCATGTCGAGCGACTTCCTCGACTGTTGCCGACATCTGGTTCATCGCAGTGGCGACCTGTTCAGTTTCATTTTTTTGTTGATCGACGTTTTTCCGGGTCTGTTTGGAAAGTGCTGCAAGCTGTGTAGCATAATCCGTCATTTCAGTTGAAGATTCCGCAACCTGACTGATTGTCGCGCTAAAATGTTCAGCCATATTGTTAAAATCTTCACCTACCCGCCCAAGCTCATCTCGAGTATGACAAGTTGCCCGCGAGCTCAGATCACCATCTGCAAGCTGCTTCGTAGCAGTCCTGAGCGTGTTAACTGTATTCAGAACCGAATAATAAAAACCGGAAAAAAGATATGCCGCAAGCAGCAGAGCAACAATAATAACTGCTGCACTAACGTACATGTATTGTGTTTTTTCTGCAATCACTGCATCCTGATGAGAGTCCATCAAGGCAAGAATATTATCATAAAGCACATACGTTGCTTTAATCGCCTCAGTACCCAGGGTAAAATATTCCTTGGAATCAATCCCGATTTTGTCACTATTAATAACCGCGTCATTAGATAGTTTGACGAACTTGTGCACCGCATGAATTGTATTATCCATATCCTGTTTCAAAGCATGTTTGAATGTCGGCTCATTTTTAAACACGCCCCGGATACCTGTCACCGCATCATCAAGATTAGTGCTGATCTTAGTAACCAGCATATTGAGATTTAGACTTTCAAGGCGACGGATAGTACCCTTTGCTACAATACCCGCCCCCAGTCCACGCGCCTGACCACTACTCTCGATTGCTATCGGCAATGTTCTGACTAAGGCATCAATTAAATAGGCATTATTAATTTTTGGATCGAGGATCAGTTTTGATTGTTCGCTGACATAGGTGAGAAATTTCAGAACTTTTTTAATAAGAGCCGTATGGCGGCCAAAACTATCTTCAGCGGTCAAATCAAAAGCAACACTTTCCAATGATTTCCAGTCAGCTTTAATACTCGTCCATTTTTCACTGGTTTTAAGCGTTTGCCCCAGGCGTTGATCGACATTATCAACTGCTTTAATAGCCAGATGAATTTGCCTGCGTTTATCAAGTATTTTTGACTTAAAATCTTCGGCACCATTAAGATAGCCATTGGTCATACCACGATGCTGCGGGAAAAATTGCATTACCTGACGTAGCGGCTGAATATACTCAATGCCGAGTTTTTCCTGTTTTGCCAGATTAACGCTTTGACTCATAGACTCAAAAGCAAGAACGGCGGTGATCAGTAAAGGCCCTACAAAAACCAAAGAAATAAGCAACATTTTCCACGGATAGCTCAAGCGGTTCATAAGTAAAATGGTGGGAGATAAGATAAATTTCATGGTGTAAGCCTCTAACTGAATAACAACAGCATTTACATTATAGCTGATAATATCAATTAAAACGATTAAAGCGATATTTTCACTGTAATCGTTATCGGCCTTTAGGTTTGAGTCTTTAATTTTATTTTTTACATATTTTTCATTAACTTAGATTAATATGACGTTATTCCTTACTCTTATAGTGGGTAAAAAAATAGATACTATTCACCACGAGCTAAAATTAGGACAATTTTTCGCTGAAAGCTGGTGTGCTGAAAAAAATGATTTAAGGATTGTGATGTTTGGAACTCGCTGAACCTGCCTGTGATCCCCGTAGTTGGGGGTGAGCGATAGCGAAGCCCAACCTACCGAATTCTAGAAAAATAATTCGTGCAATTTCTCTCCTGGCTCATCGGCCTTCATAAACGCCTCGCCAACCAGAAAAGTGTTAATTTTATTTTTACGCATCAACGCCACGTCATCAGCGGAATGAATTCCACTTTCCGTTACCACGATCCGTCCCTTTGGAATCGTATTTAATAGATCAATACTGGTTTGTAACGATGTTTCAAACGTGCGCAGGTTACGATTATTAATGCCCACCAGCGGTAGATCCAGTGGCAAAGCACGCTCCAGTTCTTCGCCATCATGCACTTCAACCAGCACATCCATTTGCAGTCGCGTAGCCAGCCCGGCCAGCTCTTTCATTTGTTGATCTTCCAACACGGCGACGATCAATAAAATACAGTCGGCATTCATCGCCCGCGCTTCAAACACCTGATAGGGATCGATCATGAAGTCTTTGCGTAATACCGGCAACTGGCAGGCCGTGCGTGCCTGTTGTAAATAATCATCATTCCCCTGAAAAAAGTCAATGTCTGTTAATACCGACAAACAGGCCGCCCCACCTTTTTCATAAGATTGTGCAATTTCAGCTGGATGAAAATTTTCCCGCATTACACCTTTGCTGGGGGAGGCTTTTTTTATTTCCGCAATCACCGCCGCCTGCCCGACGTTGATTCTATTTTTGATCGCCGCGACAAAACCACGCAGCGGGGATGCCAATTGAATTTGTGTTTCCAGATCAGCCTGGGAAACATTGGCCTTACGCTCGGCAATTTCTTCAGCTTTGCGTTGAATGATTTTTTTCAGGATGTCGGGAGTCTTGTTCATAATTGTCCTGGCTTAAAATTCAAGTGGGTGCGTAATTTAGTATTTATTTTTTCACCACAGAGATCACGGAGGACACAGAGGATTACAAAAATAATAAAGTGCTTTCTGTGGGTGAAAATATGCGGATCTTAAAACAATTACTTTAACAACTCAGATTTTAGTTTAGAAAATGAGATGGCTTTCCTAATCACCTCTGTGTCCTCCGTGACCTCTGTGGTGAAAAATCTTAATTCTCAAAAACTATTAGAAACCTTCACCAACGCCGCCAGTTTTTCTTTTGCCGCGCCACTGGCAATCACTTCATCCGCTTTCTTTATACCGGCTTCAAGACTGTCCACCAGATCCGCTGCATAAATAGCCGCACCTGCATTGAGCATAACAATATCTCGTGCGCCACCCGGCTGGTTATCCAGTACCGCATTGATAACGTCCAGCGATTCTTCCGCCCCACTCACCGCCAGAGTGCTGATAGCTGTTTTATTAATATCATACTGCTCTGGTGTAATGACATAACTTGTCACCTTGCCATTTTTCAACTCAGCAACATGGGTCGGAGCACCAATGCTGATTTCATCCATGCCGTCTTCTGAATGGACCACTAGTACATGGTTGCTACCCAATTTATTTAATACCTGTGCCAACGGTTCAACCAGCTCATCGGCGAACACACCGAGCAATTGATTTGGGGCACCGGCAGGATTGGTTAATGGGCCAAGAATATTAAAAATAGTACGCACCGCCATTTCCTTGCGCGGACCGATGGCATGTTTCATGGCGCTATGATGTTTGGGTGCGAACATAAACCCTACGCCAGCCTCACGGATACAATGCGCCACCTGTTCTGAATTCAAACCCAGATTGACGCCCGCGGCTTCCAGTAAATCCGCACTGCCGGATTTACTGGAAACCGAACGATTACCATGCTTGGCGACAATGCCACCGGCGGCGGCGACAACAAAACTGCTAGCCGTAGAAATGTTAAAGGTATTGCTACCATCGCCACCGGTGCCGACGATATCAACAATGTGTTCACCATCTACCTTAACACCACTCGCTAATTCCCGCATCACACCGGCTGCGGCCGCAATCTCATCAATAGATTCACCCTTCATGCGCAGACCAATCAGAAACCCACCAATTTGCGCCGGCGTAGCTTCCCCGGTCATAATGGTGCGCATGACTGTGGCCATCTCACCCGCAGATAAATCATGGCGTTCGCTTACTGCTTTAATGGCCTGTTGCATGTTCATGGTAACCCCCCCTGAAATATCGTCGAGCTATAAACTTAAAAAATTCTTCAGTAACTGGTGTCCGTGTTCAGTTAATATCGACTCAGGATGAAACTGCATGCCTTCAATCGGATATTCTTTATGACGAATGCCCATAATTTCATCTCGCTGCCCATTCTCATTTTCCGTCCAGGCCGTGACCTCAAAACAGTCCGGTAGACTTTCTTTTTCAACCACCAGCGAATGATAACGCGTAGCTTCAAACGGGTTATCTATCCCTGCAAAAACACCACGGTTGGCATGATGCATCATCGAGGTTTTGCCATGCATGATCTTGCCAGCATGAACTATTTTCCCACCGAAGGCCTGACCGATACTCTGGTGTCCCAAACACACACCGAGGATTGGTTTCTTACCCGTAAAGTATTTAATCGTCTCAACTGAGATGCCGGCTTCATTGGGTGTACAAGGCCCAGGTGAAATAACAATTTGATCAGGGTTGAGTTTTTCGATTCCGGCAATATCAATTTGATCATTTCGCTGTACATGCACATCTGCACCCAGCTCACCAAAATATTGCACCAGGTTATAGGTGAAAGAGTCGTAGTTATCGATCATTAATAACATCTATTTATGCCTCTCACCTAAACCCGCTTCGGCACGCGCCACGGCACGGAAGATTGCCCGTCCCTTGTTCATGGTTTCATCCCATTCATTTTCCGGCACCGAGTCATAAACAATACCGGCACCCGCCTGTATGTGCAGAATTTTATTTTTAATTACCGCCGTTCGAATAGCAATAGCCGTGTCCATATTACCTGACCATGACCAGTAACCAACGGCACCACCGTAGATGCCGCGTTTAATCGGTTCCAGCTCATCGATAATTTCCATTGCCCGGACTTTAGCTGCACCGGAAAGCGTACCAGCAGGAAACGTTGCGCGCAGTACGTCTATCGCCGACATGCTCGGCTTTAATTTTCCAGTAACATTGGAAACAATATGCATCACATGCGAATACCGTTCGACCAGCATTTTCTCGGTTAGCTCAACGCTGCCGGTTACCGCAATCCGGCCCACATCATTGCGACCCAGATCGATCAACATCAGGTGTTCAGCCAGTTCTTTGGGATCGGCAAGCAAGTCCTGCTCCAGCGCGAGATCCTGTTCTTCATCTTTGCCCCTTGGCCGGGTACCGGCAATCGGGCGCACGGTGACTGTATCATCTTCCACCCGCACCAGAATTTCTGGTGAGGAGCCGACAATATGAAAATCATCCAAATCCAGATAATACATATAGGGTGACGGATTCAAACTACGTAGGGCGCGATAAAGATCCAATGGCGCAGCCTGAAACGGAATAGACAGGCGCTGCGAGAGCACCACCTGCATGATGTCGCCTTCCACAATATATTCTTTGGCTTTACAAACGGCAGCTTCAAAGCCTTCTTTGGTGAAGCCGGAAATGAAATCTTTTTCATTTACTGTTCGCGGTTTCGCACAAACACGATGAGGAATACTGTCATGTAATTGCTTTGCTAATTGATTCAGGCGCGTCTTTGCATTGTTATACGCAGCGTCCTGCTCAGGATCCGCATAAATAATTATATGCATTTTACCTGACAGATTATCGAACACCACCACCTCATCCGAGACCATCAATAAAATATCGGGGGTTTGCAATTGATCCGGATTAGGACAGTCACCCAGTCGTGGTTCGATATAACGCACGGTATCATAGCCGAAGTAACCCACCAGGCCACCGGTGAAACGCGGCAGGGCATCAAGCTCGGGGATGCGGAAACGGGCATAGAAATCTTCTACCCATGCCAGCGGATCATCGACCTCTTCAGATTCAATTTCCTTATTGTCTTCGAACACCCGTACCCGATAACCGTCGATACGTACCACCTTGCGACAGGGCAGACCGATGATCGAGTAACGTCCCCATTTCTCACCGCCCTGAACGGACTCGAATAAATAAGAGTAAGGCCCATTGGCCAGTTTAAGATAGGTACTTAGGGGGGTATCGAGATCAGCCAGTGCTTCACGCATCAGGGGGATGCGGTTATAGCCCTGCTGTTTGAGTTGATTGAATTCCTGTTCATTCATAATGAAAGCCTGAAGCTCATTATTCGGCCCAATATCCAGGTATGATCTAATAGCGTAGGGTGGGCACGTTTTTTGTGCCCACCGGGTTAGTAGCAATCAATAACACATAAGGTAATTAATCAAAAAGATAATACCTTGACTGACAAGCTAAGCAATCATCAGAATCTTCGTGGGCACAAAAAACGTGCCCATCCTACTGGCTGCCTACCTCCGCGTGCTCTGCGGTTTAAGGTTTTTTCTTTTCACAGCGTGTTTTTATCAGACGGCAGAATTCAATACGCCGGCCAGTTCGGCCATAGAATCAATCACCAGATCAGGATTCGCTTCACGGATATCCACGCCATGATTATAACCATAGCTCATGCAGATGATCTGAAAACCGGCGGCACGGGCGGCTTTTACATCACTAACTGAGTCGCCCAGCATCATCGCAGCAGCTGGTTCTACATCGAAAAATTTGGCTGCGTGTAATAAGGGTAGAGGATCCGGTTTTTTCTTTGCTAGCGTATCACCGCTGATAACGATGCTGAAAAGCTCATAGATGCCTAAATCTTTCAGCAGAGGCAGGGTAAACTGCGCCGCCTTATTGGTCACGCAACCCAGTTTGTAACCGGCCTCCTGTAAAAAGGCCAGACCTTCTTTTACACCGGGATAGAGCAGGCTGCGTTTGCTGGTATTCTCAGCATACAGTGCCATGAATATCGGATAGGCTTTTTCAAATAAGGCCTCATCCGGCTCACCATCAAGCTGGCCAATGAGGGCACGGCGAACCAGTCGTTCCACACCGTTGCCTACCCATTCACGGACTTTGGCTTCACCGTGTACCGGCATGTCCAACTGCTGCATCATTTCATCAACACAGAAGGCCAGATCCGGCACGCTGTCTACCAGCGTGCCATCGACGTCAATCAAAACCATTTTCGGCTTTTTAATCATTAAAGCAAATCCGTATCTTAAGCTTTCGCAAGTTCAGCGCGCATATCCGCAATCACCGAATCATAGGTATTAGCATCGCTATCACTGGCTGCGCCGAAAATAGCCGAACCAGCCACAAACATATCTGCGCCGGCTTCGGCGATTTCGCGAATATTATTCACTTTCACGCCACCATCGATTTCCAGACGAATGTCACGACCGCTGGCATCGATCAACTTACGAGCCTGACGCAATTTGTCCAGTGTACTGGGAATGAAGCTCTGGCCACCAAAACCGGGGTTTACTGACATCAGCAGGATCAGATCCACTTTATCCATCACGTATTCCAGAATATCCAGCGGGGTGGCCGGATTGAAGACCAGTCCGCACTTACAGCCTTCTTCCTTGATCAGCTGCAAAGAGCGATCAATATGCTCGGAGGCTTCCGGATGGAAAGTAATATAAGTGGCACCCGCTTTGGCGAAATCAGGAATGATGCGATCCACCGGCTTAACCATCAAATGCACATCAATGTCTGCCGTCACACCATGCTTACGCAGGGCTTCACAGACCAGGGGGCCAATAGTCAGGTTGGGAACATAGTGGTTATCCATAACGTCAAAATGCACGACGTCAGCACCGGATTTAAGTACCTTATCCACTTCCTCACCCAGTCGCGCAAAATCAGCGGAAAGGATGGAAGGAGCGATCAGAAAATCTGCCATAATTGCTGCCTCATTGATTTAAATCTGTATTTTTTACACTCATCCTGCCTAGAATAAACAACATTGTTCTGTTGCCAATCCGGGGCAGGCGTAAACTGAGCGCAGACTTTACCTGATTAGCCAGAATTTTTCAGCCTTTTGTCCGTTGCCGATATGTATTTTCCGGGGAGAGGAAATCATGCACCGTGCCATCCTGTTATCAATTTTTCTTATATCTGCACTAATAGTCGGACTGGGCACCGCCTCCGCCGCTAGCGATATTGCCAAAGAGAAACGCTGGGCCGAGCAAATCAAGGACAGCCTGCTCGATGGCGAACTTGTCTGGCTCAACGCCAAAGGCCAGAGTGAAAAATTTCTTGGTATTTATACACGGGAAACCGCAGAAGTGGCACAGGGCGGCGTAATCATCCTCCACGGCATGGGCGCGCACCCCAACTGGCCAGATATAATTTTTCCTCTACGCACAGAGTTACCGGAATATGGCTGGACCACGCTATCTATTCAGATGCCCGTACTCGATAACGATGCCAACTTTATAGACTACGCACCGCTGTTCGATGAAGTCGGCGGACGTATTGATGCAGCGATCGCATTATTAAAATCAAAGGGCATTAATAATATTGCTCTCATTGGTCACAGCCTGGGGGCCACCATGGGGGCTTATTATCTCAGCAGCCATGGTGATACCAGTATTCGTACCTATGTTGGAATCGGCATGGGCTGGAGTCGACAGGACAAACGCATGAGCACGCCAGTATCGCTGGCGAATATTAACATCCCCGTGCTTGATCTTTATGGTGAACAGGATCTGCCGGCCATACTCGACTCAGTCGAACGCCGCGCCAATGCCGCCCAACAGGCGGGTAACAAACATTACTATCAATTACGAACAGCCGGTGCCGATCATTTTTTCCGTGACCGGGAAGAAGTACTGGTCAAACGGGTGCGAGGCTGGTTAAATCGCTATGCTGCCGGAAAAGAGTTGCGCGTGAAATAAAACTCAGGACAATCTAGTGTAGGGTCGCTATTTGGCGAATGGGAATGGGTACGACGGAATTCAAACCTACAGACATGCCTATAGCCTTAGTAGCCTGCAAATAATTTTAACTCCATTAAACATCAACAGGTTTAATTTATGAATCTCATCCCCCTGTTACTCAGCCTTCATGTTCTTGCCGCCGTCATCTGGGTCGGGGGGATGTTCTTCGCCCATCAATGTCTGCGCCCGGTTGCCGCCACCCTGCTCGAACCTCCAGCACGACTTGGCCAATGGGTCGGTGTTTTTGCTCGCTTCTTTCCCTGGGTCTGGGTATCTGTAATAGTGTTACCCATCAGTGGTTATGCGCTGATATTCAAGCTTTATAATAATATCAGTGACGCACCACTCTATGTGCATCTGATGAATGGCATCGGCCTGCTGATGATTGCCATCTACCTGTTTGTCTATTTTGTTCCCTATCAAAAATTGAAGGATGCCGTGGCCACCCAAATCTGGCCGGACGGTGCGGCGCAACTGGCGCGCATTCGCTTTTTAGTGGGGGTAAATCTAAGTCTTGGACTGCTGGTAATTGCCCTTGCCAGTGGTGGGCGTTACCTGGGCTAGGCAAAGCAGAAAAATTTCCCTATTTCTGATTTGCAAGTAATTCCTGGGTTCTCGCTACAAGATCTTCTGTTAACTGATTAAGACCGGATGATTGTAGCGGTCTCTTAAACTCAAGTTCATAGTTCTTCAGCACAAACATACCATTTATGGCGACATCCAGTATCTTCCAGTGTTCCTTTTTTCTGAGCATCAGATACCTGACTTTCAAGGGCGGACTGTTTTTTTGTGTCACTGATGAGTCTACATAAACTAATTTGTCCTTTATCTTTACCGGCTCATAAAAAGTCATAATGCTTGCATCCAGCCCATTATCACTACTATTTAAATATTCACGCAAGCTGGATGAGTAAAAATTTAGCATGAATTTTTGAAATGCTTCGATAAATGTTTTTCTTTGTGTTTTATTCGCTTTACTCCATTTATTCTTACCCACTACACGCTCTGATGCGCTGATCAGACTAATGTTTGGTTTTAGATTATTTTCAATCAGAACTATCAACATATTCGGATTAGATTTTATCTTATCTCGATTATGGTTGATGTCATCACACATTTTCTCCATTATCTCTTCCAGCAACTGTTTTGCGGATGCGATATCATCATCGCCTGCCCACGCAGGGTATGTGGAAAAATAGATGGCAGGAAATATAATTAAAAATGAATATAAATATAAGCGTTTCGTGATATCCATGGCGACAGCCTTTATCAAAATGAAAATTACCAACGATGCACATTAGCGTCTATGCAAATGCCGGGTGAACAGCCTTAGCCGATTGTAGCCTTCACTCATCTTATACTATAAGCTTTGCCCTACTTATATATTTATATTGTCATAGGTCGTTTCGTCACAAAGCAAATGGAGATGTCGCATGACTGAACAAACACATAATAATGATAACTCATCAGCGGAGAAAAAAAACACTCCAAAATTTTTCAATGATCTGGCCATCAGCATTTCACAAAACACGTCCCTCAAAATTACCGGCATCATTACTGCGGTCATTATTATTAGTAGTGCCACCTGGACCCTTGGACAAAACAATGCACGCTCCACCGAACAGGAATTGTCGATCACTAAAGAAAAGCTCGAAGATATCAATTCAAGCAAGGAAAAACTGGACAAGCAATATTCTAAACTACAGAAAAATTTTGATGAATTAAAAAAACAGGAAAAAATACCGATGCTCATCAGCCCGGTAGCCGGTAAACGCATCACCGGCCAACATGTCAGCTTCAAGTGGAAATATGACGTTAACCCGGGTTTTCAAAACTTCATACTTGAATTAAAACACATCAGCCAGGAAGATGGCTTGCTCAGCAGACGATATCAAATACCCCAACCATATAAGAAAAATATGGAGTTTCAATTTCCCGATGATGTTTCAGGTGAATTTTTTTGGCGAATAGGAACCGGTGAACTATTGGAAAATTACGAGCAGGAATCTCATGACTCTATTGTTCAGCAGGCTGTCAGTAAAAGCCTTGGCCGCAGCGAAACATCATCGGTACCAATGAAAACTGAACTCTGGAGCCGTTATGGAAATTTTCAAATTTACGGCACAGCACTTGAGAAAATAAAAGCAACTGAGGAAATGGTGGTTGGAATAACCAACACTTTTTTATCCTACGATCATGTTATTGACTGCAGCGGAAAACCTAACACCTATGACATGGATTTCATCGAATGGATTACCGAACAACTAAGGATCAAACTTGCAGATCCGGAAAATGAAGCAAAAGCAAAAATCACACTCATCCGAAAAACCCTGGATTGGAGCAATCTGTTTGACAATGTTGCCTTGGGCGAAGTTGATTTGGCCATTGCCAATATCACAAAAAGTAAATCCCGTGAAAAAACTTATCATGGTTTAAAATTCACCGATGGTTATCGAGAAAATCAGCAGCGAATTATTTTTTCTAAAACTCACAACAAAGATTTACAAAACATCAAGTCACTGAATGCATTAACTGAAGCTGTCAATGGTTCTATCATCGCCACACAGAATGGAACCATCAATATGGATGTTGCACATTATTTAAAACACCTTGAAGATGGGGAGCTGTTTAACTTCAAACAAATCAATAACAACTACAATTCATATTTTGAGGTGATTGATGCCATTGAGCGGGGGGAAATCAAGTTTGGCATGATCGATAGCATACGACTTGAAACCGTAGACTATCCTGACATTGGCGCAATTAATATAGATCTTACTCACTTACTAAAAGATTACTATAAGAAAAATTCAGATTACACTAATGGTGAAGAGTATGCGATTGCCGTATCCACAGGTGGGAAAATCACCCCCTTTCTCAGAATGTTGAATATTATAATAAACAGCCCGGAAGGAATTCTAAAGCGTGAGCAGCTTGAGAAAAAACACAATGTAAAAAACAAACGTAGAGTTCTTTTTAAATGCTAATCGTATTTTCAGATACGGCTGAAGCCGCAGCTATAAACTCGATATCGCATCCAGGTCAAACCTTACGCATTTTTTTAATGGTCTCATACGCCGCCTTGATCTCATGGGTCTTTTCATTCGCAAGCTTGATCATTTCTTCAGGCAGGCCTTTGGAAACCAGCTTGTCAGGATGGTGCTGGCTCATCAACCGGCGGTAAGCTTTTTTAACCTCGGCATCACTAGCGCTTTCACTAACACCCAGGGCTTCATAAGCATCTTTTAACTGTGCTTCGGGTGAAGCCGCCTGTCCGCCACCGGCATGAAACTGACGTTGCGCCTGCACCCGTGCATGGAGTTGCTGATAGGCTATGCGTGAGAAGCCCAGCATCTCACTGATGCGTTCCAGTAAATGCTGCTCTGCCGGATCTAATACGCTATCGGCATAAGCCGCATGGACTAAAATTTCCATATACATTTGCAGAATGGTGCTGCGTCGGTGCGCCTCCTGCCGGAACTGTTGAATCACGCCTTCCAGATCAAAATCATCCTGTTTGCCCTGATTAAATAAATCGATCGCCAGTTTGCGTTGCGACTCATCTAATGCCATCTGTTGCATGATCTGTTTCGCCATCGCAATTTCATCGGCACTGACCCGACCATCGGCCTTGGCCACATGTCCCATCACTGAAAACAGCGCGGTAAAGAAGGCCGTTTGTACCCGTTCACGATTACCCACACCAGCAAAGGCATTACCCATACCGCCGTGCACATCGGCGAGATTCAGACCTTTATCAAATTGATGTCCCAGCGCTGCACCCAGCACTGCACCTAGCGGACCACCGAGCATGAAGCCGAACGCACCGCCAACTACCTTGCCCCACCAGCTCATGGTAAGTGGCGAGTGGCTAGGGACGAGGGACGAAGAAAAGCCGGTATACTCATATTTTTAATTATCCTGTTAAATTTAAAAACAAAAACCTTTTCACACAGAGGACACGGAGGTCACAGAGAAAGACATTCAAAAAAACTCTGTGTCCTCTGTGGTTAATTTCTTTTTTTCTAGTTCCTGACTACTCGACAATCCAGAACCACCAGACGATAAACCCTATCAACATCAAACCTATTATATTTATCAGCATGACATTATCCCTTAGTCGAGCTTAATTAAACGTAAGCGGTTGGCGTTGGTCACCACAGTAACCGAGGACATGGCCATGGCTGCACCGGCGATCATGGGGTTGAGCAGGATGCCAAACAGGGGAAACAAGATCCCCCCGGCAACCGGAATACCCAACGTATTATAAATAAATGCGCCGAACAGGTTTTGCTTTATATTGCGTAGAGTCAGGCGGGAGAGGGAAATTGCATCCGCCACGCCGTGCAGGGAACCGCGCATGAGGGTAATGTCGGCGCTTTCAATTGCCACATCGGTGCCGGTGCCAATGGCAAAACCAACATTGGCGCGTGCCAGTGCCGGGGCATCGTTGATGCCATCGCCCACCATGGCGACTATTTCGCCCTGCTGCTGTAATTCTTCTACATGCTTGTCTTTGTCCTGCGGCAGGACTTCAGCGATGACGCTGTCAATGCCCATTTCTTTCGCCACCGCTTCCGCTGTAATCCGATGATCACCGGTAAGCATGACCACCTTTAAACCATTCGCGTGCAGGCGGGCAATGGCTTCACGGGAATCTGCTTTAATCGGATCGGCTACCGCTAGCAGGCCGGCCATCTGCCCGTCACAGGCCAGATACATGGCACTACGACCTTTTGCCGCCAGACGGCTGACCTGCTCCAGCCACTCCCCTGGTTCGATACCGGCTTGCTGCAATAATCTCGCATTGCCCAGGAGTAAATGCTTACCTTCAACGTCGGCTTTCACCCCGTATCCGGCCACGGCTTCAAATTCGGTTGCTTTGTACAGCGCCAGTGATTTCTCATCTGCCGCCTTCACAATGGCAGTGGCCAGAGGATGCTCGGAACCGGCCTCCAGACTGGCGGCATAGCGTAATAAGTCATCCGCCTGCCAGCCTGCAGCTGGAATAATGTCAGTTACTGCGGGCTGGCCTTCGGTTACTGTGCCGGTTTTATCCAGCACGATAGTGGTCAGACGGCCTGCCTGTTGCAAGGCTTCACCATTGCGGATCAAAATACCACGCTCTGCCGCCCGTCCCACAGCGACCATAATCGAAATCGGGGTGGCCAGTCCCAGCGCACAAGGACAGGCAATAATCAGTACCGTCATGGTGGTTACGATGGCATAGGCCATATCGTAATCGGGAGCCAAATTCCGCCAGGCCAGAAAAGTCAGTACCGCAATGATCATCACCGTGGGTACAAAAACAGCGGCAACCTTGTCCACCAGCCGACCAATAGCCGGTTTACTGGACTGGGCATGGCGCACCAGCTCGATAATTTGTGCCAGCACCGTATCACCGCCGATGCGAGTGGATTTATATAAAAAAGTGCCACGCGCGTTAATCGTCCCGGCGATGACTTCATCCCCCGAGGTCTTCGCAACCGGCATGGGCTCGCCGGTGAGCATGGACTCATCCACTCGTGACTCACCTTCGATAACAATGCCATCCACGGCAATGCATTCGCCCGGGCGCGCGCGCAGGGTTTCATCCAGGCCCACCTCACTGATGGGGCGTTCTTCTTCCTTACCATTTCTAAGCACCATAGCGGTGCGTGGACGCAGGCCGATCAGACGCTTAATCGCCTCCGAAGTTTTACCCCGTGCACGCATTTCCAGTGCCGAACCAAAATTAATCAGGGCAATAATAATCGCCGCCGCCTCAAAGTACGCATGCTGAGCCAACGCTGGCACCAGCTGCGGAAAAGCCAGTACCACAGCTGAATACACCCAGGCAGAGCCAGTTCCCAGGGCAATCAGGGTATCCATATTGGCCTGGTGATTACGAAAGGATTTCCACGCCCCAGTGAAAAAATGGCCGCCTGCATAGATCATTACCACAAGGGTCAGGATGCCAATCAGCAACCAGAAAAGCCGACCCATATCGGTATCCAGTGGCGGCAGAGCCCCACTCATTCCTGCGATAAATAAGGGCACGCCTAAAATAAAAGCGGCAGCAGCCTTGCGAATTAAGGCTCGATAATGCGCCATTTCTGCCGCTTCTTTCTCCGACTCATCATCAATACCACGCAGCTCGGCGGCATCGTAGCCGGCCTGCTTACTAGCGCTGATAACCGCTTCGACACTGGCCGTCCCGGTAACATCGGCCGTGTGCTCGGCAAAGTTCACCAGCACTTCTTCCACGCCCGAAACCGACTGCATGGCCTTTTCTACGCTGGCAACACAGCCCGCGCAGCTCATCCCGGCCACTGACAGGCGAATTGTTTTCTTTTTAACCATTGCCTTACCTAAGGGTAAACCCTAATATTTCAAGAAATAATGTAAATAAGCCTTAGCATCTTACTGTTTTATATGCTAATTTACCAATGTATAAAATATAGCCTTTGCAAAAAATCAAAGCGATTTTTGTGCATAAATAAAAACAGGACAGATGCTCGGCTCAAACAGGAAAAGACTGCGATTCAGCTTATGCTACGTTTAATGAATCGCTAAATTAAATTAACAAGCTAAATATCACAACCGGAATATTATGGCCATCAGCCCCCCTCTTGCCCTAATTACCGCCAACATGAATCAGTTGTCGCTGCCGGATATTTCCATCCGCCTCAACGACATGGTGAATGATCCCAACTGCTCTATCGCTGATATTGGGAGCTTAATTTTCCAGGATGCGGCATTAAGTGCCCGCCTGCTAAAAATTGTCAACAGCGCGTTCTATGGTTTCCCCTCAAAGATCGACACCATTAGTATGGCCATTACTGTCATCGGCACCCGCCAGTTGCGTGATCTGGTTCTGGCTACCAGCGTCATCGGCAAATTTCAGCAGTTTCCGGAAGGCCTGATCAGCATCGATACTTACTGGTATCACAACCTGATCAGTGCCACGGCAACCCGCCTGATTGCCGACAAGTTGCATATCCGTAACTCTGAACGATTTTTCATTGCCGGCCTGTTGCACGATATCGGTAAGCTGGTCATGTATCTCACCGAGCCGGAAATTTCACGCCAGGTACTGAAGCGCATGAACGAACCGCATGACGATGTTACTCAATTGGAAATTGATGCCTTCGGCTTTGATCATGCCACTCTCGGCGGTGAGCTTCTGCGCCAATGGAAACTGCCTGATTCACTCATCGAACCTGTCACTTATCATCATCACCCGGCCGATGCACAATACTATCCTCAGGAAACGGCAGCCGTCTCACTGGCGAATGCGATTGCCAATACCATCGAACCCCCATACTCCACCGATGATGATCTACCCATAGATACCAGCATCTGGAAAACACTGGGCATCAAGGATAGCGATCTGGATGATTTAATCTGTGAAACCCGCCTTGCCTTTAGCAATACGGTGAGTATTTTGTATCCCAAACAGGCAATTTAATCGAGGAGCTTATTTGAATAAGCTTCCCCCGCAGTAAGTTACGGAATTGTAGGTTGGGTTGAATCAAATGAAGCCCAACCTACCGTATTTTTACTGCAAGCAACAAGTTTATTCCTGCTGGAGTTCGGCAACCAATTTGCTGGGAGCACTCCTAATCGACGGCTCAGGTTCATTAGCCTGAAGCTGATACTCCAGCACAAATCCGGCAATCTGAAAACGATCACCTGCCCTCAGGGAATGCCAGCTCACTAATTCCTCATCCACGTAGGTTCCATTTTTGCTATTCAAATCCTGAAGGTAATATTTGCCATTCAGATGAATAATCTGAGCATGATAGCGGCTGGCCCAGGCTCCTCGTATCATAATATCCTGCTTTGAATTCCGACCAATCAAAACCCGATCTTTCTCCAGCAGATGCTCGGCCACCACCCGCTCATTACGCATTACCACGATGCGGGGGATCGGGCGGCGTATCTGCTGTGAAGGATGCATCTGACCCACGGGAGCCGCCAATCGTTTCTCATAAGGCTGCCAACCTAACTTTGCCAGCGCAGCCTTAATGCACTCATTGTCAATATAGCGGGTCTTACGCATAAACGCGGCAACCAGCACCATATCGCAAAGCACATTGATCAGACGGGGTACCCCCCCTGTATAACGCATAATTATGGCCAGCGTCTCTTCAGGAAAGAGCACCGTATGCTCACCACCGGCAATCCACATGCGGTATTCGAGGTAGTGATCCAGCTCCTGTTCGCTCAAGGCCTGTAGTCGGCACCCCATCCGGATCTGCTGTGAGAGGGCATCTTTTCGACCTGCATTCATCAACTGTTCCAGCTCCGGCGCACCACTTAAAATCACATTAATCAGCTTGCGTCCGAATTTTTCAAAGCTGGCCAGCATGCGTAACTCTTCCAGCACCTGATGCTGTAGCAGGTGGGCATCATCCACCACCAACAGGACTTTTTTACCGGCAAAGTGCTGTTTATTTACAAACCTGTGCAGGGCATCAATCAGAGTTGCCTTGTGATAATTATCCGGCTGCAAATCAAATTGCAGACACACCGCCAGAAAAAATTCGGTGGTCGTCAATTGTGACTGCCGAATGCGCGCCACCACCACATCATCGGCTGATTCCGCCAACACATGCTCAAGCACAACCGACTTGCCCATACCGGCCTCGCCGGTTATCACGCCGATACCATCTCCGGTGTGGAGTAAATAATTCAGATAAGCAATCGCGCGAGCATGGCTCTCACCCATAAAGAAATAACGGGTATCCGCCGTCAGGCGAAAGGGGTAATCATCCAGCTGAAAAAAATCGCGGTACATCCTGAACCCTCTTCCAATATTATCAGCGCCGCTGATTGGTGCTTGAAGCGCAAGAGTATCACTCGCTTAAAGGCAGGTAAATTGTTCGAGGAATATACAAATGAAATTGGAGGTGAAGCCCGTAATGTGCTTAAAGATTATCCAACAGCTGGCTTTCCATCTGCGCTTCCTGCACCGGTAAAATCAATACCGCCGTCAGTGGAAAAACCTCGTTCAGCTTATCCACATACTGACATTCTGATTTATCTACTAAAACAAAGACCCGTGCCTGCGGTGAAAATTTTTGCAGGCTATAAAGCATGACATCCAGATTACTGATATTCACTCCGGCATAATTATTGCCATAGCCATAAAAAAACTCAGCCACCACAAAATCCGGTGGCTGCTTTTTGATAGCACTCATCACCTTGCGCGTGGAAAACAAGCGCTGCTCATGGAGACCCAGTTTTTTATAGAGCAGAGAAAAATCCGGGTGGCCTGCTGACTCGATCAGTGAATAGAGAATTTTATCCGCCATGCTTAGAGATCAAACAGATTGAGCACTTGCTCTAATGGGCGACCAATGACGGCCTTATCCTCAGTAATCACGATGGGACGCTCAATCAGGATAGGATTATCAACCATTAATGTAATCCAGGCCACCGCACTGCGCTCATCCATTTTGCTGATGCCCAGCTCTTTCGCCCGGCTTTCACCGAAGCGGATCAAGGCCTTCGCCTCGATATCAAGTTTATCAATAATCTCAGCAAGTTCCGCCGACGTTGGCGGTGCATCCAGATACAACACAGTTTTAGCATCAATGCCGTGTTCTTCCAGTGCCGCCATTACGGCCCGACTCTTGCTGCAACGAGGATTATGAAAAATTGAGACTGACATAGTGGCTCCTGAAAAATTACGTATCTTTTTTATCCATCAGTGATTTTAATGCTGCAAAGGGATTTTGAGTTGCTGCATTAGATTGGGCGGCGTTGCCCATATCGTTACCCGCCTCCAGCAAACGGGAGTGTTCATTATCGTGACAAAACAAACATAATAATTCCCAGTTACTTCCATCACTGGGGTTATTATCATGATTATGATCGCGATGATGTACGGTCAACTCGTTCAAATTTTTGCGGGTAAACTCCCGACTGCAGCGACCGCAGATCCAGGGATAAAGTTTTAGCGCCTGCGCCCGGTAACCTTTTTCCCGTTCTTCTGCGGCACGGCGTGCATCAGCAATCACCTTGTCAAGCCGTTCTTCTGATGCCTTCTTTTTGTCTACCATAAACTTTCTGCCTGTCTACCAATGAATTATACCGAGGCTTCACGATACTAAATCCCCGAATACCCGTCTAGTTGAATATGCCCCGGCTGTCGCTACGGTTCAACCGCACATACAAGCATAAATGCACTATAATCACTTTTTCAAACAGAATTATAAAATGTCACGCTATCGTCCACCCGCGCCAAAGAAATCCCCCTATATCAGCGTCAGCGGCTTCGAACATCTGCAACAGGAATTAAAACAACGCTGGCAGCTGCGCAAAGAGGTCACCATCGCCTTGTCTGCCGCCGCCGCCGAGGGGGATCGTTCTGAAAATGCTGAATACATTTATCGTAAAAAACAGTTACGTGAAATTGACTACCGTATTCGCTATCTACAAAAACGTCTACCTGAGCTAACTATTGTTGATTCACCACCGACTCATACCGAACAGGTTTTTTTCGGTGCCTGGGTGACTCTGGAAGATGAGCAGGGGGAAAGTCATCGCTATCGCATCATGGGGCCGGATGAGCTTGATCCCGGAAAAGGTATCATCAGCATCGATTCGCCCGTGGCTCAGGCACTGATGAAGAAAAAAGTAGATGATGAAATCAAAGTGCAAACCCCGATGGGGGAACAGTATTACAATATCGTCGATATTGATTATTCAGAAGCATTATAAATTCGAAATGTAGGATGTGCTGAGGCACGAAGCGCATCAGTCGCGCCAGGATAACAATACGTTGTGATCTATGTGCAAATTTCCCTCGATCGATGCGCTTCGTTTCACTCAGCACATCCTACCTGTCTTTAAATAGCCCATACAAAGCGCAAAAAGCCGTTTTAAATAGTCAGGAACCTAATCCTATGAAAGGTTTAATCGAGAAGTACAGAATCATAGCAATGATAATAAGATAGGCCGAAAATCGTAAGGGACTCTCTTTAATCATATCCAGCAGGGTGCGTTGTCGCCCTTCGGCACAGAGTTGTTCATATTCTGCTCGCGCCTGCTGATAGCGTGTTTGTTCATATTCATCAACCAGCTGACTGGCCTGTGTAAACTGATCTTTGTTATGTAGCCAGATACCGGCAACAGAAATACCCCAGTTACCGGCCGAGGTTTCATAATAGTTTATTTCATTTTCTGATAATAAAGCACGTATATCATTGGCTTCATCCTCAGGAACAGCATTCAGTTTAAAAAGAAGAACTGCCATTGTACTTATTTGATTTTAAGATCAGGAAGATTAGTACGCGCCATCATATGCAATACAACACCTGAGCCAACAAAAAACACCACCGATGCTGCAAAGGCGGCCACCACCGGATCATTAACACCTGCATCCAGGCTCAAATAAAATGCCGTTACACCACATGCTGCGGCAAGTAGATAACAAAGTATGGCAATAACAAAAACAATTTTCTGTCCGGTTCCGCGTTGACTCATGATTTCACCTTATTTGAAAAATAATTCATTATCTGTGTGCCCTTATTTTTTCGGTGGTCGGATAAAATAAATCACCAGCATCACCACAAGCAATAAAATTAGTGCTTCCATTTTGCCTCGATTGAGATACGTAATTATACACAATCATATTTCATTCGTTTAGATATAAAAAAACCCCGGCAAGCCGGGGTTTTCTGTTTCTGCTGATGAGTTAGATACTCAGGCAGAGGCTTTTTGTTCCTGATAGTAATCCATCAAAATCTGTGCCACTTCAGGACGGGAAAATTCCTTGGGTGGAGCCATACCGTTACCCAACATTTCACGAACCTTGGTGCCGGACAGCAGTACGAAGTCTTCTTTGCTGTGATCAGGTGCTTCGCGCATCATCACAACCTTGTCCAGCTTCTTGGAATAGGCCGTGTGATCGGCTTCGAAGATTTCAATGTCCATCATCCCGGCAGGGACTTCTTCCTGGAAAATAGTCTGTGCATCAAAAGCACCATAGTAATCACCCACACCGGCATGGTCACGACCAATAATGAAATGTGTGGCACCCATGTTCTGACGGAAGTAGGCATGCAGAACCGCTTCACGAGGACCGGCATAAAGCATGTCAAAACCATAACCTGTGATCATCACCGAATTGGGCTTGAAGTACAGCTCAACCATCTTACGAATGGCCGCATCACGAACCGGAGCAGGAATATCACCTTTCTTCAGTTTACCCAGCAACATGTGAATTACCAGACCATCACAACCTAAACGATCCATGGCCATGTGGCAGAGTTCTTCGTGCGCCAGATGCATGGGGTTACGAGTCTGGAAAGCAACAACCTTTTTCCAGCCGTGCTCATTGATTTCGTTACGAATTTCAACCGCAGTACGGAAAGTATCCGGAAATTCAGTCTGGAAGTAGCTGAAGTTCAATACCTGAATATTACCGGATATGGCAATACGACCCTGGGTATTAAAGGCATTCACACCAACATGATCCATATCTTCAGTACGATAGACTTTCTGAGTCATGGTTTTCATCTGTGCATCACTAACTTCTTCGATAGCGGCCACATCCATTATGGCAAGAACTGGATTACCTTCAACATTGGGATCACGCAGAGCAACCCGTTTGGCATCTTTAATCGCATCGGCATTTTCCAGCAAGCATAAAACTGGAACAGGAAAATGTGAGCCATCAGTCAGGGTCATGGATTCTGCTGCACCCATGGCATCAGCCACGCTCATGAAACCTTTGAGAGGGTTGAAATAACCCGCGCCCATCATTACCGCATTACCGGCAGCCTGTGAGCTGATGGTAACGGAAGGTAAGCTGGCGGCTTCTTTACTTAGCTTTTCATGTTCGCTGGAATCGTAAACAAAAAGAGGTTGTAATTCGTCGGAACCTATTGGCTTAATCATGTTTATCTACCTCGGAGTTGAGTACCCGGCAGGTACTGTCGATGTCAAAAAATCAAAACTCAAAATATTGGATCAGTTTTGCCCTTAAATTTTGTCATGCACTATACATCACTCCTTGATAAACAGAAAAATAGGGGCAGTTTATA
Organism: uncultured Thiohalophilus sp.; assembly: GCA_964575555.1. Lineage (GTDB taxonomy): Bacteria > Pseudomonadota > Gammaproteobacteria > UBA6429 > Thiohalophilaceae > JAADGZ01. Next base: position 8,801 of record CAZNRP010000010.1, on the reverse strand, counting down.
AGGGCATAGACCAGTCTGAGCAAACAAATAATCAAAATGGCAAGTTATTGATTACATGCTAATTTTTATGTCATTCGATAGAAAGGTATAGTACCATAGCAGGTTGCTATGCTATTGAAGTTTACATCAGGCTAGATGAAATGATTGAAGAAACTCTCAACTCCCCCTATATCCACAGCGCACACGCCGATAATTTCGCCACCATGGTACTGGAAAATTCCCATGCCGGGCCGGTACTGGTAAATTTCTGGTCGCAAAAAGCCGGCCCCTGCCTGCGTCTGTACCCGCTTCTGGACAAGCTCGTTTACCACTACGCTGGCCGCCTGTTGTTAATAAACATTGATGCCGACAGTGAAGTCAAAGTAACAAAGGAATACGGCATTAGCAGTGTGCCGACGCTGAAATTATTTCGCCATGCACAGATAATTGAAAGCCGTCATGGTTATCAGTCAGAAGCCGACTTACAAAAAATGCTGGATCCACATGTGTCACAGGAATCCGATCGGACACTGGCACAGGCTATTGAACAATACACGCAGGGCGAACATGCCCGCGCCTATGAAATGATTGCCGAAGCCATTGTCGATGATCCGGTTAACCCGCGATTGCCACTGGCACTATGCAAGCTGTTAAAACATGAGGCGCGTTATCAGGAAGCCATTAGCCTGCTCAGTAATCTGCCGCCCGGCATTGCTGCCAATCAGGAGATTGCTGAACTGCAAAATCGACTTGAATTTTTTGCCATTCACGAAACAATCAACGAGCCTGAATCACTGGCGCAGCGCAGCCGTGAATCTGCAAATGATCTTGAGCTAAAAAAACAGTTATCCGCTTATTATGTGGTGCAGGAAAATTATGCTCAGGCACTGGCAATGCTGGCTAAAATTATCGAGATAGAGCAGGGCTTTGATGAAGAGTTTGCCCGTAAAGCGATGTTGAAAATATTTACTCTATTAAGCACGGAGAATAAATTAATCGGCCAGTACCGGCCTTTGCTGCGCTGTTATAAATATTGATGTGCTTTGCTGGTTATTCTGTTGATTTATTCCGCGTGGGCACGATCTTTGTGCCCACGCGGAAAACTACCGGTTTCAATCAATAAGACTCTTCCCAGCTGATATAGTGTTCCAGATGCTCGATCTTTTCCTGTTGCTCCAGAATAATATCTTTCACTACATCGCCCATGGCAATCAGGCCCAGCACTTTTTCATTGTCCACCACCGGAATATGGCGTATATGACGCTTACTCATAGTTGATAGACAGGCCTCGACATCCTGCTCAGGAAAAGTGTAATAAACCTGACGTGTCATCAAGGCTTTAACTTTTGTATCTCTCGCGGGTAAATCATTTATAATAATTTTGCGTGCACAATCACGTTCAGAAATAATACCAATCAATTTGCCATCCAGTAATACGGGAAGTGCGCCGATACCTTTTTCTTCCATCATTTTTACCGCATCAAATACGCTGTCTTCAGGGCGTACACTCCATAGCTCATGACCTTTTATCTGCAACAGCTTTCCAACATTAATCATTGCGGGTCTCCTTTTAAATACCCTCCCTTACTCATAGCACATTCACGCGGGAAAAACAGAATTGACGGCTACTTTGTGACACTCAAACTGGCATCAAGATTAAGATCATCACAGAGTTCGGCAAAGTCTTCCCGCAGGCGGGCAATAGATTGTTCAACCGGAACCCCAATCGCCATCCGCAAAGCAAACATGGTCGCCCCGGTATGCGCGGCCGGATAACAACTGGTGTCCATTTTTACAATGTTGATCTGATGCAGTGAAAAAAAACCGGTAATGTCCTGCACAATGCCGGGATGATCGATAGCCACCACTTCGACCGAGCAGGGCACCAGTGTGCTCTCCTTTTTTCGAGACATGGTTTGCTTCACCAACAATCTCATTTGCAAGGAGCTTTCCAGTTCGCTAACACTATTGATAAGACCATCAATCGCATCACCTGCACCGCTAACCAGCATGAGAATGGCAAACTCACCGCCCAGCACACTCATGCGACTATCTTCAATATTCAGTTTTCGGGAAGTTAAAGCTTCACTCAATGCACCCACTATCCCAGAACGATCTTCACCCAGTGCAGTTATAACCAGTTGTTTGTTCACAATATTCATTCCCCTGCTTCATATTTTTGCCCGAAACGTCCAAATTGAGTAAAGATTCCGGCCAATCTGTCGATACGCTTCTTATATACCTGCATCTATCCGACCGCTAGCACCAGCTCAAGTATAGCGAAAAATAGCGCAAATAAATCTTCCTTCGACTTTCTGGTAGATACTTCTCCATGCTTAGCCCCCGATATCCCAGCACCCTAAAATTTCATCGCCAGACACCCAAAAAACTATTTACCGGGGAATATGGAAAACAGCTTAGCGTCATTGCCCTTATCATCATCTGCCTGCTCGCATTCTTCTGGCTGGAATCGCGTCTACCGGCCCTGAATAACAAAGCCATGATGGGGGTACGCACCCCCATCAGCAGCATTGCCTTTAATGTGATACTGCCGGTAAATGACACCCAGCCTGTCTATCAACGCATTAGCTATAATTTTGTAAACTGGTCTTACACCAACTGGAAAGGCATGTTATTTGGTTTGTTGCTGGGTGCCAGCCTGTTGACCCTGTTTCGATATCTTCCCGCATCCACAGAATCCAATAATCGCTTTCTCAATGCTCTCAAGGGTTTGGGCGGCGGCATTCCGCTGAGCGTCTGTGTTAACTGTGCTACGCCGATTGCACACAGTCTGTATACCACGGGAACCCGGCTGGAGCTTGCACTGGCACTATTAATCAGCTCACCTACGCTGAATATCATTGTTCTCACCCTGCTGTTTTCTCTGTTTCCCCTGCACTTCGTCATTGCCAAACTCGCGGGAACGCTGTTCCTGATACTGGTACTTATGCCGCTGCTGGTGCGTTTTATTTCAACTCATAACAACAAAGAACAAGGTGCCAGCGATGCCCTGATAAAAGCAAATAGTCAGTCAAATTCACTAACTGAAAAATTTAATCCCAGCCCCATGGTGCGGCCAGAAAACAATGAAGCTTTTCTGAACTGGCAACAGGCTATTTTTGATGTTCTCACCCGACTCAGTTTAAATCTCGCCTGGATATTAAAAATTGCCCTGCCCTTCATGCTGGTTGCCGGGCTGCTTGGTTCTGCGGTGATTGAAATCCTGCCCTTGCAGCAATTACAAAACCTGCCCGTTAGTATATTGAGTCTGATCGGCATTGCCTTATTGGGTACCTTCCTGCCGGTGCCCATTGCCTTTGACGTGATTTTTTCGGCGGTACTTCTGGCATCCGGTATTGATCCCGCCTTTGTCATGATTTTCCTGTTTACCCTTGGTAGTTTTAGTATTTATCCCTTTTCCATGCTCTGGAAAACCTTCGCCGCCCGCCTGCCTGTTATTTTATTTTTACTCACTGCCGGCATAGGAATCCTGTTGGGATTATCGGTCAGTTACTATGAAGACTACCTTAACCGCAAAATCATCAATACCTATACCCAAGCCGTTACAGATTCAACACAACAGGAAAGCAGGATTGTTGAATCAAACCGACAGACAGCACCGGCCGTCTCTGTTGCCGCCCCGGTTGTCTGGCAACAACTCACCGCTAGCAAACAATTACGTATTTCCTATATTGATCTTGCCCTGCCCCCAACATCCGAGCAGTCGGGTTTCCTGCGACTGGAAGGTGCGGCCTTTGCCAGTGATCCAGAGAGTAAACTCTCAGCTGCCCATGTACTTGAACCGTTTAATTTTGTTCGCGGCATTGCCTCAGGAGATTATGATAATGATGGTTATGTTGATCTACTCACCAGCGATCCCGACGGGGTTCAGCTGTATCACAATACCGGCAAGGGAACCTTTATTAATACCCGGTCATTAAATAATTATGATTTGCGCGGTGCTGTGGTGGTTGCCTTTGTCGATATCAATAATGATGGCCGTAATGATATTTTTGTCAGTCGTTATGCGCGTAGCAATTTGTTGATTTTGAATAACGGCAAAGCTTTTCAAAATGCAAAAACAAAAGAGCTTGCAGCAGGTGATAATCTGAGCATGGCCGCCGCCTTTGCCGATATAGATCAGGATGGGAAACTGGACATTGCTCTGGGAAACTGGTCACACGGGCAGGAGCGCGCATTCAACCCGCGCTATTCAAAAAACTTTTATTTATTAAACCGCGATGAAGGTTTTGTTAAAATCAACCTGCCCGGGATCACCGGGGAAACATTATCAATACTGTTATCGGATATGAATGATGATGCTCGACCGGATCTTTTTGTTGCTAATGATCGCCAACAGCCGGATATGTATTATTATGCTGGCGACGATGGTCATTTTGAAGTTATTACTCCTCAAAGCCATCGCGTCCCCCTCACCCCCCTGAACACCATGAGCATTGAATCAGCTGACTTTAATAATGATGGCTATCTGGACTTATTTTCTGTTGACATGAGTTTCCGGGAAAAATCTCAGCAGCATTACTGTGATGACATTGTCTCGAGTAAAAATCGTGCGCAATGCCTAGCAATACAAAAAATTAATACCATCGTAGCAGATAATGATATGGATGCCTGCACCCGGATCATCGATCCGGATGACCAACAAAGTTGCATGACGGCAATACTCCTGCGTCTGGCCACCCGACAGAATAACCCGGCACTGTGCCAGAAAATATCAGCCGATCAATTTTTGCAAAAATCACTGTGCGAAAAATTGACCCGTCCAATGGCAGTGGTGCCCGCTTTTGATAGCCGTCAATACTTGCCTCAAAAACAATCTAACCGCTTGCTCTTCGGTAGTGCCAATGGCATGTTCACCGACGTTACTAAGCAGGCCGGAGTGACTGAAAGCCTGTGGAGCTGGAATGCCAAAGCAGCCGATCTGGACAATGATGGCTGGCAGGATATTTATGTTGCCAATGGATATGGACAGGGCAAGCACCCTTATGAAATAGATGCCAATATTTTTTACCATAATATCCAGGGTAAATATTTCAAGATGGAAGAAAAAAAATTCGGCCTGGATGACTACCTGAATACCCCTAGCTACACCTATGCAGATATTGATAATGATGGTGATCTGGATATCATCGCCACTGCGATCAATGGCCCCCTACGCCTGTATAAAAATACTCAGTCGCAAAACCATGCGATACAAATCGAACTACGCGACGCACGCGGTAATCATTTTGCGATCGGCAGTAAAATACGCATCTACCTTGCTGATGGTAGTCAGCAGTTACGCGAGTTAAAACTCGGCGGCGGTTTTCTTTCCTTTGATGAGCCACGCGC
>CAZNRP010000010.1:0-3370 GCA_964575555.1 uncultured Thiohalophilus sp. | reverse complement strand
CGGGGAATTCAACCCAAACAGATTAAATTTCCTCGCTATGCTCATCAGGTCAGGCCGCTACGACTAAAGCCAATCAGCACCATCACCAGCAGGCTGATGCCAACGGTCAACAGCGCAAAGCCAATCACATGCGAGATAATCACCGCACGTTTTGACGGCGGGGCGACCAGACGTTTTTCCAGTTCACCACTGGCCTTTAAGCGTTCATATTCTTCCGGACGTTCTTCCTTAAACTCTTCCAGATCCCAGCTGCCGGTGAACATCACAATGTCCAGCGGGAATTTAGCCGGGCGGAAATGGTTGTTAAAGAAATGCACCACAAACAGGGTAGTCACGGCCAGGAAGGCTTCAACCCCATGAGCAATGGAGGCAATATTAAATACCCAGCCCGGCAGGAAGCGCAACAGTGTCGGTGAAGCCCAGAGCACAATCCCCGAAGTGCCAATAACAAATGCTCCCCAGTACACCGCCCAGTAATCAAATTTTTCCCAATAGGTGAAACGATCCAGACGCGGCGGCTGACCCTTATTCAGGAACCAGCGGAACTGCGCCTTCATATCATCCCAGTCTTTCCAGCGCGGCAGCAGTGAATCCGGGCCGAACCATTCGAAGCTTTTATCTTTGAGTAATCGCTGTACCACAAAGATGCCATGCCCACCAATGGCTAACAGAAATAGAACACCAGCGGTGCGATGAATAATACCGAAGATAGTCGGCCCACCCACGGCTTTAACTACCGCAACTGCCCAGTTGGTATCCGCATACATCACCGCCATGCCGGTAAATACCAGGATCATCACCGACACCGCCAGCAACCAGTGATTGGCTCGCCAATACCAGGCAAAACGTTGGAAGTACACACTGCTGTGTTTCTTCTCAGGTTTAACCCGATAACGCACGGTCATGGAATCTTTGGTGCTGGTGGCAAACACCCGTGATTTGTATTCTCGATAGAACCAGAGCATGGAATGACTGTAAAAGAAAATCAGCACGCCAATGACAATGTAAACCATGAATTTACCGGTAATAAACATAGCCGGGTAACGCTCAAAGTCGTTGGTATTGCCATGTGCTTTGTAGCTTACGATCCCGGCACCGGCATCTTCATGGCACTCACGGCAGGTTTCCAGCCGATTCTTATCACTGACTTTTGAAACCACATCATCAATCGCGCGAGTATCATGGCCGCGATGGCAATCAATGCAGCGCGGCACATCTTCATTACCATGCCAGGCTAATTGTCCGTGGGTGGTTGCCATATAACTCTTAACTTCTTTCTCATGGCAGTTGCCACAATTTTTGGTCACAACCCGGTGTGCCTGAAGGCCTTTTTTATCGCTGATCTCATGGGAGGAATGACAGTCCGAACAGGTTGCACTGTCCCCTTTCCAGGGTGTTTTTAACGCGGCACCATGAATGGAACGCTTATACTCATTGAGGGCTTTGTCATGACACTCACCACACATCTGCGGTGAATTTTCACGATAGGTGGAAGCCTGTGGATTGGTAGATTTGAACACATAATGTGCCGTATGACAGGCCGCGCAATCGGCATTGTTTTCAACCTGGCTGTCGGCATGAACTGATTTGGTGTAATGCTCGGTATTAATTAATACCGCAGACTTAGTTTTCTTCTGTGCTTTTTTCAAGCCCCGCCAGTCACGACCATCTGATTTATCTTTTGCACTTTCAATATGACAGTTAACACAATCGACGGCTTTAATTTTATCACCGCGATGCCGTAATTTTTTAATTCCCGTGTGGCATTCCACACAGTTCAGTTTGCCATGTGCGCTCTCATGTAGAGCCGCAACATTCACATCCAGCGCCCGCTTTGGGCCCTCACCATGTTCACCGGTGGGCACAGAGAAGCCTTTAATGCCGTGGCACTCAGTACATTCCTCATCCGTAAATTCAGCCGCAGAGAGGCTGGCAAAATAAAATAACAGGAAAAGAAAGAAAGGGATTTTTTTCAGCATGTCACTTGTCTTCGACATTGATATTCAATCTTGGTCTTGAGCGCAGCCTGCCCGCTTAAGACGTATTTAGAAAACTAAGAGATCACCCGCAGGATTCGTTCCTGCGGATGAGGTTCGCTAGTCAATCATCAGCACTGACTATTTTTTCTTAGAGGTTTTAAAACCGTGGTTATCATCATCCAGTGGTGACCAGGATTTAGGGGGCTTCTTACCGATGAACCAGCGATGCATTTCAGAATTAAGGATTCTATCCAGTTCTTTTTGCACCCGATCAGCGCCCTTATTATTACCCTTCTTACGCGCTTTCTCGATCAGATCTTTCACTTCCGGAACCATTTCCATGTAGAAACGATGAGCCACTTCGAACATGCCTTCCCAATGCACGTAGTCGGGGGCGAGCATGGCTGCACCGTGACGAGCACGACGACCTTCGTGATGCCAGAGGTAAAAATAGGTCCATTCAATCTTGTCATTGAACTTAACCGAATCAACCAGTTTCTCGTTCTTCAGTACGGTGATTAATTCCTTCGCGGGAATGGCGAACTTATCGTTAAATAATTCAACAAATGAATCCAGCTGCACATAGAAGTTGTCAACGATGTTACGACCGTGACAGGCAGAACAAACTGATTTCATATCCTTTCGACGCTGTAACCAGGGTTTAACTTTCTTACCGGCCTTTATCGCCTTTTCATCAATTTTGAAAGACACCGGTGCGCGCAGGTTCCAGGATATACGTGAACCGATATCATGGTTAACGGGTAAATCCTTGGTGGCCGACATATGGCAGGTAGCACAGGTCGGTGCGGCGGTGTAGTCCTCACCTGGAATCCATTTACTTGAATCCATGTTCATCTCATCGATGTGGGCGCGGAAGGCGACACCGTGTACTGATTCTTCATAGATTTCTTTTTGCGGATGATCCGGGCCTAAATGACAACGACCACAGTTGTCCGGGTGACGGGCCTGTTCAACATCGAAGTTATGACGCAAATGACAGGCCGAGCAGGCACCCTTGGAGCCGTCTGGATTGATTCGGCCAATGCCGGTATTCGGCCAGGAGGCCGGATTCAGAGAGCCATCTGATTCGACTCGAACGATGGAACCGTGACAGCCCATGCAACCCGAGGTCACAACAGGCGAAGTCCCGTTCAAGGTTGGCGCGCCTTCAACCACTTCGGCCAGGACATTATCCAGCGAGCCGAGAATGTTACCGGCTGAGGCATGATGACTGCGGTCAAACTCTTCAACTTCGCGCTCGTGACAATTGCTACAATCTTTAGGCGAGACAATGACGGAAATGGTAAAGTCTTTATGTTTGATCGCGTCTTTGTCTGTTGGCTTGGCCTTGTGACACTCATAGCAGCCGACGTTGGCGCGGTAATGTTTGG
>CAZNRP010000009.1:41644-42984 GCA_964575555.1 uncultured Thiohalophilus sp. | reverse complement strand
ACCGTCACACTTTATACCGGTGTTAACATTCTCAATATCCCGGACAACAATATTTCCACCGCAGAAGATCCGGTGGAAATCAACCTCGCCGGCGTCAATCAGGTCAATGTTAATCTAAAAGTCGGGCTGGATTTTTCTACTGCCCTGCGCGCTTTCCTACGCCAGGATCCGGACATAATACTGGTCGGCGAAATACGAGATAAAGAAACCGCTGAAATCGCCATTAAAGCGGCACAGACCGGCCACATGGTACTATCCACCTTGCATACCAATGATGCGCCACAAACCCTGACCCGAATGGTGAATATGGGCGTGCCACCGTATAATATTGCCTCAGCCGTTAATCTGATTATCGCTCAGCGTCTGGCACGACGCTTATGCAAAGAATGTAAACAAGTACTCGATATTCCCAATGAGGCCTTGCTTGCCGAGGGGTTTACTGAAAAAGAAATCAATGAAGGGCTAAAAATTTATGGCCAGAAAGGTTGTGACCAATGCAGTGATGGCTATAAAGGCCGAGTGGGTATCTATCAGGTAATGCCGCTCTCAGAAGAAATGGGGCGCATGATCATGGAAGGCAGTAATGCCATTGATTTGGCTGATCAGGCACAAAAGGAAGGTATCCCGGATCTACGTCAGTCCGGCCTGCTAAAAGTTAAAAATGGCATCACCAGCCTTGATGAGCTGAACCGGGTTACTAAAGAGTAAGGCGACCTGTTGGGCTTCATTTCATTCAGCTCAACCTACAATAAACAGGTGGCGTGTAGGTTGGGCAGAGCGAGAGCGAAGCCCAACAATGTATCTACATTTGTAGTAAGCCAGTAAATTAACAGGAATAAATTCATGGCGCAAAAAGCATTAAAGAAAAGCACCTTCATCTGGGAAGGCAAAGACAGCAAAGGCCATATTGTTAAAGGTGAGACCAACAGCCCCAACCTTGCATTGGTTAAGGCTAATCTACGCCGTCAGGGAATCAACCCAACCAGGGTAAGGAAGAAATCCGCCCCACTATTTGGTGGAAGCAGGAGGATTAAGGCAGCCGACATTTCTATCTTTAGTCGCCAATTAGCCACTATGATGAGCTCCGGTGTGCCGCTGGTACAGGCCTTTGAGATTATTGGCAAAGGCCATGAAAATAAAGGCATGCAGGAGTTGCTAAATACCATTAAAACCGACATTGAAAGCGGCAGTAATCTTTCTGACTCGCTGAAAAAACACCCTATGCAGTTTGACGATCTATTCTGTAACCTGGTACAGGCAGGTGAACATGCCGGCATTCTGGATGATATTCTCGATAAGGTGGCCATCTATAAAGAAAAAACTGAAGCTATCAAGGGCAA
>CAZNRP010000009.1:37140-41544 GCA_964575555.1 uncultured Thiohalophilus sp. | reverse complement strand
CTGCTATTCCAGCAACAGATTGAAATATATTATTTCATCACTTTCCTGCTGGGATTACTGGTTGGCAGCTTTCTCAATGTTGTCATCTACCGTCTGCCCATTATGCTTAAGGCTGGCTGGAAATCTGAGTGCCAGGCCTTCCTTGCCGAAGAAGCGAATCAGCCTCTTCCAGCTGATAATGAAACAGCCCCAATAACATTTAATCTCAGTACCCCCCGTTCCCGCTGTCCGCATTGCAACCATGCAATAACCGCCTGGGAAAACATACCACTCATCAGCTACCTGTTTTTACGCGGCCGCTGTCATCGGTGCAAAACCACGATCTCACTACGCTATCCGGCAATTGAACTTTTCACCGCTGTTTTAACCCTGGCCTGCGCCTGGCACTTCGGGGTAAGTACAACGGCTATTTTTGCTATTGTACTTAGCTGGGTGCTCATTGCGCTGGCTTTTATTGATCTGGATGAACAATATTTACCAGATAACATTACCTTGCCCGTTCTCTGGCTGGGTCTGTTGCTCAATACCCAAAATATATTTATTGATCTGGAATCCGCTGTCATCGGTGCGATTGCCGGTTATCTCGCCTTATGGTCGGTCTATATGCTATTCAAAAAATTGACCGGCAAGGAAGGCATGGGCTTTGGAGATTTCAAACTACTGGCCATGCTCGGAGCCTGGCTGGGCTGGCAGATGTTACCCGCCATCATTTTATTATCTTCCATCGTCGGCGCGACCATCGGCATTGCTCTGATTGCCAGCAAACGACATCAACGTGGCATCCCCATTCCCTTTGGTCCCTTTCTCGCCACCGCAGGCTGGATAGCCTTACTCTGGGGAAATGATCTCAATCAGGCCTACTTACAGTGGATCGCAGTCTGAAGCCGAACCTTGCATCTCTCTCGATAGTCGGCATTGTTTTCCTGGCAAAAAAATAAACACGACAAAATAGAATACTGATATGTTGACGATAGCTTTAACAGGGGGAATTGGTAGCGGTAAAACGCAGGTCTCGGATTATTTTGCCCGACTCGGTGTGCCGGTGATCGATACCGATGTTATTGCCCGCGAACTGGTAACTCCAGGCCAACCGGCTCTGGATGAAATTGTGGCCACTTTCGGTGACGACATAATAACCCCACAAGCCCGCCTCGATCGTCCGGCCTTGCGCCAACGAATTTTCAATCAACCTCATGAGCGTCAGCAGCTGGAAAATATTCTCCATCCACGCATCCGGGATGAAGTTAAAAAACGCCTTCATGCGCTAAGCTCACCCTGGTGTATTATCGTTATTCCTCTATTAATTGAAACCGGAACGGCTGATTATATTCAACGCGTGCTACTGGTCGATGCCCCAGCTGAGCTACAAATATCCCGCACCATCATGCGTGATAATACTAGCCCTTCTGATGTTGAGAAAATCATCGCCAGCCAGGCCAGCCGGCAATCCCGACTGGATGCCGCCGATGATCTTATTATTAACGATGCCTCTCTCGAACAACTGCAACAACAGGTCGAAAAAATGTACCGCTTCTATAATCAGCTGAGTAGCAGTTGCCAAAGGCCCTGATTTGCACGACAATCCGCTCTTAACGAAATAGCGAAGTACCTGTGGAAAATACAATTATTTACGAACAACCGCTAAACGAGCGCATGCGCACATTTATGCGACTGGAGCATTTGTTCCTGCAAGCCGAATACAGTATGCGCGGCTTCTCTGTCTGGGACAGCCGCGCAACCATTGCCAGCCTGATCGATATTCTGGAAATCCTCTCACGGGGGGATCTTAAAAATGAAATTTTCAAAGAGCTCGAGCACCAGCAAAACGAACTTGCCAACCTGAAAAGTATGCACGGGGTTGATCACCAGCAACTCAATAATATCCTGGGCCAGCTACAGCAGGCCCAGGAAAAACTGCAGACTCACACCGAGCAATTAGGACAAGCCCTGAAGGATAACGAATTACTCAACAGTCTGCGTCAACGCAGTAGTATTACCTGTGGCTGTTGCAATTTTGATCTTCCTGCCTACCATTTCTGGCTACAGAAACCCCCTGAAAAACGCCAGGACTTACTGGAACAGTGGAATGAAAACCTGACTGTCGTCTCCACCCCTATCAACCTGATCCTGGCCATTTTACGCGAGGGAGCCGATCCTCGTCAGCTTATCGCCGAGCAAGGTTTTTATCAGCAGAGTCCGGAGAGTGGATCCCCGGTACAAATGCTGCGCGTCAGTCTCGCCAGTGAGATCAGTTTCTTTCCTGAGATCAGCGCCGGTAAACATCGCTTTACTATCCGCATGCTCGAGCCGCAGGAAAAAGGCCGTCCCTTGCAAACCCAGGATGATGTCGAATTTACACTCTGGTGTTGTGCTCTTTAAGCTTTATTAACATGAAACAAAAAATTGTAAGCTGTCCGAACTGCGCCAAAGAAGTTATCTGGGGAAAACAAAGCCCCTGGCGACCTTTCTGCTGCAAACGCTGCAAACTGATTGATCTTGGCGAGTGGGCCAGCGAATCACATAAAATAGAGGGTGAAAGTGTCATGCCCGAGAATTTGCTAGATCCGGATGATCAGGGCTAAATGCCGAGATATCCCCACGAAAATAAAAGATCTTGAACTACCGTAGAACCTCGCTACGCGAGTTTCTCTCATCCTACAGGTTTACAATCACATCAAGGGCATGAGTAGTTACTTAAAAATAAATACATTCTCTGTGTCCTCTGTGGTTCAATCTGTTTTTATTGTTATTTCGTGGGGATAATTCAGGGCTGAGTAATTTATTTTTTAATTTTATCAGCCACGACGAAGTTAAAAACTGCACGATAGCTTTCATCATTCACTTTAATATCAACAGTGGCCATCCACTCATGTTGACCGGAAACGCAAAGTGGCAATATTGCATCAGCCGTCCAGTTATCTTTATTTTCTACTAACTGAATCTGGTTAAAGCCCATCTTCATTTCACTCATTTCAAATCGCACGCGAGCAGATTGTGGTTTGTATTGCTCGAATCCGGAAACAAAAACCTGAACAGGAAAGGCCTGCAAATAATGCGCTTGCTGGGGAAGGAAGAAACGCACCTGTCGATCCGACAGGTTAGCAGTGCAGGGATTGATCACATCAGCAAGGCAATCCGTAACGGGAAACTCAATCAGCTTTACCGGCCTTTCTTTCCTTTCAGTTGTTGTACCTGCTAATTTCAAAGACAAAATATAGAAAAAAAACATACTCACACAGATAAGCAATAGCGATACAATTATTTTTTTCATCATCGAAAAATCCTGCGATCCAGCCTTCAGTGTTCCCAGAAGGCCGTAATCGCTGCGATTCCCTGCGCGCCTTTTTGACGGGCAAGCTTTAAGTGGCCACTATCCATGCCACCAAGCGCAAAAACGGGGCTCAATGATTTTTCTGTTAATACATAAAAACGATCCCAGCCCAATGTGGCCGCGCCAGGATGAGACTGTGTCGGTAACACTGGAGAGAGCATAATAAAATCAACACCAATTTTATTTGCCTGCATGAGTTCATCTTCATTATGCACCGAAGCACTCAAATATTTATTTTCATTAAGCGGACGTTGTTTGCAGGCCATCAACACATTGCTGTTCATATGCAGACCATCGGCATCATGTTTTGAAAATTCTTCGATCGAGGTATTAAGTAATAATTTAGCGGCACAGGGGCGAGTTAATTTAACCGCGATTTCAACCAGCTCGGCATACTCTAGCGTTGACAAAGAACAGCGGGGGCGAAATTGCAACAAACGAATACCACTATCCAGTGCCATTTGTACACGTCGGCTAAAATCATCCTGATCAGAAAATTTACCGGTGATTAAATATTCATGGGGTAATTGCAGAGCCTTGATAACAGGCAAGTTGGCTTGTGGAAAAACCCGTGCATCCAGTTTGTTGGGGGCAAGCCAGCATAAAGGTTGACCTTCTCGCCCCTGCGCGGTGCCCTGATAAGCCGTTACATTCCACACATCAAGCAGGACATGCTTATCTGTATAATCATGTGAAATCCGAATCAGCGGTTCAGTTTGTTGAACCTGAATCCCCAGTTCTTCATCGAGTTCTCGTGCAAGTGCTTCCTGAACGGACTCACCTGATTCTAATTTTCCACCGGGAAATTCCCATAAGCCACCCTGATGACTCTGCGCAGCACGCCGGGTAATTAAAACCTCCCCGGCCTCATTGAGAATCACACCAACAGCAACATGAGTACGTTCAGAAAAAGACATATTCAACAAAGGCTATCCGGCTCAGGTTCGATACTCGGCATTGATACGAACATAATCGTAGGAAAAATCACAGGTCCAGACATTGGCCTGCGCCGCACCCCGACCCAGCTCAACCCGTACAGTAATTTCATCCCGATCCATCACCTGCTGCCCCTG
>CAZNRP010000009.1:0-37040 GCA_964575555.1 uncultured Thiohalophilus sp. | reverse complement strand
GCACCCTCACCATCACGAACCATGGCTTTTGCCAGTTTCACACAGAGTTCATTCAATGCCAGCCTGAACAGCTCAAATCCAGCCTCGCCCTGTTTTAGCGACAGCCCACTTTTTCCACTTGCCATCAGTATGCAGGCATCGTTGGTTGAGGTATCACCATCAATGGTAATCCGGTTGAATGACTCATTCACCGCAGTCTGCAAACATTGCTGGAGATCATTTTCACTGATTGCCGCATCGGTGGCGATATAGGCCAACATGGTTGCCATGTCCGGGCGAATCATCCCGGCCCCTTTGGCCATGCCGGTCAGGGTAATCGTTTTCCCGTCAATATTCAGCTGTGTTGATAAACATTTAGGCCGGGTATCGGTGGTCAAAATACCCCAGGAAGCATCATCCCAGCTTCCGGCATCCAGCTTTGCCAATGCAGCAGGAACCACTGCAGTAATTTTATTTACCGGCAGAGCCTCACCAATCACCCCTGTCGAAAAAGGCAGAACGGCATGGGCAGAGCAGCCGCTAGCCTCGGCCACAGCCTGACAACAGGCGCGCGCATCAGCCAGTCCCGACTCACCGGTGCCGGCATTCGCATTACCGGTATTCACTAATAAATATTGCGTTGTTGCTACTGCCCGATGTTCACGCGCCACAATAACAGGGGCTGCACAAAAAGCATTACGAGTAAAAACAGCAGCGACCTGACTACCTTCAGCAATCTCTATCAGCACCAGATCAGGATGATCCGATTTTTTTATTCCGGCACAGACGGTAGCCAGACGGATTCCGGGAATGGGGTGTAATAGTGAGTTTGTTGATGTATTCATAATGGAAAAAGCATATTTAACCACAGAGGACACGGAGGTCACAGAGAAATAATTGTATTTAATTAAATAAACCTCTGCGTCCTCTGCGGTGAAAAAAATCTAACGCAAAGACGCAATGGCGCAAAGAAATAAAGTTAGAATCGATTCATACGCAGTGCAAAATCCTTGTTGGGCTTCATTTTATGACACCCAACCTACGCCTTTTATCTTTCCTCTCTCCGCTGGGGAGAGGGGGTTACGTCGACCGTAGCGGCTTATGCATTCCCACGCAGGAGCGTGGGAACGAGGTAAACTTATTGCAACTTACCATGGCACTGTTTGTACTTCTTGCCCGAGCCACAGGGACAGGGTTCGTTACGACCGACTTTACGTTCGCCGCGAACAAATGGCGTGGCTCTCGCTTCACCGCCGTCAGCTTCTGGTTCACTTCCAGCCATGGCATTGGCTTCAGCATGTTGAAATTCCATTTCACCGGCATGTTGCTGTTGCCGTCGCTGTGCTTCGATGGCGGCAACATCGTCCTCGCTTTGAACCTGTACCCGGCAAAGAATCGAAATCACTTCATGCTTAATCCGATTCAGCATTTCACCAAACAGCTCAAACGACTCACGTTTATATTCCTGCTTCGGATTTTTCTGCGCATAACCACGCAGATGTATCCCCTGTCGCAACTGATCCATCAGCGCCAGATGATCGCGCCACTGATTATCCAGTACCTGCAAGGTCACCGCCTTTTCAATTTGCCGAATAACCTCGGTGCCCACACTTTCTTCTTTGGCTTTTGCCTGCGCTTCCATTTCATCCAGCAATTTCTGGCGAAGTTTTTCTTCATCCAGTTCATTATCTGCATCCAGCCAGTTCTGTACTTCCAGCGACAAACCAAACTCTGCTTCCAGAGCTTCAACCAGACCGGGAATATCCCATTGCTCTTCGACGCTTTGCGGCGGAACAAAGTTATCAATCACGGAACCCGTAACATCGGTGCGAATAGCACTGACGGTCTCAGAAATATCACTGACCACCAGCAACTCATTACGCTGCTGATAAATAACTTTACGCTGATCGTTGGCGACATCATCATATTCCAGCAATTGCTTACGCATGTCGAAGTTATGGCCTTCCACTTTACGCTGGGCATTTTCTATCGCCTTGCTAACCCAGGGATGCTCGATGGCCTCGCCTTCTTCCATACCCAGTTTTTGCATCAGACCGGCCACACGCTCTGAGGCAAAGATACGCATCAAGGTATCTTCCAGTGACAGGTAAAAACGTGAAGAACCCGCATCACCCTGTCGTCCAGAACGACCACGCAACTGGTTATCAACGCGCCGTGATTCATGTCGTTCTGTGCCAATAATGTGCAGACCACCATTATCCAACACTTGCTGATGCCGCCCTTCCCAGGCTTTGCGGCATTCTTCAATAACGGCTTCGCCCACATCACCGAGTGCCGTCAGTTCTACATCATAATTACCACCAAGCACAATATCAGTACCACGACCCGCCATATTCGTTGCAATGGTGACCGCACCCGGTTGACCGGCCTGGGCAATAATATCGGCTTCACGTTCATGCTGTTTGGCATTCAAAACCTCATGCTGAATCTCAGCTTTTTTAAGCAGACCGGACAGATATTCAGAAACCTCGATCGAAGTTGTTCCGACCAGTACCGGCTGCTGCCGAGCCTGACAGTCTTTAATATCTTCAATAATAGCGGCAAATTTTTCTTTCTGGGTAAGATAAACCTGGTCGGTCATATCTTTACGCACCATTTCACGATGAGTCGGGATTACCACCACTTCCAGTCCATAAATTTGCTGGAACTCATAGGCTTCAGTATCCGCTGTACCGGTCATTCCAGAGAGTGTGGGGTACAAACGGAAATAGTTCTGGAAAGTAATCGAAGCAACGGTCTGGTTTTCCTGTTGAATCGCCACCCCTTCTTTTGCTTCTACCGCCTGATGCAGGCCATCCGACCAGCGCCGTCCCTGCATGGTACGACCAGTAAATTCATCGACAATAACAACTTCGTTATTCTGAACAATGTAATCCACATCTTTCTGAAATAAAACATGCGCGCGCAATGCATTATTTATGTGTTGCATCATGCCGATGTTTGCCGCACTGTAAAGGCTGTCTCCCTCATCCAGCATGCCGGATTCGGTTAGCAACTGTTCAACTTTCTCATGCCCTGCTTCGGTCAGGTAGATTTGTTTATTTTTTTCTTCAACAGAGTAGTCACCGGGCCCGTCTTCTTCTTCCTGTTTGACTAATTTGGGAATTAATTCATTGATAGCCTGATATAGATCCGAGCTATCATCGGAAGGACCGGAAATAATCAGTGGCGTACGCGCCTCATCGATCAGAATGGAATCGACTTCATCGATAATGGCAAAGTTCTGTCCACGCTGAAATTGCTCTTCATGACTGAAGGCCATATTATCGCGCAAATAATCAAAACCGAATTCGTTATTGGTTCCGTAGGTAATGTCGGCGGCATAGGCGGCTTTTTTATCCTCGAAAGGCATATTCGGAACCACCACACCCACATTCATACCCAAAAAGCTAAACAGACGCCCCATCCATTCGGCATCCCGTTTTGCCAGATAATCATTCACCGTGACGACATGAACGCCCTTGCCCGACAGAGCATTGAGATAAGCCGGTAAAGTGGACATCAGAGTTTTACCTTCACCAGTGCGCATCTCGGCAATTTTACCCTGATGCAGCACCATGCCACCAATCATCTGTACATCAAAATGCCGCATCCCTAACACGCGGACACCCACCTCACGCACCGTTGCAAACACTTCCGGCAGCAAATTATCCAGGGTTTCGCCTTTTTCCAACCGGTCTTTAAATTCAGCCGTCTTTGCCTGCAATTGCTCATCGCTCAAGGATTGCAAATCCGACTCATAATTTTCAATTTGAGCAACCTGCTTGCGCATCTGTTTAATCAGACGTTCATTACGACTGCCGAAGACCTTCTTGAATATCTTGCCTACCATAAAATATTTCCAGTGCTTTTTAGACCAACGCCTGTCTCTGGCCAATGGTTGTGATAAAAACTTCCAGCCCGACACGACCCACCTTCAGGCAGATCACGCCAGATACAAACTGGTTATTTTAACGGGATAAAAAGGCTTTGTCCGGTTTTAGCGTGAATTTATTGACGCGTGGATGCAAAATTTTGTAAGCGGAAACTCACATATGTCCGCAACAAGTTAAAATGTTGGAGATAAATCGGCCTGTTCCAGTGGTATCGTACTTTTGTTCATGCGTGCAGACTGCAAACGGATCTGACCCTGGCTAGAAATAGACAGTGGAGAATCAGGAAAATCTGCCCGGGTCAATTCAGCTATCAATTTTGCTGCCCGATGCTCAGGATCCAGCACCGGGCCAAAGGGACGCACCTGCAAAGCCGAGGTGATCTGTCCCTGTAAAAAACGCCCATTCGAGTCCAGTTCAACATGAAGAATCGGAGCCAGCCCTCGGTTTTCATCCACACTAATACCCCAAAATGTGCAGAAATTACCCAGGCTATACGCGATCATACGCCCCCGGTACAGGTGTAATGCACGCGGCACATGCGGCCCGTGCCCGACCACCAGATCGGCTCCCGCATCAATCACGCCGCGCGCAAATCTGTCCACATTTCCACGATCTTCACCATGATAGTGTTCTGTAGCGAAAGGCACATGCATCGCCTCCGACCCTTCGGCTCCCGCATGGACAGAAACGATAACGATATCATGTGTTTGTGACAATTCCGCTACCAGCTCATGAGCTTTGTCCTCATCCAGCATGTCATGAGAACCAATAAACGGAGCAAAAGCAATCAATGCTACCTGCGAACCCTTGACTTCCCAGCTGGCAATATCACCATGCTGCCCGGAGTGCCGAATCCCCGCTGAAGCCAGAGTGGACATGGATGCCTTAACACCAGATTCACCAAAATCACGCGCGTGATTATTCGCCAGACTCATGACATCGAAACCCGCCTCACGCAGATAATTAACATAACGGCTGGGGCTGCGGAACAAATAACAATTCTCAGGCAGATTACAGGATTTGATCGGCTCACCCTCATCCAGCAGCACACCTTCCAGATTCCCGAAGGTAATATCAGCATCGCGCAAAAAGGGCGCAACCGTCTGTAACAGGCTGACACCATCATCATCCGCCAGTGTGTTTTCTGGAAAATCCGTGCCCAGCATCATATCACCGACCAGCGAAATCGTTACCCGCCGGGATGATTCGGGGGCCAGATGGTCAACGGGTTTTGAATACGCAAGCTCAGTGGCCTGCGGCTCGAGAGAGAAGGCTTCGAGTGTGAAAAGTGCTAATGCTGAATAAAGAAAAAAACGCCCCATCGGCTGAGCTCTGATCGACGTTTACTTTACTGAAGGAGCCACCCGGATTAACGGGAGGCCTGAATATATTTTTTTGGATTAACGGCACGGCCGTTATACATCACTTCAAAGTGTACATGAGGCCCGGTTGAGCGTCCGGTGGTACCCATTTTCGACAGTACCTGACCTTTTTTCACCGTATCGCCGGCCTTGACCAGAATTTTGCTATTGTGCCCGTAACGGGTGACATAGCCCTTGCCGTGATTGACTTCAACCAGATTACCGTAGCCTGAACGCCGGCCGGCAAATATCACCACACCCGAGGCAACACTGACCACATCTGAGCCTAGTTTCCCGGCAAAATCCACACCCGAATGATGTACCCGGCGACCATTGAAGGGATCGGTACGAGTGCCAAAATAGGATGACAACCAGCCTTTGGTAATAGGACGACCGGCAGGAATCACTTCAGACTGCAGGTTGCGGGTCATCAGCATATCTTCCAGAACTTCCAGCTGTTGACCACGATCGGACAACTGGGCCGATAAATCTTCCAGGGATTTCATAAAATCAGGAACATCGATGGAGCTGGCAGAATCCGCGTTAGCCAGCGGGCCACCCTGTGCGGGGGGATGAACAAAATCAAACTCACCCTTGTCCAGCTTGGCCATGGTGGTCAGACGCTGACCCAGTGCATCCAGCCGTATAACGTGGGCCTGCAATTTACCCAGGCGCAATGCCAGTGCATCCATGTTATCTTCTGCGGTTCGAGTGGCTTCACTTAAGGCAAGTCTCTGTGAATCCATTTCAGCCTGCAGAGCAAGACTGAGATCATCAGGATTAGCCGTCATGTGGGAAACACCCAATTGATACCCGGCGGTCATTAGACAGGCCGGTAGTGCAACAAAAACACTTAATGTTAATATCGTTATCCAGCGCCTGTTTAATATTAATGGACGTGAACAACCTTTTTTTCGTGTCATTATTACAATATTCATAGTGACAGCTTGACCCTAGTTAGCTTACCGTACCCAATATATCGGCTTTGCGACGCAAATTATTAATCTTAATATGAATAGTATGAATTCACCGCGCCAATTGTACAAGTTTCTGTCACAAAGAAAAGGTAATATTGCGGATCTGATCACACAGGCCAAAATCAATCAAAAGTTGAGCAAATCACTTAACAACTTGCTTGACCCCATGCTGGTCGACCATGTCAGCCTTGCCAATATTAGCGATCAAAGCCTGATTCTGATTACAGATTCTGCCGCCTGGGCTTCCCGTGCACGCTATTTTAGCCCGATATTGCTGCAAAAATTGAACAATAACTCGCATCTTTTTGGCGATATTAAAAAAATTGAAATTCAGGTGCAGGCGGCCACATTCAAACCAGACGCCCCCCAACCTCTGCCCCGGCATATTTCAGAATCAGCCGCAGAATGCATCAACGCCACTGCAGATATTATTGAAGAGGGTGAATTGAAAGCCGCGCTTCAGCGGCTGGCTAAACACAACAGAACGGGACAAAATAAAACAGATAAATAAAAAAAGGCCGGAAACCCGGCCTTTTTTTATTTGTCTGCTATTTCCACTCAGCTTGCCTGAACCGGCTGAATGAAGGAAATGGGTGCTTTTTCCGGATCCTCGAAAGTCACTTCTTCCCAGGCATCTTCCTGTGCCAGTAACTCGCGTAGTAAGCGATTATTCAGGGCGTGACCGGATTTATGGCCATTAAATGCACCAATCAAGCTGTGTCCCAGCAGGTAGAGATCGCCGATAGAATCCAGGATCTTATGCTTCACAAATTCATCAACATAGCGCAGGCCATCTTCATTCAGAATCCGGTAGTCATCAACAACAACCGCATTATCAAGGCTTCCGCCTAATGCCAGATTATTGGCCTGCAGGGCTTCAATCTGATTCATGAAACCAAAAGTACGCGCGCGACTCACTTCTTTTACAAACGAGGTGGTTGAAAAATCAACCTCGGCAGTCTGATTGCGATCTTTGAAAGCCGGATGATCAAAATCAATCGTAAACGAAACCTTGAATCCATTAAACGGCTCGAAGCTCACATGCTTGTCACCATCTTCGACTTTGATCTTACGCTTAATGCGAATAAACCGTTTAGGAGCGGACTGTTCGTGTATCCCCGCTGACTGCAGCAGGAAAACAAAAGGTCCGGCACTGCCATCCATAATGGGCACTTCTGGTGCATTCAGATCAATATAGGCATTATCAATGCCCAAACCCGCCAATGCGGAAAGCAGATGCTCGACCGTCGAAACCCGCACATCACCTTTCACCAGTGAGGTTGAAAGCGTGGTATCACCCACATTTTCCGGTTTAGCCGGAATATCAACCGGTTCGTCCAGATCGACGCGTCTGAAAATAATCCCGGTATCGGGTGCCGCTGGCCGTAAGGTTAAATACACCTTTTCACCAGTATGTAGTCCCACGCCGGTTGCCCGGATAACATTTTTCAGAGTGCGCTGCCTAATCACCTATCAATATCCTCAATTTTATTACCATTACATGCCTGAAAATAATGCAAAATGCAGGCCACCACTTATCTAGCTATTTTATTATATACCGATAAGCATAGCAGCGTCACGAAACTGCAATAATAGAACAGTTTCACATATTTCAGCAACTTGTCGTATCTAGCGTCTATTTGTCACAAAACTTGACACTTAATCACACTTTTACATTTGCTTGATAATCAATGGTTATTATTGAGAAAAATATCAATCGGCCTGACGACGCAAAAATGCAGGAATATCCAGAAACTCCATACTGGAGTCACCCGCATCCGCATACTTCTCTGCGGCAACCTTATTCCGTATCACAGTCGGACGATCCAGCTGACCATAATCCACTTCACCATTGCTGGTTTTATCAACCACCAGTTTGACCGAGCTATCCTCCGGCAATTCCACCGCCGATCCCTGACCCAGCCCTGTAGCCACGACTGTGACTCGCATATCACCATTAAGTTCAGCATCCAGCACCGTACCGACGATCACGGTGGCATTTTCAGAAGCAAACTCACGAACTGTGTTACCCACTTCATCAAACTCACCAATGGTCATATCCATGCCAGCGGTCACATTCACCAGAATACCGCGTGCACCGGATATATCAATGTCTTCCAGCAAAGGACTGGCGATGGCCTTCTCCGCCGCTTCACGTGCTCGGGTCTCACCATTCGCCTGCCCTGTGCCCATCATCGCCATGCCCATTTCTGACATCACGGTTTTTACATCGGCAAAATCCACGTTCATGATACCCGGCTGGGTAATCAACTCTGCAATGCCCTGCACCGCACCCAGTAAAATATCATTGGCCACCTTGAAGGCATCCAGCAGGCTAACATTCTTGCCCAATACACTGAGCAGCTTTTCATTGGGAATGGTAATCAATGAGTCAACGTTCTGTTTTAATTCTTCAATACCTTTCGTCGCCGCGTCCATCCGCTTCTTGCCTTCAAATGGAAAAGGCTTGGTTACTACAGCAACGGTAAGGATGCCCATTTCTTTAGCAATTTGAGCCACCACTGGTGCACCGCCGGTTCCGGTTCCACCACCCATGCCCGCAGTAATAAACACCATGTCCGCGCCTTCCAGCGCTTCCTGTATGCGTTCCCGATCTTCCATCGCCGCCTGCCGACCGATTTCAGGATTCGCGCCTGCACCCAGACCCTTGGTGATATTACTACCCAACTGTAATACGGTTCGTGCCGACGTATTACGAATTGCCTGTGCATCGGTATTGGCGCAAATAAAATCTACACCTTCGATGCTTTGAGTCACCATGTGCTCAACGGCATTACCGCCACCGCCACCAACACCGATCACCTTGATCACAGCACTCTGGCTGTAGGTATCCATTAATTCAAACATAATTCACCCTCCTCACAGATAAAATTGATTTGTAACTATTCATACTATTCATAAATTAGTGCTTAATTGTAGGTGCGGCTTCAGCCGTACCCATTAACATGGTTGTTCGCCTCAAGGCGAACCTACAACTACAGTTAAACTACATTTAAAAATTACCCTGAAACCAGCTCTTCATACGCAGCAACACACTACGCACCCCCCCGCCCATACGCGCCTCTGATTCACGCATGGCCCGATTTTGATGACCGAATAACAACAGACCCACACCAGTCGCATGAATCGGATTACGTACCACATCGATCAAACCCACCACAAACTGCGGCATCGCCTTACGTACCGGCATGTGAAATATTTCTTCCGCTAACTCAACCGCACCTTCCATTTTTGAACTACCGCCAGTGAGCACGATGCCTGCAGCGCAGAGATCTTCAAAGCCACTGCGACGTAACTCAGCCTGAATCAAGGTGAACAATTCTTCATAACGCGGTTCCACTACTTCGGCCAGTGTCTGTCGTGCCAGCCGCCGCGGTGGTCGTTCACCCACGCTGGGCACTTCAATGGTCTCATCCACGCTGGCCAGTTGGGTCAGGGCACAGGCGTATTTAATTTTAATTTCCTCGGCATACTGAGTCGGCGTGCGTAACGCTACCGCGATATCATTGGTCACCTGATCACCGGCAATGGGAATCACTGCGGTATGACGAATCGCACCTTCGGTGAACACGGCAATATCCGTGGTACCACCACCAATATCCACCAGGCAGACTCCCAATTCTTTTTCATCTTCAGTCAACACCGCCTGACTCGATGCCAGTTGTTCCAAAATAATGTCATCAACTTCCAGACCGCAACGACGCACACATTTAATGATATTCTGTGCTGCTGAAACTGCGCCAGTGACCATGTGCACCTTGGCTTCCAGGCGTACCCCGGACATGCCCACGGGTTCACGAATACTTTCCTGTTGATCGATTAAAAATTCCTGCGGCATAATGTGCAAGATTTTCTGATCCGCTGGAATTGCAACCGCACGAGCCGCATCGATAACGCGATCCACATCCGCAGCTGTCACTTCTTTATCACGAATGGCAACAATGCCATGCGAATTCAAACTGCGAATATGACTACCGGCAATCCCGGCATAAACCGAGTGAATCTGACAACCAGCCATCAGCTCAGCTTCTTCCACCGCACGTTGAATCGACTGCACGGTAGATTCAATATTCACTACCACGCCTTTTTTTAAGCCCCTTGAAGGGTGCGAGCCCAGACCAATAACTTCGATTTCATTTTCGTCAGTCACTTCGCCAACAATGGCCACGACTTTTGACGTGCCGATGTCAAGTCCGACGATCAGATTTTTCTCTGTCTTTTTCGACACGGAACCTTACTCCCCAGCCTGATAATTTTTCTGCATTGATCCCGTCTTCCACATCACCGACATGCCATTGCTATAACGCAAATCAATTGATTTGATCTCGTCCACATGTGCCACTAATAATTTTTTATACACGATTATAAAACGCTCCAGGCGTAACTGTGTCTGTTCACGACCCAATGCCAGTTCAATAATATTATTTGCTGGCAGATTAAGTTTTAGCGTTAATGAATGGCGTGAAGTCATTTTAACTTCTGCAATGCTCAAACCGACATTAACCAACAAGGCACTGTTACGCCGATACTGTTCTCCCATCACCGGCAACATATTTTCCGGCCCGTTAAACAGGGGCAGTCTGGGTGGGTAACTGCTTACCACCGGCTTAAAACTCAGCCCAACCTGATTCACCAGTCCACCGTTAGCCCAACGAGCCATGGCTTTTTGTTCAGCCACTTCAATGCCTAAAGTATCCGGCCAGATCCGACGTACCGATGCCTGCGCGACCCAGGGTAATTGTTCTACCCGCTGCTTTGCCGCCTCAATATCAACGCCGAAGAAACTCTGATTTTCCATCTCGGCCACAACCTGATGCAACATACTTTCATTTAAATGCACAAAGTTGCCCTGTACCCGAATCTTGCTAATCGGCAGGGTAGCGGGATCATTCAACAAGGTTGCATACCATCCCAGTAAGCTGAGCACACCGGCAAGCACCAGTAACATTCCCAGCATGCGCAAAGGCAGCCCTGTTTTTATACGCCAGCCGGATACGTTCGTTGCAGAAATTACCGCCTGAGAATTAGCCGCCATTATTACTTTCTCCTATCATGAACTGTGTTTGTTCTGCATCCAGAGTTTGCTCAAGGATGCGGCAGATCAATTCATCAAAATCTATACCTGCTACTTTTGCGGCCATCGGTACTAAACTGTGACTGGTCATCCCCGGCACCGTATTAATCTCAATCACCCAGGGTGTACCATCCTCAGTGCACATCACATCAACCCTTCCCCAACCTGTTGCGCCCACCGCATTAAAGGCCGATAGCGACAGGCGTTGCAGCCGTGCTTCTTCATCGGCAGACAGGCCGCAGGGGCAGTGGTAACGGGTCTCATCTGACTGATACTTGGCTGCGTAGTCATAAAAAGCATTACTGGTCTGCAAACGTATAACCGGCAATACCTGCTGCCCTAAAATTGCTACCGTATATTCTTTACCATCAACCCAACGCTCGGCAATAACTTCTCCCTGATACTGTGCAGCCTGCTGTCGGGCAGGCATTAATTCATCCCCCACCTCAACTTTACTCATACCTAAGCTGGAACCTTCCAGCACAGGTTTAATCATCAACGGCAAACCCAGACTGGCCTGCACAAATTCCATGTCGGTATCTTCATCCAGCACCATATAAGCCGGAGTTGGAATTCCCGCACCTTCAAAAAATTGTTTGCAACGCAACTTGTCCATTGCCAGCGCTGAGGCCAGTACGCCACTGCCGGTATAAGGGATATTCAAAATATCCAGCGCCGCCTGTATCACACCATCCTCACCACCGGGGCCATGCAATATAATAAAGGCGCGATCAAAACTGCCCCGGCGCAAGGTCTCCAGTACTGTGGCTTTCTGCACATCCACACCCCAGGCATTGACACCACAGCGTTTGAATCCATCCAGTACCGCCTGACCGCTTTGCAGGGACACCGGCCGCTCAGCCGACCAGCCGCCCATGAGTACCGCGACTTTACCAAATGCATTTACATTAATGTCTTCAAGCGACACCACAGTCTCCAAAAATTTTTACTTCACGTACCAGTTCAATGCCATGCTCAGCTTTAACCTGTTGTTCAATTTTTTCAATTAAAACTTCAATGTCCGCCGCACAGGCCGAGCCGGTATTGATAATAAAATTCGCATGCTTTTCTGAAACACAGGCTCCGCCAACACAACTATTTTTCAAACCCACTGATTCAATCAAGCGCGCCGCATAATCATCCGGTGGATTACGAAATACAGAGCCGGCATTCGGCCACTGGGTCGGCTGTGTGGCACTACGCCGAGCCAGATGTGTTTTAATTTGTTGCAAACTTTCGACACTGTCACCAGGACTCAGTTGTAAAGTGGCTGCAACAAACCATTCATCCAGCGGCCCTACCACTTTGCGATAAGCCACTTCATATTCATTGTTGCGACGTTGATGCAACTGACCCTGTCGGTCTACGGTTTCCACAGATTCAACCAGATCCCATATCTCACCTCCAAGGGCTCCGGCATTCATCGCAAGACCACCACCAATAGTGCCGGGTATGCCACAAAGGAATTCTGTCCCGCGCAGCCCCTGCCGGGCGCATTGACGTGCCAGTTGCGGCATGGCCAGTCCCGCCTCTACCCGTACCCGATTATTCTCTAAAAACTGTAATGACTTCATTACCCCGCTGGTGCAAATCACCACTCCCGCCAAGCCCCCATCACGGATTAATACATTGCTTCCCAGGCCAATCCAGTGCAACACCGTCTCTTCATCCAGCGACCGTATAAACACCGCAAGATCCTCAATATCTGCGGGCCGGTAAAACTCTTCAGCCACACCACCTACACGCCATGAGGTATGTGCCGTCATGGGCTCCTGTAAACGCTGTTCACCGTTCAAACTCACTCTCTGTTTTGCATTCATCATCAACCGGCTTCCAGTTGTTGTTTCAATTTTGCTGCAGCAATACCAACATTACCGGCCCCCAGAGTTAATAAAATATCACCATCCTGTAACACGCCTTTCAGGGTTTGCGCCAACTCGCCAATCTGCTCGACGAACACCGGTTCCACCTGTCCACGCAGGCGAATCGCCCGCGATAAAGCGCGTCCGTCAGCGCCGGTAATGACGGTTTCTCCGGCGGCATACACTTCCAGTAATACCAGCACATCCACTTCGGACAAAACCATAGTGAAATCTTCAAACAGATCGCGAGTACGGGTATAACGATGTGGCTGAAAAGCCAGCACTAAACGGCGCTCAGGCCAACCGCCCCGAATGGCTTTGATGGTCGCCGCAACTTCACGCGGATGATGTCCGTAATCATCAATATGCAATACCTTCTTGCCAGCAAGATCATATTCGCCGTTGATCTGGAAACGCCGACCGATACCGGCAAAATTCTTCAGTGCCCGTACCACCGCACCATCGGCAATACCAATTTCATGTGCTACTGCAATCGCAGCCAACGCATTCAATACGTTGTGCTCACCTGGCATGTTCAAATCAATTTCCAGCCAGTCTTTTTTATCTTTGCGTGACACTTTAAAATGCGTGCACTGACCGCTTTGTTGTATATCGGACGCATAAATATCGGCACTCTCATCCAGACCATAACTAAGTACCGGCCGCGTTACTTCCGGCAACAAACTTCGTACTTCCGGATCATCAACGCAAACCACCGCCAGTCCATAAAAAGGCAGGTGATGTAAAAATTCTAAAAAGGTCTGACGCAGTACATCAAAGTCACCACCATAGGTTTCCATGTGATCCGCATCAATGTTGGTCACAATAGCCATCATCGGTTGCAGGTGCATGAATGAAGCATCACTTTCATCAGCTTCGGCCACCAGATAACGACCTTCCCCCAGGCGTGCATTGGTGCCTGCGCTATTGAGCCGTCCACCAATCACAAAGGTCGGATCAACACCGCCTTCGGCCAGCACGCTGGCGATCAAACTGGTGGTGGTGGTCTTACCATGCGTCCCGGCAACCGCAATGCCGTAACGAAAACGCATCAATTCGGCCAGCATTTCAGCCCGTGGAACTACGGGAATACGCTGTGCATGCGCGGCCACGACTTCTGGATTATCTTCTTTCACCGCACTGGAGATAACCACCACATCACTACCCTCAACATTCTCGCTGGCATGACCAAAAATAACCTCGACGCCCTGATCAACCAGCCGCTGGGTTACCGCACTTTCATTGAGATCAGAACCACTGACTTCGTAACCCAGATTATGCAGCACTTCAGCAATGCCACTCATACCAACACCGCCGATACCGACAAAATGAATCCGGCGAATGCTGCCCATTCCCGGTTCGCCGCGCGCCCCCCCCACATCCGTAGCACGGCGGCCATAATTTTGCTTCATGTTTGACTCAACCATGGGCCGCCTCCAGACAACGTTTGGCCACCAGACGAGTGGCTTCCGGCATCGCCGCACCACGCGCAGCCAGAGCCATTTTCAATAAACCACGACGACCTTTTGTCATTATTTCTGAAAGCATTGAAAATAAAACATCCTCGTTCATCTGCACCTGTGGCAATAATTTTGCCGCACCAGCTCGCACCAGAAAATCCGCATTCACAGTCTGATGATCATCCACCGCATGCGGATAGGGAACAAGAATGGATCCCACTCCGGCAATCGCCAACTCAGAAATAGTCAACGCACCAGCACGACAGATCACCAGATCCGCCCAGGCATACGCGGCATCTATATCTTCAATGAACTCTACGACCTTTGCCTTTATCCCTTGCTGCGTATAATCCAGTTCCGTGCTAACCAGTTTACCCGCACCGGTTTGGTGCCAGACATGAGGCCGGTGCGCA
The DNA here is from genome assembly GCA_964575555.1 of uncultured Thiohalophilus sp. Classification (GTDB taxonomy): domain Bacteria; phylum Pseudomonadota; class Gammaproteobacteria; order UBA6429; family Thiohalophilaceae; genus JAADGZ01. The sequence goes on along the minus strand of CAZNRP010000009.1, from coordinate 21,997 downwards.
GCATCGAACTTTGCCACCACCTTCGGTAGCGTTTCATTCAAGGCCAGTGCACCCAGACTGCCGCCAATAATCAATAAATTCAAACGGCCCTTGCGTTGAGCAAAGCGCTCAACTGGCGCAGCAAGTTGGTCAATTGAATCACGAACCGGGTTACCCACAATTTCAACCAGCTGCGCTTTTTTAAACGCACCGGGAAAAGCAGCCATCACTTTGCCAGCAAGACGACTCAGGAGTCGATTAGTCAAACCGGCGACGGCATTTTGTTCATGAATCAGTAAGGCGCGATTTAAAACAAAGGCGGCCACTCCACCGGGGCCGGTAACAAAACCACCCATACCTAACACTGCATGCGGACGCAGCTTCAAAATAATCATCAAGGCTTGCGTTAAGGCGATATTTAACCTTAAGGGTGCCAGCACCCAGCCCAACATACCCTTGCCGCGCAGACCGCTGATCGAAATCGTATGCAGGGGAAAACCAGCCTTTCCCACAACCCGGGCTTCCAGTCCTTTGACCGTACCCAGCCAGCTCACTTCTACATTTTGTTTACGCAAATAATCCGCCACCGCTAACGCCGGATAAACATGACCTCCGGTACCCCCGGCCATGATCAAAATACGCGGGGACGTTGCTTTATCCGACATGCGCCGCCCTCCCCCGCCGGGTTGTTTTCACTACCGGTTTTTTGTGTATCAATCCGGTACGCGTTTCATGTTCAATTCGCAGTAACAGGGCCACCGCAATGCACATCACCATCATGCTGCTGCCGCCATAACTCATCAGCGGCAAAGTCAAACCCTTGGTGGGTAACACACCCATGTTCACGCCAATATTGGTGAAGGCTTGCAGGCCAATCCAGATCCCCAATCCATAAGCCACATACGCGCTAAAAAGCTTATCCTGTTTTTCTGCCAGCTGACCGATCATTAATGCACGCAGAACGATAATCAGAAACAGGCCAATCACCAGCGCCGCCACCAGTAGTCCCAGCTCTTCAGCCATCACCGCAAATAGAAAATCAGTATGCGCCTCAGGCAGATAAAATAATTTTTGTACGCTAGATCCCAGGCCCACACCTAACCATTCTCCCCGACCAAAGGCGATCAAGGCCTGGGTTAACTGGAAGCCACTATTAAAAGGATCGGCCCAGGGATTTAAAAAAGTGGTTAAGCGTGCCATCCGATAAGGAGCCGCCACCGCCAGTAAAGCCAGCATCGCCAACATGCCCGCCGCTAACATTAAAAACTGTAGTAACCTCGCACCGCCCAGCCACATCATGCCCATGGCGGTTGCCATCATTACCGCTACAGTGCCAAAGTCCGGCTGCAGTAATAACAACATCGACAACAACATCATCAAACCCAGGGGTCGCAAAAAACCACCGGCTTCATTACGCACCGCCTCGTTATGACGCACCATATATCCGGCCAGATAAATCACCACGAACAACTTCACCAACTCGGATACCTGCAAGTTGACCGGCCCCAACGATAACCAGCGCAGACTGCCGTTTACTTCCCGACCCAGCCCCGGAACAAACAACAACAATAACAACAACACGCTGCCCATGATCAAATAAGGCCCGGTGGCCTGCCACAGTTGCATCGGGATACGCCACACGCCCCAGGCCAGTCCCAGACCCAGGCCCACATAAATAGTCTGTCGAATCAATAAATAAAACGGCTGTCCGGTATTTTGATCGGAGATCGAAATTGAAGCCGAGCCCACCATCACCAGGCCCAGCATCAGTAAACTTACCGCCGGTATCAGCAGCCACGGATCCAGCAGCCACTCCGTTGACGAGCTTGTCGCACTCGCCCCGGCCGGTGCTGAAGTACCACGCTGTCTGATGGCCTGCATACTCATTTAATTTGCTGCTCCATTTGCAACTTTACCTGTTGTATAAAGGCATCGCCCCGCGCTTCGAAACCACGAAACATATCGAAACTGGCACAGGCGGGAGAGAGCAACACGGCATCCCCAACGTGAGCAAGCTCAGCGGCATGCTTAACCGCTTCTTTCATATTTTTTACCTGCACGATTTTCACTGATGCCGATAACACCGCTTTAATTTTCTCTGCATCTTCACCCATCAGCAACACCGCACGCGCCCGTTGCGCTACGATATCAGTCAACGGTGAAAAATCCTGCCCCTTGCCCTGACCACCCGCTATGAGTACAACTTTTTCTGCTTCAAGTCCTTCGATAGCCGCCATCGCTGCGCCTACATTGGTAGCCTTGGAATCGTTGTACCAACTAATACCCTGAAATTCTCCCAGCCACTGACAACGATGTGCCAGTCCGGTAAAAGTTTTCAAGGCAGTAAGCATGGCCTTCATGGGCAAACCTGCGGCCTGGCCTAAGGCCAGTGCCGCTAAAGCATTGGCCAGATTATGCCGACCCCGGACAGGTAATTTCTCAACTGCAATAAGTGGCTTACTGCCACTTTCCATTCCCACACATAACCAGTCACCAGCCTTGTGTTCACAAATTCCAAAATCACCATTGGCCGGATCATGCAAAGCAAAATGAATTAGTCCATGACCCGCACCCAGCATCTCCAATGTTGCTTTAACACGAGGATCATCATTGTTGATAATCAGCGTGCTGCTGCCGTGAAAAATACGCGCCTTTGCAGCGGTATAATCAGCAAGGCTGGCATAACGATCCATGTGATCTTCACTAAGATTCAAAATAGTTGCCGCGACCGTTTCCAGACTGCCAGTGGTTTCAAGTTGAAAACTGGATAACTCAAGCACATATAAATTATGTTTGTCATCGAGTAAGTCCAGCACCGGCGTACCAATATTGCCCCCTATCACGACATCACGTCCGGCGGCCTCGGCCATCATTCCCACCAATGTGGTGACACTGCTTTTACCGTTGGAACCAGTGATCGCAATCACTGGTTCGCTAACCAGACGCGCAAACAGTTCGACATCGCCAATAACCTCGGCACCTCGCACTCGCGCTTCGGCCACCAGTGGTTCATACAGGGCCACACCGGGACTGAGCAAAAGCACATCTGCACGCACAAATGCCTCAGCTTCAAAGCCGCCGACGAAAACCGCAATGTCCGGCAGTTCTTCCTGCAACACATCCAGTCCCGGCGGTCTGGTACGGCTGTCAGTCACCGCCACTTCAATACCATGACGACTAAGAAAACGCGCACAGGAGAGACCGGTCGCACCCAGCCCGACAATCAACACCCGCTGCTGTCGCAGGCTTTCTAATATGTCGTTTTCATCTAGCATATTTTTTTTCATCGCCAGCATGATTAACGAACCTTCAAGGTTGCCAGACCAATCAACACCAGGATCACCGTGATGATCCAGAAGCGCACGATCACACGCGGCTCCGGCCAGCCCTTGAGTTCAAAATGATGATGCAGGGGTGCCATGCGAAAAATGCGCTTACCCGTTAACTTGTAGGAGCCCACCTGTAAAATTACTGACACCGTTTCCATCACGAACACACCGCCCATGATGAATAAAACAAACTCCTGTCGCACCATCACCGCAACAATGCCCAGTGCGGCACCCAGTGCCAGCGCGCCCACATCACCCATGAAAACCTGTGCCGGGTAAGTGTTAAACCAGAGAAAACCTAAACCCGCGCCGACGATGGCTCCGCAGAAAATCACCAGCTCACCCACGCCCTGTATATAGGGAATAGACAGATAAGTAGAAAACACCGCATGGCCGGTAAGATAAGCAAACACCGCCAGTGCCCCGGCCACCATTACCGTGGGCAGAATGGCTAAACCATCGAGGCCATCGGTGAGATTAACCGAATTACTACTGCCAACAATAACGAAGTAGCTCAGTAAAACATAACTAACAAGTCCTAAGGGGATCGCAATATCTTTAAACACTGGTACGATTAATTCAGTCTCAGCCGGACTCACGGCACTGGTATACAGATAAATCGCCGCACCAAACCCTGCCACCGATTGCCAGAAATATTTATAGCGCGCAATCAATCCTCGCGGATCCTGTTTCACCAGTTTTTTATAATCATCCACCCAGCCGATGATGCCGAAGATTGCCGTGGTAATGATTGCCACCCAGACATAACGATTGCTTAGATCCGACCACAACAAGGTGCTGACAAAAATTGCCACCAGAATCAGCGCACCACCCATAGTCGGCGTGCCGACTTTGCTGAAATGACTTTCAGGGCCATCATCACGCACAGTCTGACCAATATTATATTTACTGAGTTTACGAATCATCACCGGGCCGACCACGAAGGAAATCAGCAAAGCGGTAAGCACACCGAGAATCGCACGCAGGGTTAGATAATTAAAGACATTGAAGCCGCTATACATTTCCTGCAAATACTGAGCTAAGTGATAAAGCATTAGTTGCTCTCTCCTTCAACACTCAGGGCATGGACTATTTTTTCCATCTGCATACGGCGTGAGCCTTTTACTAACAAGGTCACATCATCGGCAAGATCTTCACGCAGGCGCTCGATCATACTGCGGTGCGAACTAAAGGCCTGGGCATCATCTGCAAAGGCCTCGTTGGCCGCACGGGATAATGTCCCCAGGGTATAAAGACGCTGCACACCCGAGGCTAGTGCCTGTTCACCCACCTGTGCATGCAAGGCGGTTTCCTTATCACCCAGCTCACCCATATCGCCCAGAGCCAGAAAATGGCGACCGGAAAAATCTTCTAATACATCCAGAGCCGCTTTCATCGAAGCCGGATTGGCATTGTAGGTATCATCAAGAATCCGGCTATCAGCAATGCCTTTTTTCAATTGCAGGCGACCGGGAACCGCTTGCATAGTTTCCAGTCCGCCACGAATAGAATCAATATCAATACCTGCACCGATTGCCGCTGCCGTAGCCGCCAGTGCGTTCATCAAATTATGCTGACCTAATAGCGGTAGACGAAGATCAAAACCACCATTCACTGTATTCACCCGAACCTGTCCATCAACGGGTGGCCAGCTTGCTTGCACGGCCGCTTTGTTTTCAATTCCAAAATCCAGACAACGCAGTTCTTTATTTTCGACTTCGATCTTTTGTCTCCACAAAGATGCATATGGATCATCTGCATTGAACACCGCGCAGCCTTTATTACCCAGACCGGAATAAATTTCCGCCTTGGCCTGTGCCACACCGTCGAGGCTACCGAAACCGGCCAAATGGGCAGAGGCCGCATTGGTAATCAAGGCCACATCCGGACTGGCAAGTTCAGTGAGATATTCAATTTCACCGGCATGATTCGCGCCCATTTCAATTACCGCGTAATCATAACTCTGATTTAATCGCAACAAGGTCAAAGGCATGCCGATGTCATTATTAAAATTGCCACGGGTTGCCAGCAGCTTGCCTTTTTGCGCAAAAATACCAGCCAACATTTCTTTTACCGTGGTCTTGCCGTTACTGCCGGTTACCGCAATCAAGGGTAATTTAAATTGTCTGCGCCAATATTGGGCTAATAAACCTAAGGCCTGATGGGCATCATCTACGATCAAGGTGGGACTCACGCCCCTGTCTTTTTCAAGTATGCAGGCTGCCGCACCGGCCTGCATGGCCGCTTCTGCAAAGGCATTACCATCGAAATTCAGCCCGCTCAAAGCAAGAAACAATTCTCCGGTTTGAATGCGGCGGGTGTCGGTGCTCAGCCCATCAAGTTGAACGTCATCACCAAGCATATTCACTTTCAAACCTGCGGCACGTAATGCAGCGGCAACCGCTGACAGTGACATATAAAACCCCCGTGCCGCGCTCATGCTTCACCGGCCTTGATACGCAACTGTTTTTCAGCCTCGGCAACATCACTGAAGGGCCGTTTTTTATCATTGATAAGCTGATCCGCTTCGTGACCTTTACCGGCAATCAATACAACATCACCCGCATCAGCCTGAGTGATAGCAAGGGCAATTGCCGCCGCACGATCAGATTCAAGCGTAACTGGTTTTTCGGAGTTAATACCCTGTTGAATATCGTCCAGAATTTTCTGCGGATTTTCAGTGCGCGGATTATCATTGGTCAGAATAATTTGATCTGCCAGTCGTGCGGCCATATCACCCATCAAGGCACGCTTACCCTGATCACGATCACCGCCACAACCAAACACGCAGTAACATTGTCCATTAACATGTTCGCGCACTGCCTTTAAAGCCTGCTCCAGAGCATCGGGCGTATGAGCATAGTCCACCACCACCAGCGGCAACTCACTACCACCAAGGCACTGCATGCGTCCCACCACCGGCTGCAATTTTTCAAGCCGGGAAATAATCTGTTTCAGGGACAGATCTTTTTGCCCCAGCACCGCCAGTACCGCCAGCACATTGCTGGCATTGAAACGGCCCAGCAAGGGGACACGTAGTTCGGCTGAACCCCAGGGGCTTTGCACCTGCATGGAGAGTCCCTGCATATCCTGTTTTAAATTCTGAGCCAATACATCCGGCTGCTGTTGTTCATCTAAACCATAGCGAATCAAGTTGATATTTTTTCCTAAACCAGCCGCAAGCTCGCGCCCGTATTCATCATCAATATTGATCACCGCCAACTTTAATCCCGGCATTGAAAACAATCCGGCCTTAGCCAGCGCATAGCTTTGCATATCACCATGGTAATCAAGATGATCACGACTAAGATTGGTAAATACAGCCGAATCAAATCGAATCGCATTAACCCGCCCCTGTTGCAATGCATGTGAGGACACTTCCATACTAATCTCATGCACCTTCTGTTCACGCATTTCAGCTAACCAGCGATGACAGTGCAAAGCATCAGGGGTGGTGAAACCCGTTTGCGTTAATTCATCGACAAGCCCCGCGCCTAACGTGCCCATTACGCCACAGTCTTCACCTAGACATTGTGCCAGATACTGGCTGACTGAAGTTTTGCCATTGGTTCCGGTAATGCCGGTTATGGATAAATCTTTTGACGGTTCACCATAAAAGCAATCCGCAATCATGCCTAACTTTTTACTGAGACCGGCAATGGCAAGCAGTGGAATTTTTTTAGCCAATGAAGTCGTACGCCAACCCAATTTTGTAATCGGCTCGATTCCGGCTATGTCAGCATCCGTTTCCCAGAGCACAGCCTGCGCCCCTTTACTCATGGCCATGTCAATAAAAGTACTGGCATCATGACTGCTATTACTTAAGCTATTTAGCACGATAAATATATCACCACTATTTAACTTTCGACTATCCAGGCACAGTCCGGTAACCACACAGTTTGCTTCAGCTGGAACAGTGAAAATACCTGTAAGTAAATCAGCCAACATGATCGGTTTTATTTTTAAGGAACTCATCATGGGTGAGCTCCCGCTTGCAGCCTTTCAGGTAAGGCCGCCAGATTAATGTGTCGAGATGAAACATCGTCCGGTGTTACATTCATTAACCGTAATGCGCCGGACATAACCTTTGCAAACACCGGAGCTGCTACTTCACCGCCGTAATACACATCACCCCGAGGTTCATTGATCATCACCACCATGACCAGACGCGGATCACTGGCTGGAGCCATTCCAGCAAATACGGAAACATAACGATCATCACTATAGCCTCCCGCCATGGCTTTTTTCATGGTCCCGGTTTTACCCGCCACCCGATAACCAGGGATCGCGGCACGCGTTGCGGTGCCACCTTTTTGCACCACCAGTTCCATCATCAAACGTACCTCACGGACAATTTTCACCGGTATCACCTGCTCAACACGAACTGGGTCTTCATCTGCCGCCAGCGGTAAAAAACGTACCGGCATCTGCCGCCCATCATTAGCAATCACCATGTAAGCGCGGGCAAGTTGCAGCGGAGTTACTGATATACCATAGCCGTAAGCCAGCGTTGCACGTTCAATGTCACGCCAGTGACGGCTGCGGGTAAACACGCCACTAACTTCACCAGGGAAACCACTGCCGGTGGTTTCCCCAAAGCCCACCCGCGCATAACTCTGCCAGAGCCGATCGGGATCAATCGACAGCGCCATCTTGCTCACGCCAACATTGCTGGATTTTTGAATTACAGTAGACACACTAATGCGTCCATAATTTCGCACATCACGCACCCGATACCGGCCAATGCGAAACACGCCCGGCGTGGTATCGATTAAGGTTTGTGGCTGGTATTTACCACTTTCCAATGCAGCGGCCACGGTAAAGGGTTTCACAGTTGAACCGGGTTCAAACACATCGGTCACTGCTCGATTACGATAATTCACACCACGCAACTGGCCCCGATTATTCGGGTTATACGAGGGCTGGTTCACCATTGCTAAAACTTCACCCGTACGTGAATCTAAGATTACCGCCGAACCGGAACGCGCTTTCTGTTTGATCACCATGCGTTTAAGTTCACGGTAAGTCAGGTATTGCAGGCGACGATCCAGACTCAATCTCAAATCTTTACCCGGATGCGCCTTGCGGATCAGTTCGATATGTTTTACCACCCGGCCCATGCGATCTTTCAATACCCGCTGTGCACCAGGTATTCCCTTCAGCCAGTCATTCCAGGCTAGCTCCAATCCTTCCTGACCTTCATCATCCACATTGGTAAAGCCCAGTACATGAGCCGCCACTTCACCGGCGGGATAGTAACGATGATATTCACGTTGCAGAGAGACACCGGGGATTTCCAGTGCCATTACCTCGGCAGCCAGTTGCGGTGCAATGTGGCGCTTGATATAGACAAACTCACGTTGCTTGCGCGGCAGCACCCGCTGCTCCAGCTTACTGACTTTCATACCCAGCAATTTTGCAATACGTGGCCACTGATCATGAGCAGCTATAAATTCTTCCGGCTGCACCCAGACCGAATCCACTGGGGTACTGATCGCCAGCGGTTCGCCATTGCGATCCTGAATCATGCCGCGATGTGCCACCACCGGCATCACCCGCAAATAACGCGCATCTCCCTGATGCTGGAGAAAATCCTTGCGCAACACATGCAGATCCACACTGCGCCAGAGCAATAACAGCGCAGCCGTGATCACCAGCAGCACCACGATGCTGAGACGAAAAGAACTGCGTGTAGATTCATTTATATTACTCATGGTCTAATGATAATTATTTTTTCATATTCCATTTGCGTCATCTGTAAACGTTGTCGTGCCAGTTTCTCGATGCGGCCACTGGTGGCCCAGGTGCTTTGCTCCAATTGCAACTGTCCCCATTCCACTTCCATTGCATCCCGCGTTTTTTGCAGGCTGCTTAATTCCACAAATAATTTACGACTCTGATGCTTGCTGTACACCACGGCTAATGCGGAAAACATCACCAGCACCAGCAACACCAGAACAATAAATGACAGCCGCACACTCACGGTTCAGGCTAACCGTTCCGCCACACGCATAACTGCACTGCGTGCCCGCGGATTTTGCTCCAGCTCCTGTGCACCGGCACGCACGGCTTTACCGATTAAACGCAGACTTGGATTCAATTGTGCCTGAGTCACCGGCAAGTCTGGCGGAAAATCATCGCCCCGCGCAGCATCACGAATAAAGCGTTTCACTCGCCTGTCTTCCAGCGAATGAAAACTGATCACCACCAGACGACCACCGGGTTTGAGGATTTTGGTTACCTGTTCCAATACCCGTTCAAGATCATCCAGCTCACGATTAATATAAATACGAATTGCCTGAAAGCTGCGCGTAGCCGGATCCTTGCCTTTTTCCCAGGCTGGATTGGCTGCGGCAACGATTTCAGATAATTGTTTAGTGGTCGTAATGGCTTTTTCTTTACGCGCCTGAACGATGGCACGGACAATGCGTTTAGCGAAACGCTCTTCACCGTATTCTTTTAACACTGTCACCATATCCTGCTCCCTGGCCTCGGCTAACCATTCAGCAGCAGAGAGTCCCTGCTCCGGGTTCATCCGCATATCCAGCGGCCCGTCTTTTTTAAAACTAAAGCCGCGACGGGCATCATCCAGTTGCGGCGATGACACGCCCAGATCCAGCAGGATACCGTCAACCTGATTATTCCAATCCAGTGCTTTTATCTGCTCACTCATCATGGCAAAGCTGTCCTGCCTGATTAGAAAACGTGGATCATCAGCAAACCGCTGGTTTGCCACCGCAATCGCCTCTGGATCTTTGTCCAGAGCCAGCAGTCGCCCTTCATCACCCAGTGCATTCAGAATCGCCGCACTGTGGCCACCACGACCAAAGGTTCCATCAACATAAAGTCCATCAGGACGAATATTCAGTGCCACCAGTGCTTCATCTAACAGCACCGGGTTGTGTTCAGTCTGCTCCGTCATCGCTATAAGGACAGCGACTCAAGCTGTTCAGAAATGGCACTTTCATCGCCATTACTTTCCAGCCAGGCATCACACTGTGTGTTCCAGGTTTGTTCATCCCAGATTTCAAATTTCTTACCCTGACCACTGAGGGCGATTTGTTTTTCCAGATTGATCTTTTTCCGTAATGGCGGTGGTAATAAAATACGGCCGTTACTGTCCATTTCCACGTCGGTGGCGTGACCAATCAAAATACGTTGCAGACGACGGGCTTCGGACTTTAAATTACCCAGTCGACCCAGCTCCCGTTCCAGCACTTCCCAGTCTGGCAACGGATAAAGTAATAAGCAGGGATCGCGCACATCCAGGGTCACCACCAACTGGCCCTCACACTGAGACATCAGGCTTTCACGATACTTGCTCGGTATCGCCATTCGGCCCTTGGCATCCAGATTGAGTGTGTTTACGCCGCGTAACAAACGCCTGCTCCTAAAATTTAGTCTTTGGTGATCAACAGGCATGATTACCCATTAATCCCCACTTTGATCCACTTCTGTACACTATAGGTAGGGTATAGGTCAGCTGTCAAGCCAACCGACGCACAAAAAACAGGATTTCTTTTTTAATGACAATGACTTAGAGGCGTGGCGTAAAGTGGTTTTTAATCCGGAAACGGCTATTTTTTAGAACAGGGAAGATAGATAAAACAATGACTTATAGATGGTTACTAAAGTAGCTTAAGAGGAAAAGAATAGGCTGTAGAGGATATATATTAGGTGTGTCCTTAGAGGGCATAGGGTTCGACTGTTCGATTTCAATCGAACGGAGCGAGGAAATCAGGGCTAGCTTCGGACTTGTACGACTGAAGTCGTACCACCGCTGCATTTACCATAATTAAGAAAAGGAGCCGGCCGATAAGCCGGGTTCTGTCGTAGACAGTCATTCATCTGGGTCATGCGTCGCCACATGCCTCAAGCGATCTACCCGGGAACCATGCGGGCCACACTTAACGTTCCCCTATTTGATCTTGCTCCGGGTGGGGTTTACCTTGCCGTCGAATGTTACCACCGACGCGGTGCGCTCTTACCGCACCATTTCACCCTTACCAGCCGAGGCTGGCGGTTTATTTTCTGCTGCACTAGCCGTAGGCTTGCGCCCCCCAGGCGTTACCTGGCACCCTGCCCTGCGGAGCCCGGACTTTCCTCCAGGAAAACAATTTCCCAGCGACTGTCTGGCCGACTCCAGCGTGAAGTTTACCGGATTTTAGATGCCGGTGAAACACTCAACCTTCACATACCGACTTCGAGATTGAACTCCCTAAGTTGCCCCTGTATTCTTTGTCCACAAAACTCATCCACTTTGGCAGCCATTTTAAAATGAAATTTATCTTCACCAGCATCAGTCTCCTCTTTCTTCTCAGCACAAATGCTCTAGCCACGTTCACTCTTGTTTATACCGGCAATCTAAATGGTGAACTGGAACCCTGTGGCTGCACGATTGAAGGTGATATGGGCGGGATCAAACGTCACGCTACGATGATCGATCAATTGCGAGATAAAAATCCGCAGCTGATGTTTATTTCCAGCGGAGGGCTGCTGGTTTCCGAAATGCCCTCAGATAAAATTCGCAGCCGCTACATTCTCAGTGGCATGAAATTTTTAAACTATGATGTGATTGGAGTACAGGCACGAGATCTGGGTTTTGGAGATAAGTTTCTTGGTCAACACAACTTGCCGTTTATTCTCAGCAATTCAGCCCACCCTTCCCACTTTGCCTACAGCAAAACCCTGCAGCGTCAATCTCAGTCCTTTAGTTTTTTCCAGCATACAGTCTTATCATCACCGTCCTCTATGGAAGTAACTAGCACCGATAAAACAGCGGGAGTAAAACAACTCAGGGGAAAGCTTACTCAAGAAAAGCAATCCGGCCATATCACTGTCGTTACCACGACACTACACCTGTCAGAAGCAAAAAAAATCCTGCCACTAAACGATATTGATTTATTGATTGTTCCATCTCGACAGGATAACTTTGTCGAACCCGTGCAAATCGACAACACGCTATTATTGCAACCCGGTGCGCGCGGCATGCGCTTTGGCCAACTGCAATTTGATATTAATAAAGAAACAGCCGGTAAGCGTATTATTAACTGGAAGCATCAGGTTATCCCGCTGCCGCAAACCGTCGTTGATGCCCCCCGTACCGAATCCTGGTATACCGATTATAATGTCGAACTCAAAATAGATTATGAGAAACAGGTGGCCCTGCGCGCGCAACTTGGGCAGGACAAAAGCCCTTATGCCGGCGCTGAAGTATGTCGCGATTGTCATTCAGCCGAGTTTGAAAAATGGCAAGCCAGCCAACACGCTTTAGCCTATGAAGAGCTTGAAGCTGTGGACAAAGTGTTTGATCCCAACTGCATCGGTTGTCACAGTCTTGGTTTCAACCAGCCCGGTGGATTTTTGAATGCCGAACTCACCCCGCAATTAATCAATGTGCAATGTGAATCCTGTCATGGAGCAGCACAGGAACATGTGGAACAGGCAGGCAAAGCACCCACGGCAAATAAAAATTGGAAAATGGAAAAAATGTGCGGGCAATGTCATGTGGGGAGCCATAGCCCAAGTTTTAAAGTCGATGACTACTGGCCAAAGATAGTACATGGAGCGAAAACCAAAACCACAAAACGATAAGGAATAAAAAATTTTCATAGCTTGGGCTGAGTGATAACGATGCCCAACAGCCGTTTGCACAATGAACGATTATGGCATGTTGGGCTTCATTTCATTCTGCCCAACCTACGCTTAGAAAGAATTGAACTGTCATTCATCGTCAGTTTGTTTCAGCTCCAGTCCGCGCGTATAAAGTTTCTTTTTGCGCACCCCGCTGATCTCAGCCACCAGTGCCGATGCCTGTTTCAGGGGCAGTTCCTGCAATAATATTTTTAGCATGCGTTCAACCTCAGGATTCAGATCCTCCACATCCAAAGCAGGCGCACCTTCCAACAACAAAACGATTTCACCTTTGCGCTGGTTAGTATCCCCGGCCACCCATTGTGATAATTCCGCCAGCGTGCCGCCATGAATAGTTTCAAAGGTCTTGGTAAGCTCACGCGCCATCACGACCTGACGCTCGGCCCCCAGCACCTGTTGCATGTCCGCCAAACAGTCTTCTATCCGATGCGGGCTTTCATAGAACACCAGGGTTACGGTTTCCTGTTGCAACTTTTCAAGCTGTTGTTGCCGAGCACCTCGTTTTGCCGCTAAAAAACCTTCAAAGCGAAATCGATCCGTTGCCAGACCGGCTGCCGAGAGGGCGGCAATCAACGCACAGGCACCGGGAATGGGAATTACTCGGATGCCTTTTTCACGTGCTTTTCGCACCAGATGGTAGCCGGGATCACTGAGCAACGGTGTCCCCGCATCTGAAATTAACGCAATCGTCTGCCCATCCTCAATTTTTTGCAGCACGGAGTCCGCCAGCTGACGCTCATTATGTTCGTGCACAGCCTGCATGGGGGTGTGAATCGCAAAATGCTGCAACAGGCGGCCACTGTGACGTGTGTCTTCAACTGCAATCAGATCTACCTTTTCCAGTACTTCAATTGCACGTGCGCTGAAATCCCCCAAATTTCCAATGGGGGTGGCGACGACGTACAAACATTGTTTATAAAAATCCATGATTCATTCCACATCACTTATAAATGGCAGCGCAATTTTGATCCCCGCTCGCTATACTGTCAGGAAATTAAGCCAATATTATTTTTAATCATTTCGGGAACAGTTTACCAAGTCTATGCGCATGCCGATTAAATTAATTTTACTGACCATCATCAGCGTCCTGCTGGCCAGCTGTGCCAGCGGCCCGAAACCGGTCAAACTCAACCCTGATGAAGCCGAAATTCTGTTTGCCCGGGGCGAATACCAGAAAGCCGGGGCCCTGTTTCTGGATATGGCCAAACAGGTGCATTCTTACAAGCGCATTCCCTTTCTGTTGCGCGCCGCCGCCGCCCAGGCTCGTTCAGGTAATCTATCCGACGCCCGCCGCACCCTGCAAGGCCTGCAAATTGATCCTGCCGATACAAATCTGCGTTTATTATTAACATTAACTCAGGCACACATAGCCCTGACTCAACGTCAGACTGACGAGATTCTTGAGCTACTGGCCAGCACTCCCGTAACTGGCACAAATCGATTTTATCTGGCCGACTATTACGATCTGCGTGCCGATGCTTTCAGCCTCTCAGGGAATCGAATTGAAACCGCGCGTGAATTGATCAAACGTGAGCGTTATCTGCGTGATAGCGAACTCATTCGTGCCAACCAGCAGGATATCTGGCAGGCATTAGCCATGCTTACCGAGCAGGCTCTGATGCAACTGCGTACCGAACCCCCGCCCAGCGTGCTCAGCGGCTGGATGGATTTAATCCGCGTAGCCAAAATGTATCAACTGCGCCCTGATCTATTACGTCAGGCCGTACTTCAATGGCAGCAGGCCTATCCCCGCCACCCGGCGGATCCACGCATCATTCAAAGCTTGCTCAACCGCCAGCAGCAAGATGTTTCTCTGCCTAAAAATATCGCTCTGTTGCTGCCTTTTTCCAGCAAGTTTGGCAAGGCGGCCGAGGCTATTCGGGACGGTTTTCTCGCCGCCTATTACAACCGGCACATGAAAAATGTACAGTCTATTCGCATCTATGATGTCAGTTCAACGAGTACAGACAAGCCCGCCGATGTCTTGAGTATTTATCAGCAGGCCATTCATGAAGGAGCTGATTTTATCGTCGGACCTCTAGACAAGACCGCCATCATCCACATCGCCAGATCACCGCTGCCAGTTCCCACCCTTGCCCTGAACTATGCGTTGCATGAAAGCGTTCCCGTCAATCTCTATCAATTTGGTCTTTCACCGGAAGAAGAAGCACGGCAGGTCGCCGAGCGCACCTGGCTGGATGGTTATGTGAATGCGGTCACTCTGGTACCCACCGGTCCCTGGGGCGAACGAGTGGTGCAGGCCTTCAGTCAGCGCTGGCTGGAAATCGGCGGCAAGCTGGTGAGTCAGGAAACCTACAATCCAGCCAAAAAAGATTTTTCACGCCCCATTCGTCGCCTGCTGGATATTGACGACAGCCGCCGCCGTTATCGTAGTCTCTCTGGCCTGCTCAACCGCAAACTCAAATACACCCCACGCCGGCGCGAAGACATTGACTTTATTTTTATGGCGGCTTATCCCCGACAGGCGCGCCAGATTCGTCCTCAGCTCAAATTTTATCATGCTTCAAGGGTGCCGGTTTACGCCACCTCACACGTGTTTACCGGCAATCTGAACCCGGCTCGTGATCGCGACATGGATGGCCTGATGTTTGGAGATATGCCCTGGGTACTGGCCAGTAGTGTACAGCCGCGTAGTTTACGCAACAGCATCGAAAAAGACATCTCCCGCGCCGGACATAGCCTGCAACGACTTTATGCACTGGGCATCGATGCCTATAACATTGTCACCGCGCTGAATACCCTGAAAAAATACAGCTATGAACGTTTTGATGGTGAAACCGGAAGCCTCAGCCTGGATCTGAAACAGACTATTCACCGCCAGCTCACCTGGGTGAAGTTTGTTAAAGGCAAACCGGTAGAAATCGAACCGACACGGGTGGATCAGGAAATATAACAGCGGTATAGTCGTGACGTGATTGTAAAAGGAAAAACAACGCGAAGCATCGGTAAGGAAACCGAATCCGTGGCCTGTGAATATTTGCAGGCTCAGGGACTGCACTTGCTGGAACGAAACTTTCGGGTGGTGCAGGGTGAAATTGATTTGATTATGGAAGATCGAGATAGCCTGATTTTTGTTGAAGTCCGCTTTCGTCGTAATAATAATTTTGGCAGTGGCGCGGAAACGATCAGCCAGAATAAACAACGAAAACTACTGACCGCCGCCGCCTGTTATTTACAACGCTATCCACGGCAGGCCGAACGCCCTGCCCGCTTCGATGTTGTTTCTATGATGCTGGAAAACTCCCACTATTCAATTAACTGGATCAGGAATGCCTTTCAGGCCAACACATGAATATCAGTAACAAAGTCAAAGCCCTTTTTAATGAGAGCATACAAACCAAGCAACTTGCCCGCGATCAACTCACGGATAATATTGCAACGGCGATTGAACTTGCGGCTGACTGTTTACACTCCGGTCATAAAATTCTCAGCTGCGGCAATGGTGGCTCGGCCGCCGATGCCCAGCATTTTTCCGCTGAACTGGTGTGCCGGTTTGAACGTGAACGCCCTGGTCTGGCCGCCATTGCTCTGACCACCGATAGCTCGGCTCTCACCGCCATTTCTAATGACTATAGTTATCATGAGGTCTTCGCCCGACAGATTGAAGCGCTGGGCCAGCCCGGTGATGCTCTACTGGCAATTTCAACCAGCGGTAATTCGGCTAACGTGATCCGCGCCATCGAAGTAGCGCATGATAAAAATATGAATATTATTGCTCTGACTGGCCGCGATGGTGGAAAGATCGCCGCACTGCTCACAGACAGGGATGTAGAAATTCGCGTGGCTTCCGATATCACCGCCCGCATTCAGGAAGTGCATCTGTTAACCATTCATTGTCTTTGCCATCAAATAGATGAATGCCTGTTCCCTGACAGCTGAACACATTTTACCTAAGCATCCTCATGCCCAATGAAAACAAATTAACCACTGAATTTGTCACCGCCCTGCGTGACATACTCACACCGGATCAATTACTCAGCAAAACCACCGACTGCATTACCTACGGATACGATAACAGCCGTATTCAAGTCACACCCGATGCCGTGGTCTTTCCCAGTAATCATGATCAGGTGCTAGCCATTGTGCAACTATGTAACCAATATCAGGTACCGGTGACTGCACGCGGACGCGGCACCGGCACCACCGGTGCCAGCGTTCCTTTGCGCGGCGGACTGGTGCTTTCTACTGAACAAATGCAGAGCGTAATTGAAGTGAATCCGGATGATCGTTATATCACAGTGCAACCGGGGCTCACCAATCAGGCAGTGCAAAATATCGTGGCCGAACATAGTTATTTCTGGCCACCCGATCCCAGTAGCGCGGGCTATTGTTCTATCGGCGGCAACCTGGCCTATAACTCTGCCGGACCACGTGCCGTGAAATACGGCACCCCGCGAGAAAATGTACTCGGCCTGCGCGCAGTAACCGGCGCAGGTGAATCTATTCGTACCGGCGTGTTTACTACCAAGGGTGTAGTCGGCTTTGATCTTACCCGTCTGTTAATTGGCTCAGAAGGTGCACTGGCTATTATTACTGAGGCCACGCTTAAGCTCTCACCTTTAGCAGAAGATAAACGCATTCTACAAGCCATCTATGCCGATATTGAATCTGCAACACGCGCGGTGGCGGATATTATGAAGCAGCCGCTGATTCCCTGCGCGCTAGAATTTATAGATGGCACAGCCATTGATTTGATCCGACAAAGCTCGGAGATTTCATTTCCGGATAAAGCCGGTGCCATGCTCATGATCGAACTGGATGGTGCCGCGTTACACCTTGATGCCGATGTAGAGAAAATAAGTGCGGTGGCCACGAACGAGGGCCTGCTCTCACTCACTGCGGCAAAAACTGCCGCCGAAGCCACGGCCTTATGGAATGCACGTAAGGCACTGTCTCCAGCGCTGCGTAATGTCGCGCCCAATAAAATTAACGAAGACATCGTGGTTCCGGTTTCCAACATTCCGACCCTGATCCACGGTCTGGAAAAACTCTCACAACAATATGCCATTCCCATCGTTAACTTCGGTCACGCCGGCAACGGCAATATTCATGTCAACCTACTGTATAGTCCTGATAATCCAGAACAGGCTAAAAATATCGACACCTGTCTGGAGCAGGTTTTTGATTTAACCCTGAAACTCAAGGGCAGTCTTTCAGGAGAACATGGTGTGGGTATCAGCAAGCGAGCATTTATCGATCGCGAACTGGATGCCACCAGCCTGAAACTCATGCAACAGATAAAGCATGATTTTGATCCGAATAATATTCTTAATCCAGATAAGTTATTCACTGTAGGTTTGACTGAAGTCAAAACTACATAACCGATACCCCGTCAGGCAGGTAGGGTGGGCACATTTTTTGTGCCCACAGGCACTTCATTTAGTCGCCCAGGTCGTGTCAAATCTACGTGCTTTCTTTATCAGTAGCACTTGCTGCAGGCGGTGGGCATAAACTTCATGCCCACCCTACGTCTACTTCCCCTCTCCCCAAAGGGGAGAGGGGATTAGCAGAACCGCTGTAAGATTTTTTAATCTTTCACTTTCTCGATCAGCGCATAAGCTGAATGGTTATGAATGGATTCAAAATTCTCTGATTCCACCACATAGGCACTAATACGATCATCGGCGTTCAAACGTGCGGCAACATCACGCACCGCATCTTCGACAAATTTAGGATTATCGTAGGCACGTTCGGTCACCAGCTTTTCATCCGGGCGTTTGAGTAAACCATAGAGTTCACAGGACGCTTCCTGTTCGATCAGCTCAATCAATTCTTCCACCCAGACGAAGTCGTTGACCTGTGCGGTAATGGTGACATGGGAACGCTGGTTATGTGCACCACGGTCAGAAATCTTTTTGGAACAGGGGCAAAGACTGGTAACCGGCGCGACCACTTTGATCGTCATGATGGGCTTACCATGGTGGATCTCACCGATGAAACTAACATCATAATCCATCAGGCTCTGCACCCCGGAAACCGGGGCGGCTTTATTAATGAAGTACGGGAAAGACATTTCAATATGGCCGGACTCGGCTTCCAGTCGTTCCACCATTTCACTCATCATTTCTTTAAACGATGGCACTGAAATTTCCCGCTCATGATTATTGAGTATCTCAACGAAGCGGGACATGTGCGTGCCTTTGAAGTTATGCGGCAGATTCACATACATATTGAAATTGGCAATGGTATGTTGTTCACCACCGCTGCGATCAAGAATGCGAACCGGATGACGGATATCCTTGATGCCGACCTTGTTGATCGGAATGTGACGGGTGTCCTCACTGCTCTGGACGTCTTCAATCTGTGTTGATGCCTGGCTCATGCCATTATTCCTCGGTATAGATGACGCAAGCACGGTCAGTTTCCCAGAGGGTCACGCTGGCCACGCGGATTACGTCAGTATTCAATGTTGCAGACAGTTCGCTATATAAATAGGCGGCGATATTTTCTGCCGTCGGATTCAACTGATCAAAGGGCGGCAACGCATTCAAATCCTGGTGATCCAGCCGGTCGATCAGTTTATTGGTTGCCTGCTTGATCAATTTGAAATCCAGTCCCATGCCAATCTCATCCAGCTTGCTGGCACTGACCTGCACTTCTACTTTCCAGTTATGTCCATGGACACGATTGCAGGGACCTTCGTAACCACGAAGATGATGGGCGGCAGCAAAATCCGTAAGGATTTTCATTTGATAGCGAGCGGTCATATTTATACTTGACTAAAAAACTAGGACTTTAAGCGACTGTGGGGTGTTTTGCAAGGGGGCGGGCTTCAATAAAATTTTCGATGCGACGTATTATACCACTTTCGCAGAGATTTGCCTCGGCCAATAACTCTTCACGGCTAGCCTGCTCCAGAAAGGCATCCGGTAAGCCCATATTTAATACGGAAACCGGGTGTTGCCGGGCCATCAGACATTCGTTCACTGCGCTGCCCGCCCCCCCCATAATGGCATTGTCTTCGAGGGTCACCAGCAAATCATGGCTATTAGCCAGTTCCAGCACCAATTCCTCATCTAACGGTTTAATAAAGCGCATATTGGCAACACTGGCTCCCAGTAATTCAGCGGCTTTCAGTGCTTCCGCCAGTGGCGCACCGAATACCAGCAGGGCGATACGCTCGCCTTTGCGCACGATTTCACCCTTGCCCAGGGGCAATGCGGTCATTTTTTGCTGAATTTCAACACCGGGGCCCTTACCACGCGGATAACGCACCGCCGCCGGACCATCCATCTGAAATCCCGTATACAGCATCTGCCGACACTCATTTTCATTGGCCGGTGCCATAATGGTCAGATTAGGGATGGCACGCAGAAAACTCAGATCGAAACTGCCGGCGTGGGTCGGGCCATCGGGACCCACCACGCCGGCACGATCAATGGCAAACAGCACCGGCAGATTTTGCAGGGCAACATCGTGGATCAGCTGATCGTAGGCGCGTTGCAGAAAAGTCGAATAAATTGCCACCACCGGTTTAAGACCATCACAGGCCATGCCGGCAGCTAAAGTCACTGCATGTTGTTCGGCAATGCCCACATCAACATAACGACGCGGATACTGTTTTGAAAAATCCACCAGCCCAGAACCTTCGCGCATGGCCGGAGTAATGCCGATCAGGCGCTTATCCTGTTTGGCCATATCACAAAGCCAGTCACTAAAAACTTTAGTATAAGTCGGGCTGCTGCCGGGTTTTTGCTCCAGATCGCCGGAGTCCGGATCAAAGCGGCCCACCCCGTGATACGCACAGGGATTATCTTCGGCTGGCGGATAGCCTTTGCCCTTGGTAGTGACCACATGCAGAAATTGCGGCCCTTTCAGGTGTTTCAGGTTCTCCAGGGTTTTCACCAACGTATCAATATCGTGACCTTCGATGGGGCCGATATAGTTGAAACCCAGCTCTTCAAACAGGGTGCCTGGTACGACCATACCCTTCATGTGTTCTTCAGCGCGACGGGCCAGTTCCCAGACCGAGGGCATCACTCCCAGCACTTTTTTACTGCCTTCACGCATGGTCGAATACAGTCGTCCGGAGAGCATGCGCGCCAGGTGATTAGATAGACCGCCGACATTGGGCGAAATCGACATATCATTATCATTCAGAATAACCAACAGGTTGGCATCCAGATCACCCGCATGATTCAAAGCCTCAAAGGCCATTCCTGCGGTCAGTGCGCCATCGCCAATGACCGCGATAGCCCGGCGCGAGCTACCGGTTCGGGCAGCCGCCAACGCCATGCCCAGCGCCGCACTGATTGAAGTACTGGAATGACCAACACCGAAGGCATCGTATTGACTCTCGTCACGATTGGGAAAGCCGCAAAGGCCGTCTTTAATGCGTAATTCCGGCATCCGCTCGCGGCGGCCGGTTAAAATTTTATGGGGATAACTCTGGTGGCCCACATCCCAGACCAGCCGATCATCGGGCGTATTATAGATATAGTGCAGGGCAATGGTGAGCTCCACCGTCCCCAGTCCGGCCGATAAATGTCCCCCGGTATTACTCACAGAGCGGATAAGGAACTGGCGTAATTCAGCACTCAGGGTTTTCAAGTCCGCAAGATTCAGCTCACGCAGGCGGGCGGGATCGTCGATTTGATTGAGGAGCGGGAAGTCGCTGGCTTCGGGCATGAATGGCTGGATTCTATGACTACATTGAATGGAGCCATCGATCTTCTTCTTATTGCGCTCAGGTTGCAAGTAAATCGTGAGCTTAAGTGACATAAATGTGAAAATTTCCTTCCGGCCAGTTTTGCTTTCCCAGTTTTTTTCGGGTTTGACGGCTACCCGGCTCGATGTTACCTTGCAGACATATTCAGGTGTTCCCGCAGTAGGTACTCAAACGAAGTCCTCGGGAATGAAACGAGAAGCCGGTGCGTGACACGTTGAGTGTCAACAATTCCGGCGCTGCCCCCGCAACGGTAGACGAGTAAAAATCTGCAAAATGCCACTATGTGCTGACATGGGAAGGTGCAGATAAGGAAAATTTCCACTCGTGAGCCCGGAGACCGGCCTGA
>CAZNRP010000008.1:38781-44590 GCA_964575555.1 uncultured Thiohalophilus sp. | reverse complement strand
TCACTTTATATTGTTAGCGTATGCATTCCCACGCGGAGCGTGGGAACGAGGTATACCTCTGTGTCCTCTGTGGTGAAAAATTCTTTTCCCTGCTATAAGAAAATACTCTTACTCGTAACTCACCGAGATAATTTCATATTCGCGTACGCCACCGGGTGCCTGAACTTCGGCGACATCATCCACCGACTTGCCGATAAGCGCGCGGGCGATGGGTGAGGTAATCGAAATTAAGTTCTGTTTGATATCGGCTTCCATTTCGCCAACGATCTGATATTTAACTTCGCTGTCTTTTTCAATATCAAATAATTCAAGTGTTGCACCAAAGACCACTTTGCCGCCAGCATTAGTACCGACAGTGGCGACTTCAATAATTTGTGAGTTTGATAGCGCGGCTTCAATTTGTAAAACCCGCCCTTCAATAAAACTTTGTTGTTCACGTGCGGCATGGTATTCGGCATTTTCTTTTAAATCACCGTGTTCACGCGCGACAGCAATGGCCTGGATAACACGCGGCCGTTGCACGCCCTTCAAATCTTTTAATTCAACGCGCAATTTCTCTGCGCCCTGGCTGGTCATGGGTGCTCGACTCATGCAAATATCTCCTGATGTAAATCCTGTAGACGATTAACGGTACTTAAATTAGGCTGTCTAAGTGCCCGGCATAATGCTAAGCCACCGGCTAAGGTCGTGGTATAAGTTACCTTGTGTTGTAAGGCATTACTACGAATAGTGGCGGAATCAGCAATGGCCTGACTGCCTTCAGTCGTATTTATAATCAAATTAATTTCATCGTTTTTAATCATGTCAACAATGTGTGGCCGCCCCTGCATTACTTTATTAACGGCCTGAACTTCCAGCCCGGCTTCTGTTAATACTGCAGCCGTACCGTTGGTGGCGACCAGTTCAAAACCCTGCGCCAACAATTGCCGGCCAACTTCAACAATGCCTGGCTTGTCCGTATTACGTACACTTAAAAATGCCCGGCCTTTACTCGGCAGGGTCACGCCCGCTGCAATTTGTGACTTGGCATAGGCTTCGCCAAAACTACGTCCCACACCCATGACTTCACCGGTGGATTTCATTTCTGGCCCCAGCAGTGGATCGATGCCGGGAAATTTATTAAAGGGAAACACGGCTTCTTTTACGGAATAATAATCTGGGACAATTTCTTTGCTGATGTTTTGATCAGCTAAACTACGTCCCGTCATGCAGCGTGCTGCCACTTTGGCCAAAGGTATGCCGGTCGCCTTGGACACGTAAGGTACGGTACGTGAGGCACGCGGATTAACTTCCAGCACAAAGACCACGTCTTTTTGAATGGCAAACTGGGTGTTCATTAAACCGATCACTTTCAGGCCGTGAGCCATCTGCCCAGCCTGCTCACGCATCTCATCCTGCAATTCAGCAGAAATACTATAGGGAGGCAGGGAACAGGCCGAGTCACCGGAGTGTACTCCAGCTTGTTCGATGTGTTGCATAATACCACCGATGAAAACGTCCTTACCATCACAAATAATATCTACATCGACTTCGATGGCATCATCAAGAAAACGATCCAGTAACACCGGTGAATCATTAGACACTTGCACCGCTTCGGTCATATAACGGCGCAGTTCTTTTTCGTTATAGACTATTTCCATGGCCCGGCCACCGAGTACATAAGAGGGCCGTACCACTAAGGGATAACCAATTTCTTCGGCCAGTACAACCGCCTGTTCCGGTTCACGCGCGGTACGATTCGGCGGCTGTTTTAAACCTAAGTCTTGAATCAATTGCTGGAAGCGTTCACGATCTTCGGCCAGGTCAATGGAGTCCGGACTGGTGCCGATGATCGGCGCACCGGCAGCTTCTAGATCCCGCGCCAGTTTCAACGGTGTTTGTCCGCCGTACTGTACGATCACACCTTTGGGTTTTTCCAGATCGATCAACTCGAGCACGTCTTCCAGTGTTAATGGCTCAAAGTAAAGCCGATCCGAAGTATCGTAATCGGTGGATACGGTTTCTGGATTACAGTTGACCATGATAGTTTCAAAACCATCTTCATGACAGGCCATGGCTGCATGCACACAGCAGTAATCAAACTCGATGCCCTGACCAATCCGGTTCGGGCCGCCACCGAGTACCATGATTTTATCTTTGTCTGTAGGTGCGGCTTCGCATTCCTCTTCATAGGTGGAATACATGTAAGCGGTATCTGTTGCAAACTCGGCGGCACAGGTATCCACCCGTTTATAAACAGGACGTATGCCCAGCTCGTGACGCAACCTGCGTAGTTCCTGTTCGCTAATATCGAGCAAGGTCGCTAATCGACGATCCGCAAAGCCCTTGCGTTTAAGCTTGCGCATACGTGCTTTATCCAACGCGGCTACGCCCTGCTCACGCACTTCATTTTCTAGATTTATAATGTCTTCAATCTGCACCAGGAACCAGCGATCAATAAAGGTCAGCTCAAACAACTCTTCGACACTCAGCCCCATGCGAAACGCATCGGCCACATACCAGAGCCGATGCGGGCCGGGCGACTTTAATTCCTGCTTCAGCACATCCATAGCATCATCGGCCTCACGATCCAGAATCTCATCAAAGCCATCCACGCCGGTTTCCAACCCGCGCAGGGCTTTTTGCAGTGACTCCTGCTGTGAACGACCAATAGCCATTACTTCACCCACAGACTTCATCTGCGTGGTTAAGCGTGAATCGGCTTTGGGGAATTTTTCAAACGTGAAACGCGGGATCTTGGTAACCACGTAATCGATGCTGGGCTCAAATGAAGCCGGGGTGGCACCACCAGTAATATCATTGGCCAGTTCATCCAGGGTATAACCCACGGCCAATTTGGCCGCGACCTTGGCAATCGGAAAACCGGTGGCCTTGGAAGCCAGTGCGGAAGAACGCGACACGCGCGGATTCATTTCAATAATGATCATGCGACCGTTTTCAGGATTGATCGCAAACTGCACATTGGAGCCGCCGGTATCCACACCAATTTCCCGTAATACCATCAAGGAGGCATTACGCATGATCTGATATTCTTTGTCGGTCAGGGTTTGCGCCGGGGCCACAGTAATGGAATCGCCGGTGTGCACACCCATGGGATCCAGATTTTCAATCGAACAAATAATGATGCAGTTATCTTTGTGATCCCGCACCACTTCCATTTCGTATTCTTTCCAGCCCAGAATAGATTCTTCAATCAGCAATTCATTGGTGGGTGAAAGATCCAGTCCGCGTTCGCAGATCTCGACAAATTCTTCCTTGTTATAAGCAATACCGCCACCGCTGCCACCCATGGTAAAAGATGGACGAATGACGGTAGGAAAACCCACCTGCGCCTGTACCTGAAAAGCTTCTTCCATACTATGCGCGACCGCCGCAAGGGGCATGTCCAGACCAATTTTCTGCATTGCCCGGCGGAAACGATCCCGATCTTCGGCTTTATCAATGGCATCCCGGCAAGCGCCGATCATTTCAACCTTGTATTTTTCCAGTACCCCTTCACGGGCCAGATCCAGTGCACAGTTCAGCGCGGTCTGTCCGCCCATGGTCGGCAGCAAGGCATCCGGGCGTTCACGTTCGATAATCGTAGTCAGCACTTTCCAGTTAATGGGCTCGATATAGGTAGCATCGGCCATTTCCGGATCGGTCATGATGGTGGCCGGATTAGAGTTCACCAGAATCACCCGATACCCTTCCTCTTTCAGTGCCTTACAGGCCTGCGCGCCGGAGTAATCAAACTCACAGGCCTGACCGATAACGATCGGGCCCGCGCCGATGATGAGGATACTTTTAATGTCGTTTCTTTTTGGCATATATTTTTTAGTTGCTGGTGACTCGTGGCTGGTGGCTAGAAAAAACGATGTCTAACCTCTCATTTCCTGACTCTGTTTAATCAATTTAACGAATCGACCAAACAAGGGCGCAACATCGTGCGGGCCGGGGCTGGCTTCGGGGTGTCCCTGAAAGCTGAAGGCGGGAATATCGCTGCGCTGCACGCCTTGCAGGGACTGATCGAACAGGGAACGATGGGTGGCCTGTAAGTTATCTGGCAGGCTATCATCGACCACGGCAAAACCGTGGTTCTGGCTGGTGATCATCACTGCGCCAGTTTCCAGATCCTGCACCGGGTGGTTAGCACCGTGATGACCAAATTTCATTTTTTCGGTTTTTGCACCGGAAGCCAGTGACAGTAATTGATGACCAAGGCAGATGCCGAACATGGGGATGGCCTTGGTAGCCAGTTCCTGAATCGCCTTAATCGCATAATCACAGGGTTCCGGATCACCGGGACCATTGGAGAGAAACACGCCGTCCGGTTTCATCGCCAGGACCTCGGCCGCCGGGGTCTGTGCCGGAACCACGGTCAGGCGACAGCCCCGATCTACTAACATGCGTAAAATATTGCGCTTCACACCGAAGTCATAGGCAACGACATGCAAGGGTAATTTATCTTTAATCGGGTGCGGTGCTTCGGGTATGCCATGTTCCAGCGTCCAGCTGCCCTGCGCCCATTCATACGGGGTGTGGGTCGTCACTTGTTTGGCCAGATCCATTCCCTTAAGACCGGGAAAGCCCTTTGCGGCAGCTATGGTGGCGGCCTCGTCCAGATTTTCACCGGCGACGATACAGCCACTCTGCGCGCCTTTCTCCCGCAAAATACGCGTTAATTTACGCGTATCAATGTCGGCAATGGCAACCACCTTGTTGCGAATCAGGTAAGTATCCAGACTTTCCTGCATACGCCAGTTGCTTGCCAGCAAGGGTAAATCTCGAATCACCAGGCCACTGGCATGAATCTTTGATGACTCTTCATCATCGTCATTGGTGCCGGTATTGCCGATATGGGGGTAAGTCAGGGTAATAATTTGTTGTGCATAAGAAGGATCGGTAAGAATCTCCTGATAGCCCGTCATGGCGGTATTAAAGACCACCTCGCCTACTGTCTGGCCATCAATACCAATCGACTCACCGTAAAAAACAGTGCCGTCTTCAAGCGCGAGCAGGGCTGGGTTTCTCAACTAATCCTCCGACATGCAGATGTACAAAACGGGAGTCCCTCACTGGATGGAGAGACTCCCGCTTTAGAATTCAGGGTATTGGCCGGAAATGCTTCAGACCGAGGCGATTTTACTCGAAATAATGGTTTGAAGCCAGCCTAAATCTTGCTTGAGTAAATTTCAGTGAAATTATTATCCGGGTCCGCGGGGGGCGGGGGCATGAAAAGAAAAGATCTTGAACCACACGACTGCATAGACGCAGGAGGTAGAGCAACGCAGGAGCAGTTGCCAAGAGGACACGGAGGTCACAGAGAAAATGATTATTTACTATATTTAACCTCGTTCCCATGCTCTGCGTGTGAACACATACGGTGGTGACAAGGTGATGCGAGAATGGATTCCCCCGGAGACCATGGGAACCAGAAAAAATTAAGGAGCACAAAAAGCGGGAGACACCCGGCTAAAGATCTCCTGCTCAAAACAGAGTGGTCGGAAGATTATCTGCAGTATTTGCTCTGCGGAGCCTGAATTTAATACTGGATTTTCTCCGGGTAACCATCTATTTTATTTGGGTAATGCTACAGAATAAAAATATAAATTCTCGCTATTTTCTGTTTGCCGCCCTGCTCGGCATCCTTGTCTTTATCATGTTTATTTTCTTTAATTCGATTCCCACTCGGATCCATCAGGGTCAACAAGGCATTGCTGCTATTCAGCTACTAGATGCCATACGCCATCCACTACTGGCCATTGAAAAATCAGATCTAAAAACACATCAAGCATCCTCACAAACACACCCTGACCAGTTAAGCTTT
>CAZNRP010000008.1:0-38681 GCA_964575555.1 uncultured Thiohalophilus sp. | reverse complement strand
AGATCTAAAAACACATCAAGCATCCTCACAAACACACCCTGACCAGTTAAGCTTTAAAGAAAACATCATCGTCGCTCAGAATTTAATGAAACGTTACCAGGAAACCAGTCGTTACAATCCCTTATTAGCAGAAAATGTCGATGCTCTGGCCATTCTCATCCGTGACTGGATTCATGCCAAGCTCAATCATCCAGGCAACCACAAATCGCTCTCCTCCATGCCCCAGCATCTAGCAGAAAACCACTTACGCCTGCTTCAAGCTTTCACACTTCTTGCCGAAGGTGAAATGCCCACACATCATGATATCGAGCAGGGGCAAATAGCGGAGCATCAGCTTCAATGGGGTGGCATTATTCTGGTCAGCTATCTACTCCTCTTAATTATTCTATTTCAGCGTTTCCGCCAACGAGAAATGCTACTCGCCTATCAAGCAGTAGAATATGCCCAAACTAAACTTCAACAACGAGAAAACCATCTCGCTCTGACTTTAAATAGTATCGGTGATGCTGTAATCGCAACCGATGCACAGGGCAGGATCATGCAAATAAACCCGGTGGCCGAAAAACTCACCGGATGGCAACAAAACGAGGCTCACGGACTTCCTTTGCCAGAAGTCTTCAGAATTGTAAATGCACACAGCCGTGAACCAGTTGATAACCCTGTCGAGAAAGTCCTCTCCAGTGGAAAGGTTGTTGGTTTAGCCAATCATACCGTACTCATTGCAAAGGATGACCACGAATATCAAATCGCCGATAGTGGCGCACCTATCATCGATGAAAAAGGGGAAATTTTCGGTGTCATTTTAGTCTTCCGAGATGTCAGCAAAGAATACCAGCAGCAGGAAACGTTAAGTAATAGTCAGCTCAATCTAGCTGAAGCCCAAAAAATTGCCCATATCGGCAACTGGGAGCTGGATCTGGTTAGCAATACCCTTAAATGGTCAGATGAAATATTCCGTATTTTTGAAATTGATCCCGGCAAATTTACACCCTCCTATGAAAAATTTCTCGACAGTATACATCCGGATGATCGCGATATGGTCAATCAGGCTTACTCCGACTCACTTGAACATAAAACAGCATATAACATTACTCACCGCCTACTCATGAAAGATGGGCGGATCAAGTATGTCAATGAATTTTGCAAAACAGACTTTGACGATAATGGTCAAGCACTACGTTCCATCGGTGTCATACAAGATCTAACCAAACAGAAAAAAATTGAACATGAAAAATTCAAAGCCGCCTCAGAATGGAAACAGGCGATGGACTCGATCAATGATGCCATTTATCTGATTGATCTAGATGATCGGGTTCTTCGTGCTAACAAAACTTTTTATCAACTTACTGGCCTGAAACCCGAACAGGTTATTGGACAGGATATTAGCCAAATCATGCACCCAGAAGGCGAACCGGTACCCTGTCCCGTGTGTCTGGCCAGAAAAGCGCGAGAAGACTCGCTATTGGTACTGGAAGCTAACCATCCAGATAATCCTGCTGGATGTCCTATTGAGATCATGCTCAGAGTTATTCGCAACAAGGATGGGGCGCCTATCAGCATTCTAATGAGAGTGCGTGATCTGAGCCAACAAAGAGAAATCGAAGATAAGCTACGTCAACAACAGGACTATCTCGAAAAAGAAGTTGAAAAACGCACTGCCGATTTAAATAAAATTAATAAAGAACTTGAATCTTTCAGTTATTCAATATCACACGATTTACGTGCTCCTCTTCGCGCAATAAATGGTTTTTCTGTTGCTCTCAAAGAAGATTATGCTGACAGCCTTGATGAGACAGCCAATAATTATCTTGAACGGATTTCAGCGGGAGCTAACCGCATGACGATGCTCGTTGATAATTTATTAATGCTCTCACGCATCAACCGCAAGGAACTAAAAAGAAGCCCCTGCAATCTAAGCAACATAGCAAACGAAATCCAGCAGCAACTTACCGAACAACTTCCATCTAATAATTTGCAATGGAAAATCCAGGAACAACTCAAAACAAGTTGTGATGAAAATTTAATCCACATTGCCCTGGAAAACATGCTTAGCAATGCAGTGAAATATTCAAGCAAAAACGAGCATGCCGTGATCGAATTTGGATGTCAGCAACAAGATGGTAAAACGGTATTTTATATTCGCGACAATGGTGTTGGTTTTGACATGCAGTATGTCGGCAAATTATTTAGCGCATTTCAGCGTCTGCATGGCAATGAATTTGAAGGAACCGGTATTGGTCTGGCCACCGTGCAACGCATCATTCATCGGCATGGTGGAAAAATATGGCCCGAAGCCGAAGTAGATAAAGGCGCTACTTTTTATTTTACGCTTGAGTGAACAGGCGTAGAGCAGGAAGAATTTTCGTGCTCAGCAGACGAAGGAAGCCCTGATTAATTCTGTTCACCCTGAGCTTGTCGAAGGCAGGTATAACATTATGATTTTACGCGTAGACACAAAAATCATGCCCACCCTACACAATCTACAATAACTCAGCCATCTCGCAAACTCAGCACATCCTGCATATCAAACAGACCATGATCATGCTGCATCAGCCAGTTTGCTGCGCGAACCGCACCATTGGCAAAGGTCATGCGACTGGAAGCCTTGTGAGTAATTTCCACCCGCTCGCCGATATCGGCAAACATAACGGTATGTTCACCGACAATATCACCCGCACGGATGGTTTCAAACCCAATGGTTTTGCGATCACGCTCTTCAGAACTCCGACCTTCGCGACCATAAACGGCACAATCGTTAAGATCTCGCCCCAGTGCCTCGGCTACCACTTCACCCATCCGCAGGGCCGTGCCGGAAGGTGAATCCAGTTTGTATCGGTGATGGGCTTCGATTACCTCGATGTCTACCGTGTCACCCAAAACCCGCGCAGCAATGTCCAGTAGCTTGAAGCACAAATTAACGCCGACGCTCATATTCGGTGCAAAGACCACGGCAATATCGTTGGCCACCTCGGCAATTATCTGTTTTTCATTCTCGGTAAATCCGGTAGTGCCGATGATAATGCGCTTGCCGGCTTGCCGGCAAATATGCAGATTGGCCAAGGTGACTTCAGGCTGGGTAAAATCGATCAACACGTCAATAGCGTCGATCATGTATTCAATATTATCGACAATGGAGACATCGAGCACTCCAACACCCACCACTTCGCCAATATCCGCGCCGATCACGGAGCTTTCAGGGCGCACTATTGCCGCTGCAAGAACCATGTCATCGGCGGCCTGCACCGCTTTAATTAATGCCCGCCCCATACGGCCAGATGCGCCGGTAATTCCTACTTTGATCATGAAGATGCCTTTATGTGTTTTTTTACCGCAGAGGTCGCAGTTCACCACGTGGGCACAGAAAACATGCACCACAGGCACTTCCTTCGGTCGCCCACTCTACGATACTGATCTTATGGTTTCATATCTTCAAAGAATTTTTTCACCCCATCCAGCCAGTTTGCGGCTTTGGGGCTGTGGTTTACGGTGTCATCCTGCATGGAATTTTCAAACTCCTTCAACAGATCTTTCTGTTTTTTAGTCAGGTTCACCGGAGTCTCAACAGCTATCCGGCAAAGCAGATCGCCAACGGCTCCACCACGGACGGATTTAACCCCTTTACCACGCAGGCGGAAAAGTTTTCCACTTTGACATTCGGCGGGAACTTTCAGATTGACCCTGCCATTCAATGTCGGCACTTCCAGTTCGCCCCCGAGTGCGGCTTTGCTCACACTGATGGGTACTTCGCAATAAAGATCGTTTTCATCCCGAGTGAAAATAGGATGCGGTTTTACATTCATGTGCACAAACAGATCACCAGCAGGCCCGCCATTTTCACCGGCTTCACCTTCGCCACTGAGGCGAATGCGATCGCCGTTATCGACCCCGGCCGGTACTTTAACCGACAGGGTTTTCTGCTTCTCGACCCGGCCATGGCCGTGGCAGCTATTACAGGGGGATTCGATGGTCTTGCCCGTACCATGGCAGTGCGGACAGGTCTGCTGCAAAGAAAAGAATCCCTGCTGCATACGCACCTGCCCATGACCACCACAGGTGGTACAGGTTGAAGCCGTCGTACCTTTACGTGCACCGCTACCGCCGCATTCCCCACAACTCACCTGAGTGGGAATTCGGATGTTAACCGAGGTACCTTTGACCGCATCTTCCAGTGACAGATCGAGGTTGTAACGCAGATCGGCACCGCGATAGACTCGCTGTCCACCTCGTCCGCCACCACCACCGCCGCCACTGCCACCAAAAATATCGCCGAAGACATCACCAAAAACATCGCTGAAGCTACCACCACCGGCTCCAGGCCGGCCACCCATGCCGGCAGAAGGATCGACACCGGCATGACCAAACTGATCATAGGCGGCACGCTTCTGGGAATCACTCAGCACATCGTAGGCTTCCTTGGCTTCCTTAAATTTTTCTTCTGCCACTTCCTTATCCTTGCTGTCCTGAGTACGATCAGGATGGTACTTCATCGCCATACGCTTGAAGGATTTTTTAATTTCAGCTTCCGTCGCATTACGCGCGATGCCGAGTGTTTCGTAATAGTCTTGTTTTGACATGATTTACTTTTTCATACTGTATTTTTTACTGAATAATAATTTTATCCGCAAATATAAAGAATTGTTATTTGCATTCATTTGTGGATAACTCAAAACGACAAAATCCGGAGCAAGAAATTCCTGCCCCGGATTCTGCTTTCAGCAACAGACGCTTACTTCTTGTCGTCGTTAACTTCTTCGAACTCAGCATCGACAACATCATCTGCGGCTGCTTCTGCAGAATCAGCGGCTTCCGCACCCGCAGCACCTGCCGCCGCGCCGGCAGCCCCCTGATCGGCATACATGCGTTCAGCCATTTTTGCTGAGGCTTCACTGAGCACTTTGCTTTTGGCTTCGATATCCGCGATATCGGTTCCCTTCAGGGCTTCTTCCAGATCCTTGGCCGCCGCTTCAATCTTGCTCTTTTCCTCGGCTTCGAGTTTGTCACCCATTTCTTCCACTGATTTGCGGGTGGCATGAACAAGGGCATCAGCCTGATTACGAATATTCACTTCTTCCTGAAACTTCTTATCTTCATCAGCATGGGCTTCGGCATCGCGCACCATGTTAGCAACTTCATCATCTGACAAACCACTTGACGCCTTAATGATAATAGACTGCTCTTTACCTGTGGCCTTGTCTTTGGCGCTGACATTAAGAATACCGTTAGCATCGATGTCCAGTGCGACTTCAACCTGCGGCACACCACGTGGAGCCGGTGGAATATCGGTCAGGTCAAAACGTCCCAGTGATTTATTGCCATCGGCACGTTCACGTTCACCCTGCAGGACATGCACGGTGACCGCATTTTGATTATCATCAGCCGTCGAGAACACCTGAGTGGCCTTGGTCGGAATGGTGGTGTTCTTTTCAATCAACTTGGTCATCACCCCACCAAGGGTTTCGATACCCAGTGACAGTGGCGTTACATCAAGCAGCAGAACATCTTTAACCTCACCACCCAATACGCCACCCTGAATCGAAGCACCGACAGCCACGGCTTCATCGGGATTCACATCCTTACGGGGCTCTTTGCCAAAGAAGTCCTTGACCACTTCCTGCACCTTGGGCATACGGATCTGACCACCGACTAAAATCACATCATCAATTTCAGATGCGGATAAATCTGCATCTATCAAAGCCTGTTTACAGGGTTCAATTGAACGGGTAATCAGCTCTTCTACCAGTGATTCCAGCTTGGCCCGGGTCACTTTGACGTTCATGTGTTTGGGGCCAGACGCATCCGCCGTAATATACGGTAGATTAACATCGGTCTGCTGTGTAGACGACAGTTCAATCTTGGCTTTTTCTGCTGCTTCTTTCAGACGCTGCAGTGCCAGTGGATCATTGCGTAGATCGATGCCCTGCTCACTCTTGAATTCTTCAACTAAATAATCAATCAGGCGCATGTCGAAATCTTCACCACCGAGGAAGGTGTCACCATTGGTTGACAGCACTTCAACCTGATGTTCGCCATCGATGTCGGCAATTTCAATAATGGAAATATCGAAGGTACCGCCACCCAAATCATAAACCGCAACCTTGCGATCGCCTTCTTTCTTGTCCATACCGAAAGCCAGTGCCGCTGCAGTGGGTTCGTTAATGATGCGTTTCACTTCCAGTCCGGCAATTTTACCGGCATCCTTGGTGGCCTGACGCTGGGAATCATTGAAGTAAGCCGGAACGGTAATGACCGCTTCAGTCACTTCTTCGCCCAGATAATCTTCAGCGGTCTTTTTCATTTTCTGCAGAATACGCGCGGAGATTTCCGGCGGAGCCATTTTCTTACCATTGGCTTCAACCCAGGCATCATCACTCTTGTCGGCCTTAACAATTTTGTAGGGCACCATGCCAATGTCTTTTTGTACTTCATCATCCTGAAAGCGACGGCCAATCAGGCGCTTGATCGCATACAGTGTATTATGAGGATTGGTGACCGCCTGACGTTTGGCAGGCTGACCGACAACCACTTCATTATCGCTAGTAAAGGCTACAATGGACGGTGTGGTGCGATCACCTTCGCTGTTTTCAATGACCTTGGCAGCGCCATTCTCCATTACGGCAACGCATGAGTTGGTAGTGCCTAAGTCAATTCCGATAATTTTTCCCATTTTCGTCATTCTCCAAATCAGGGGTTATTCGTTTAGTTCTTTAGTTGAGGTATAAATAGGGGCATTTGCCCCAAGTTCAAGCCTGCTCGTCAATATTTGTGCCGGATGAATCCTCATCGGCACTGGCTTTTGATACCACCACCATGGCCGGGCGTACTAAACGTTCATTTAATAAATAGCCTTTTTGCATCACGTTCATCACCGTATTCGGGGCATGTTCGGCAGATTCCAACATAGTCATGGCCTGATGCAATTCCGGATCAAAGGCTTCACCTTCCGGATGCACCGCTTTAATACCAAATTTTTCAATAGTGGAGAGCAGCATTTTCAGGGTCAGATCCGTGCCTTCCTGCAATTTTTCCAGGGTCGCGCCTTCCGCCATGCTCGCATCCCGACCCATTTCCAGACTATCGATTACCGGCAGCAAATCCTGAACAAAGCGCTCAAGCGCGTATTTGTGTGCATTTTCCACTTCACGGATCGAACGCCGGCGCAAATTTTCCATTTCAGCTTTTAAGCGCAGCATCTGATCCTGGCTGTCTGCCAGTTTGGCTTCGGCCTGCTGCAGGCTTTCTACCATATCAATATCATCGACAGTTATTTCCTGCTCTTCCTGCCCAATTTCTGCTGACTTTTCAACTTCATCTGCATTCACATCGTTGTCGCTCATACTTGCTCCACGCTTTAAAATTGTTGCTAGTGGCGAGTGACCACTACTGACCACTCACCGTCTAAACCCTGCCATATCTGGGGACGATTACTCAGAACTCAAGAGGGAACCGAGAATTTTTGCAGTCACATCGACCACGGGGATGACCCGATCATAGGCCATGCGCGTGGGCCCGATCACCCCCAGCACACCGACCACCTGATCTTCTATTTTATATGGTGCAGTCACCACCGAGCACTCACCAAAGGCCGAGTAGCCCGATTCCTCACCAATGAAAATCTGCATGCCCTCGGCATGAATGGAGTGATCCAGGATATGCAAAATATCCTGCTTGGCATGAAAGGCTTCAAATAACTGACGCAATTTCTCCATATCCGCCATTTCCGCGTACTGCATCAGGTTGGTTTCACCATTTATCACCAGATCATCCTCATTGGACTCCGCCAGCACCTTGTCTGCCATGCTCATTGCCACCTGCATGATCTGCTGCATATCATCACGCACCGTCTGCATACTGGTGTGCACGCCTTTGCGAATAGCCGATAGCTCGCAACCGCTGAATTCAGTATTCAGATAATTTGCCACTCGCTGCAACTCTTCCGGCGAGTAGGCCCGCTCCGTGTGAATGACCCGGTTTTGCACTTCCATGTCATTGATCACCAGCACCACTAAGATGCGTCTGGCTGAAAGTGGGATAAACTCAATCTGCTGCAACAGCACCGAGCCCATGCGCGGCAGCATCACCACGCCAGCCATGCCGGTGGTATGCGAGAGTAATGAAGAGGCGGAATCAATCAGATCCTGTGGACGAACCCCCTTATCCAGTTCCAGCTTAAACTGGTGGATAAGCGAGTGCTGCATGGGCTTGACCGTCAGTAGATTATCCACAAACAGGCGGTAGCCCTTCACTGTCGGCACCCGGCCTGCCGAAGTATGCGGCGAAACCACCATGCCGCGATCTTCAAGATCGGCCATAATATTGCGAATACTGGCCGGACTCAGTCGGATGCTACTTTCCTGGGCCAGGGTTTTTGAGCCCACCGGCTGACCATCGCTGATATAGCGTTCAACCAGCGTTTTCAGCAAAGCAAGGGAGCGATCGTTTAAAGCAGGATGTACAGACACAGGAACTCGTTCACCAACGGCAAGAAAAGCAATTCATTTTTTAGCAGACTCCCTATATTATATGGAAACAGCAAACAGGGGAATATCCAAATCACCATGAGCAACAGCTTTAATAAAATCGGCCTGATTGGCAAATATGGCAACCCACATGTAGCAGAAACCGTCCGTGATCTTGGCATGATGTTACAAAAACGAGGTTGCGAAATTCTACTTGAGCACGGCACCAGCCAGCTACTCACAAAACAGGATCTACCCTGCGCCAGCCTCGATGAGCTCGGGCGCAGCTGTGATCTCACCATTATCGTCGGCGGTGATGGCACCCTGCTCGCCGCCGCTCGGACCCTGGTGGAATACGACATGCCTATTCTCGGAGTGAATCTGGGACGGCTGGGCTTTCTGGTAGACATCTCACCTGATGACATGGAAGAGCGTATCGGTGAAATTCTCGATGGTGACTATGAGGAAGAGCAGCGAATTCTGCTCAATACCGAAGTCCAGCACAAGGATTCTCCCTCAAACGAAAGCGATGCCTTCAACGATGTGGTGGTGCACAAGTGGGAAGTGGCACGCATGATCGAAACCGAAACCTGGGTCAATGGCCGCTTTCTCAATAGCATGCGTTCCGATGGACTGATAGTCTCCACTCCCACCGGCTCCACCGCGTATGCACTTTCCGGCGGGGGCCCCATCATTGAACCAAACGTAGATGCCATTCTGATTGTGCCCATTTGCCCCCACAGCATGAGCTACCGCCCCATCGTGGTCAGCGGCGACAGTGAAATTGAAATCATCGTCAAAGAAAACAATCACTCCCATGCCCAGGTCACCTGTGATGGCCAGATCAATCTGGGACTGGTCTCCGGCGACAAAATTTTAATCCGTAAAAAAGACAAATGCATCCGCCTGATTCATCCCCGCCAGCACAACCACTTCGAGATTCTGCGTGCAAAAATGCATTGGGGTGAGCATTCCTAGCCCCAGTGACGAGGAACTAGGAACGAGGGACAAGGGGTGGGTATAATCACGCCATGCTAACTCATATTCATATCTGGAACTTTGCCATCGTCGAAAAGCTCGATCTCGAGCTTGAGGCGGGAATGACGGTACTCACCGGCGAAACCGGGGCGGGTAAATCGATCCTGCTCGATGCGCTGGGACTGGCACTGGGAGACCGCGCCGACAGTAATGTTATTCGCCACGGGGCGGAGAAAGCCGAAGTCAGTGTCACCTTCGACACCCGTCAGGCCGCAGCGGCTGAAGCCTGGCTTAAAGAACATGAGCTTGATAGCGAAGAAGAATGCATTATCCGTCGTACCATCAGTAACAAGGGTGCCTCCCGTGCCTTCATCAATGGTAAGCCTTGCCCTATTACCCTGCTTCGTGAACTCGGTGAAATGCTGGTGGATCTGCACGGCCAACATGAGCATCACAGTCTGCTGCGCCACGAAGTGCAGCAACAATTACTGGATGACTATGCGAACCACCCGAGCCTGCTCACGGCCGTAGCTCGGGCCTATAAGCAGTGGCAATCACTGAACAAAGACATGCAGCACCTGGAGCAGGCGCGCAGCGAACGCGCTTCCCGGCTTGAGCTTCTGCGCTATCAGGTTAGCGAACTGGAAGCTCTGAACCTGGCCGAAGGTGAAGCCGATGAGCTTGATGCAGAACACAAGCGTCTGGCCAATGCCCGAGAGATTCTGCAAAGCAGCGATCTGATTCTCAACCGGCTGGAAGAAAATGATCAGGCTTCAGTCAGCACCCTGCTGAGTCAAAGCCTCACGGATTTACAATCGCTCACCAGCATGGATTCCAAGTTAGAAAATGCGGCCGGTTTACTCGACAGTGCCAGCATACAAATCAACGAAGCGATTAATGAACTGCGCCATTATCGGGATAATATTGCACTTGATCCTCAGCGGCTGGCTGAAATCGAAACACGTCTGGCTGTGATCACTGATCTGTCCCGTAAACACCAGGTTTCTCCACCAGAATTGCCGGCACGTTTCAGCCATTTGCAAACAGAGCTGACTCAACTAGAACAGGCTGACATTCGTGCCGGGCGACTACAACAGGACATTGAACAGGCCAGCAGCGAATATCTTTCTCGTGCGCGAAAACTCAGCCAGAGTCGCTGTAAGGCCGCAAAAAAACTTTCTACTCTGGTTAGCGAACAAATGCAGCAACTGGGCATGGAGGGAGGACGTTTTCAGATTGAGCTTGAGTCCAGGGGTGAAAATAATTTTTCAAAATGGGGACAGGAGATCCCTGAGTTCGTGGTTAGCGCCAACCCCGGCCAGCCCCTCAAAGCCTTAAATAAAGTCGCCTCCGGTGGTGAGCTATCACGCATTAGTTTAGCGATTCAGGTTATCGGCGCAGATGTATCACTTACCCCAACCCTGATTTTTGATGAAGTTGATGTTGGTATCGGTGGCCGGGTTGCAGAAATTGTTGGCCGGAAATTACGTGAGCTAGGCCATCATCAACAGGTTATCTGCGTCACCCACCTGCCCCAGGTGGCCGCACTAGGCCACCAGCATTTACAGGTCTGCAAGCAGGCCGATGGCGGCAATACCAGCAGCGACATACAAACATTATCGGAAACACAGCGGGTGGATGAAATTGCCCGTATGCTGGGTGGCTTAAAAATTACCAAACAAACCTTAAGTCATGCTCGGGAAATGATCGACGAAGCGCAGGTGTAAAATTTAAAACGCTCTACCTACATAGGTATTCACAACGAATAGTTTTCAATAGGAGTAACTCACGCCCAACATCAAACGGTAGTCATCCGGTTTAGGCAGATTTCCATCCCCATCCACCGTTGGCTGGCTGATGCGATTCCAGACCAAAGACACATCCAGATCCAGGTGTCCGCTAATTTCACTCTCAAGTGTGGCAATCATATAGTGGGTATAACCACCAGCATCTTTTTTTGAAGCCTGAATACTATATTTATAAATAAAATCCAGCGTCTTACTCAAGGCCAGATCAATATCGGTGCTTGCCGCTAATGCGCCGGTAGTAACGCTGCTATTTTCCCCCGGCTGTACTGACTCATATCGGGTAGAAAGAAAAGCCGGACCCGCTGATACATTCCACTCAAATCGAGCAGTATCGTAAAGGCTATAACCCAAACCCGCCCCTAAGGTAATGCGTTGAGAAATATTTTGAAAGGGATCACGAAAATACTCCGCAAAAACTGGCGTATAAAAAAATTCACGCGTAACGTATTTATCCAGACTGGATGATAAACGATGATTATTGATGGTTTCTTCCAGAGTACCGGAAACCGCATTTGTTTTTGAGATATTGCCGATATAATCGAGCAAAAAACGCGATTCTGCCGTGCGCCGTTTAGCCGAAAATTTTGCCGAATAATCAATTTGCTCGGTATTACCACGACTAAAGTTAAAACCTAATCCAAATTTAATGCCCCATAGATCAATCTCATGTTCACCTGCCGGAGTAAATGACACCAGCTGCTTACGTTCAAAGGTTTTCACCTCATCACCATTAGAAACAATTATCTTTGTATCTGAGATTTGCAGTACCCCGATAATCGCCCCATATTTTTCGAAATGGATATGACAGAAACCATGGCTTTTCAGGTATTGAACATCTTCCCAGTCAATATTGAGCAAATCAAGTTTGTCGCTATCAAACTCCAAATTCTCATTATACATCGACTTAATTTCACCCTTGAGCCATTCGCCCGAGGTGAGTTGCACCCAATCATAGTCAATCGCTTCCGGCTTCCATGTGGAATTACCATTCTCAGCTGATACATTGGAGAAAAGAAAACTGGAAAAAACAAAAGTGATAAAAAACAAATAAGGCTGGAACATATCAACTACAGTAAATGAGCAAAAAAATAATTAACCCTGACATTCAGGGCAAACGCCATAAATAACCAGAGCATGATCGGTGATGGTATAACCCTGTTTTTTGGCAATTTCATGCTGACGTTCTTCAATTACCCGATCGATGAACTCACCCACCTTACCGCATTTCACACACAGTATATGATCATGGTGTTCGCCCAGATTCAGCTCAAAAACAGAATGGCCCTCATCAAAATGATGGCGAGTCACCAGTCCGGCCGACTCAAATTGGGTCAACACACGGTAAACCGTGGCCAGCCCCACATCGTCACCACTCTTCAACATCGCCTTATAAACATCCTCCGCACTCATATGCCGAACCGAGCTAGCCTGGAGAAAAGTCAGAATTTTTAATCGCGGCAAAGTTGCTTTAAGCCCCACGCTTTTCAGATCATTGCTATCCATTTTCCACCCCAGCTACCCGTTATTGGTTGATTCAGTTATGATGTGCACCGGTAATCAATAAGTATACTAATTCTGCTGATACAAATGCGAATCTTTCTCAATATAATCGTTTTAACCCTTCTCTGTATAGGGATAATGGCCTGTAGCGTCTATAAAATTGATGTACAACAGGGCAATACGCTGGATGATGAGCAGATCGAACAACTCAAAACCGGGATGACCACGCGTCAGGTACTCTTCGTCCTCGGCAGCCCGATACTCAAAGACGTCTTCCATCCCAACCGCTGGGACTACCCATTCAGTTTTAAACCCGGTGGTGAGGAAATGTTCACACAGCACCTGAGCCTATTTTTTAAAGATGACAAATTAGTCAAAATCGACAATGAGCTGCTTCCATCGGATCAAACACCGCGACGCCATAGCAAAAATACCGGGCTGAATGCCATGCCTGCTGCCGGGATGGGCGGTGGCCATAGCCACTAAGTAGAGAGTAATTCCCTAACCCCCGAGTACTATAAATAATATTGTATAAAAAACAGCAGAAAATTAGCATTAAGTAATTTGCTTTGTTATGATACGCGCCTTCGCAGACAGGGGTAAAAACGCCCTAAAAGTGAATGAATAACACCAAGCGCCCGTAGCTCAGCTGGATAGAGTACCTGGCTACGAACCAGGCGGTCACACGTTCGAATCGTGTCGGGCGCACCAAATAAAATCAAAGGGTTACCTTAAAAAGGTAACCCTTTTTTGTTTCTGGCTAGCATTTAACTATAAAAAAGGGACTGTTTGAGGGGGATGGACTATTTGAAACCAGAGTAAAAACTAACGCATATTCATGTCTTTCCCATAAAGATGAGCCGCCAATAGTTTTACCCTGACTCCAAATACTCTGAGCCCAGGCATAGTTAAAAAATAGATGAAACCCGTATCAGAAAAAAACAATTTCCTTTATCTCGTAATTTCATTAGTGTTTCTACTTCTGGTGGGAGCGCTGGTGGAACAGTTTCCCAGCAAACTCGGACAGCATTTATTTCAGGCGATCACGGTCATTACCCTGGCGACGGGTATTATCGGCTTTAAATCGTCACGCCGCTGGTTTCACACCGAGATTGGCTTCATCGTTTCCGTTTTTCTGGTCGTTATACTGGGCATGTTACTCGATGTCTCTGGCATGAGTTATTTGCACTTGCTGATGTTAATTATTTTTTATTGCTGGGCAATCTGGCTGGCGGCCAAACAGGTTTTGTTCACCGGGCCGATTGATGGCAATAAAATAATTGGTGCTATCTGTATTTATCTATTGATGGGATTGATATGGACGCTGTTTTATTTATTTATCGCACAGGCTATGCCGAATGCCTTTAATGGCCTTGAACAGCAGATCTGGTATGATAATTTTGCCGATGTGGCATATTATAGTTTTGTCACACTCACTACCCTGGGGTATGGCGATATCAGTCCCATCGTTCCAATTGCCCGGTTCTTTGTCTATATGGAAGCCATTGTTGGTGTGTTTTATATGGCGATTCTGGTGGCGAGTCTGATTGGTATTAAAACATCTGAATTAACATCGGATAAGGATTAATCCGTTATAAAAAAAATTTGTAACTTTAACCTTCCTCCTTTATTTAAGGGAGGTGAGGCTTAATAAATAGTAAAAAAAAAGCAAATAAAACAAGGATAAAAAATGAATCACAGCGAATTTTCAAAAAATACAATTGAGGCTAGTATCCGGGTCGGCCTGCTGGTGTTCCTCGCCATCTATTGTTTTAATATAATTAAACCATTTATTCTGCCTGTAATCTGGGGAGTAATTATCGCTGTTGCAATATACCCTGTTTTTGCAAAGCTTAAGTCTGTGCTGGGGGGAAGAAATAAACTGGCTTCAGTTGTGTATACGCTGTTTGCGCTGGCTTTGTTAATCACCCCCACCGTTATGATTTCTAATTCAGTAATTGATAGTTCCAGTATGATTACTGAAAAGTATGAGGCTGGTACATTGGAAGTACCTCCACCTAATGAAAGCATTAAGGAATGGCCGTTAATTGGTGAAAAAACCTATGCATTTTGGTTACAGGCATCAGACAACTTTGAAGCTACATTAATAAAGTATAAAACTGAAACTAAAAAGATCGGCAAAACCATTGTTGCTGGGGCAGCAGGGGCGGCGGGTACAGTCTTACAGTTTGTATTGTCGATCATTATTTCCGGAATTTTATTAGCAAATGCAGACGGCGCATATAAACTTACCATCAAAATTTTTAACCGGCTAACGAACATTAAAACGGGTAAGGAATATACCGATTTAGCCAAGGCCACGATTCGAAGTGTCGCGCAGGGAGTACTAGGTGTTGCTATGATTCAAGCCACGCTTTCTGCATTGGGTATGATGGTTATGGGTGTTCCCGCGTGGGGACTATGGACAGTTATGATTCTAGTGTTGGCCATTGCCCAACTACCGCCCATTTTTGTATTAGGTTTTGTTAGTGCCTATGTTTTTTCCGTTACCGAAACCACGCCTGCGGTTATCTTTTTAATATACTGCCTCATCGTAAGCAGTAGTGATGGATTCTTAAAGCCACTATTTCTGGGGCGCGGAATGGCGACACCTATGTTAGTAATTTTGCTAGGTGCAATAGGCGGCATGATGATGTCGGGCATTATTGGTTTATTTGTCGGTGCCATTGTTCTGGCTCTTGGCTATGAATTGTTTATGAAGTGGTTGAATGAAGATGAAAGTCCGGTTGAGAAACCCGCTTAAATGATGATCTCAAAGTTATATAATTCATTACGGAAAGTAAAATGACTAAAGAAAAAAAGGATACAGGCATAGAAAAAACAGCCGACCCCATACGAAAAATTTCAAAATATGTTTTGTACGTGGTCATGTTTTTATTTTCCTGGTATGTCATTGCCGATCGCCTCGCCCCCTGGACAGATCAAGCTCGCGTACAAGCTTATGTCGTGCCGATTGTTTCTCAGGTGTCAGGCAGGGTAATTGAAATTAATGTTAATAAAGATCAAAAAGTACAGCCCGGTGATGTTTTATTTAAAATTGATCCAACAGACTATGAGCTGGCAGTAGAAAATGCAGAATCCGCTTTAGAATTAGCCGGCCAGAAAATTGGTGCCGGTACGGCATCAGTGACCACGGCACAAGCGGGGGTGGTTGAAGCGGAAACGAACCTCGAACATATGCAGGTACAAAGTGTACGCGTTTATGAATTAGAAAAAAAGAATGTGCTTTCAAAATCAGATGGCGACAAAGCGCGCGCCAAGGTTAAAGCAGCAAAAGCACAACTGATGAAAGCACGTGCGCAACTGGAACAGGCTAAACAGGCGCTGGGTAAAAAAGACAATAAAAATCCGCGCATTCGCTCTGCCATTGCCGCGCTTAAAAAATCTCAGTTAGATTTAAATCGAACAACGGTTGTTGCACCTTCACTGGGCGGCATCACCAACTTACAAATCGATGTAGGCCATTATGCAAATGCGGGCACAGCACTGATGACTTTTATTGAAATTGATAATATCTGGATTCAAGCAAACCTGCGCGAAAATAATATCGCCAATATCAAAGTGGGAGACGCAGTTGATATCGCTCTGGACGTTATCCCAGGCAAAATTTTCACCGGCAAAGTAAGTAGCATTGGTTTTGCCGTAGATAGCGGTACATCAAATCGGGTAGGCTATTTAGCCTCAGTGAAAGGCAAGTCCGGCTGGTTGCGTGATGCTCAGCGCTTCCCGGTTATTATTCAGTTTGATGATGATAGTGCTCGCGGATTTCGCAGATTGGGTGGACAGGCCGATGTGCTGGTTTATACCGGCAATAACTGGATCATTAACTCTCTAGGCTGGATTTGGATTCGTGTATTGAGCTGGTTCTCCTACGCTTATTAATATGTTTGCCCCTCTATCAGAAAAAAGCTCGTTGTTAAAAGACTGGCTATTTATAATTAGCCGGAATCCGGCCAGTATTCGAAGCATTCGCTTTGCCATAGGCGTGACCCTTGCGGTTGCACTAGCCTACGGCATTAACTGGCCACTGGCGTTTTTAATGCCCGTTTTAACCGCGGTTATTTTAAGCCTGCCGCTGCCCATGCCGTCACTAAAGACGGGGCTGAAAAATATGGCCAACACCTTACAGGCCTTTGCACTTGGCCTGGTGTTTTCA
Source organism: uncultured Thiohalophilus sp. (assembly GCA_964575555.1). Lineage (GTDB taxonomy): Bacteria > Pseudomonadota > Gammaproteobacteria > UBA6429 > Thiohalophilaceae > JAADGZ01. Next base: position 21,762 of record CAZNRP010000008.1, on the reverse strand, counting down.
TTATTCTTCTTGCACTACCCACTGGCCTATCTTTTAATGCTGGCACTGGTGTTATTTCACCTCTATTACTATATAAATCGAGGTGGCTCTTTCTGGCTGACCTTAATGAGCCTGATCGCAGTTTTATTGTTGCCGATGCTAGCAAATTCAGGTGACGGATTGGCCGTTGGTTTTTCGTTTGGTTTTGTTCTGTCTGGTTGTTTAACGGTAATAATGGTCTGGGTTGCATATTTATTAGTACCCGATCAGACGATCAGCGCATTGCCGAAGACTCCCGGCTTTCAGCGAGGCTATTCGTCTATTGCAGCAAAAACCGCGCTTAAAAGTACCCTTGTTACTTTTCCCCTCGCGAGCCTGTTTATTATTTTTAATCTGACGGATTATTTACTGGTAATGATTTATTCCGCCATATTTATTTTAAAGCCGGAATTAAGTGCCGGTAAAGAAGCGGGAACGAACTCACTCATCTCAACCTTACTGGGTGGTCTGTGTGCGATGGTGTTCTACTGGTTAATCGTGGCGGTGCCGGAGTTTCATTTTCTTATTGCGCTAATGTTATTAACCACCCTGTTATTCGCAATGAATATTTTTTCAGGCCAACCCAACTCAAAATACTACAGCTCCGCATTTATTGCCTTGCTCATACTAGTTAATGGCAGCATGGCAGAGGGTGCTAATTTTAGCGCGCTTTTTATCAACAGAATATTACTTACGGTTTTAGCCATTGCCTATATTATTGCAGCCTTAAAAATACTGGACAGTTACTGGCCGAATAAAACACAAATGAAAAATCTATGATCCCACCCTACAGGGGCGGAGTTGTCCTGATATTGTAGGTTGAATTATAGACAGGGACGGAGGGGTTTTCTGTAACCACTTCGTCATTATTTTTTCTCGCATTCATCTTTCAATACTCCACACCCTTCGTTTATCTTACTATTATTAATCGTTGCATAAATATTTGCATGTGGGATTAGTTCCAGATCAACGCTTACGCTTTAGTTTCCTCGCAGCCTGCTCCAGGCTAAGTTCAGCTGCCGGGATAAGTGCATCCAGGGTGCGTTGACGGAGATTGAGCTTGCCACTGCTGTTTTCCCAGTTGCTCACTGTAGCGGTGCTGACATCGAGCAGCTTTGCAAACTGGGAGGTATTCATCTTGAATCGTTTGCGGAGTCTGGCGATGGTGGCAGCTGTCGGGATAAAGGCTTTTTTGCTTTTCTTTTTGCTTACCTTCTTTTTTGCTACTTTCTTGACTGTGCTTTTTTTAGGAGTGGGCTTTGGTAGCTCATCCATATCCACCCCAAACATGCCGGACAGATCCGCCCCAGCCAGCCGCCGCTTTCCTGTTCCGGCAGTAATGCTGTGCATATCCAGTTCGGCCGAAATGAGTTCGTCATGCTCAACATTACGCAACAGAAAAAGCAGCTCGGGTTGCTGATCCAGTCTGGTACCAACACCATAGAGTACGGCGGCAATATGCTTGCACATCTCAGCCCAGTCCGGGCAATCACAGGTGAGTTTTATTTCATTCGAATTGGGGAACAGCCCTTTGTTTTGATTAGTGACAATCTGCATAACATTATCAGAAAAGTGTCCCTGCAATAGTTCCAGCATGGTTCCGATCTGTCCAGCGCACTGCGTGCGTACGTTTTTCCATTTTTTTGCGCTGAGCGGGCTGATGTTGATATTGACTTTATAGAGTTCTGAGCCGCTGACGATAGCCTCGACCTTGCCCTTTGAAATGGCCAGATGACAGACTGAACCGTTACGCACATAGGTTCGTCCCCTTGGCAGGCGATTATCGTAATCACTGAATTTTTCCAGATGATCGCACCAGGCTTTACCCCAAAAGGTACTGGCGATCTTGCGCCCCTGAACCTCGACAGGTTCAATCTTCATGCCCTTTTTACTTAGTTTTTTTATCTCTTTGGCCGCCTTTGCGCGCCGTTTAGCTACTGGTACATAGGGTGCCCATCCGCCATAACTCATTTTTTCACCTTTAAACCTGGATTCCGCAGTTGACCGCTAAAGCAGCCTGTTAGTTATATGAAATCATTAATATTATTTGTATCTCCACCCTTCACCCATTAGGTAAGCGCGCTACACCATATATAGCCGCCCTGAGTGCTTGCCTTGCTATGCAAAAAAAACGGCAAGGGAGCGGCCATTGCCTTATTTTTTTGCTACGCAAATCAAACACTCAGAACGACTCTACATGCTGTTCAACTGTGGATTCCAGGTTAAATTTTCGCTTTTTCAATATCCAGTGAGACCAGATTAAGTAATGCCCTGTCATCCATCTCGGTTAGCAGTGTATCCGCGCTGCCTTCTAGCAGATCATTGGCCAGTGCCGTTTTTTCATTGATCAGAGCGTCGATCTTTTCTTCTATCGTACCTTGACAGACAAATTTATGCACCAGCACATTTTTTTTCTGACCGATGCGAAAAGCGCGATCAGTAGCCTGGTTTTCCACTGCCGGATTCCACCAACGATCAAAGTGAATGACGTGGGAGGCCTGGGTCAGATTGAGACCGGTTCCACCCGCCTTGAGCGAAAGTATAAAGAAGGGCGGCCCCGCTTCATCCTGAAACTGCTCGACTAGTTTTTGTCTTTTTTTAACCGCCGTGCCGCCATGCAACAGCAGACCGGGCTGAGAAAATTGTTCAGCCAGAAAGTCTGACAGTGGCGCAATCATTTCACGAAACTGGGTAAAGACCAATAACTTTTCCTGGCGTGAGGCAATCTCTTCACAGAGTTCAGCCAGACGTATAAATTTGCCGCTCTTGTTGGGTGCGTACTCACCATCCCCCAGCCATTGTGAGGGATGATTGCAGATCTGTTTGAAACGCAACAGATAGGAGAGCACCAGTCCACGGCGTTTTATGCCCTCCGAATTTTCAATGGCCTTCGCCATCTGGGTCACCGCCTGCTGATATTGCGCTGCCTGAACCTTGCTCAGACCACAGTAGGCCGTGATTTCCGTTTTCTCCGGCAGATCGCTGATGATGGATCGATCCGTCTTCATTCGACGCAGAATATAGGGGCCGACCAGATTACGTAAGGGCGCATAGTGATCCTGCTTGCGCTGCGAAAGTGATTTCACAAAATCCCTGAAGCGTGTCGCTGATCCCAGCAGTCCGGGGTTCAAAAAATCAAACAGTGACCAGAGATCTGAGAGTCGATTTTCTACCGGCGTGCCGGTCAGGGCAATACGGGATTGTGCCTTAATCTTCTTGACCGCTTTCGTCTGTCGGGCAGCGGGGTTCTTGATGGCCTGCGCCTCATCCAGCACCAGTAATCGCCACACCTGTTCATGTAACCAGGGCTGTCGCATCAGCGTGCCATAGGTGGTCAGAACGACATCGATGCCTTGTAAGGCGGTAGTGTCATTCGCCATCGCCGCCATTGTTTTCTTGTTTAACTGGGAGCTATGTATAAACAAACAATTAAGCGTTGGAGAAAACCGCTCAAGCTCTGCTTTCCAGTTCCCTATCAGTGAGGCCGGCAACACTAGCAGTGACGATTTATCACTGCGCTTCTTTTTTAAGATCAGCAGCAAGGAAATAACCTGCATGGTTTTTCCCAGCCCCATGTCGTCCGCCAAACAGGCACCCAGGCCCAACTGGGAAAGCAACCATAACCAATTCACCCCCGTCTGTTGATAGGGACGAAGTGTCGCTTTGAGCGCATTGCTCGGATTTACCGCTTTCATCTGCTCAGGCGAGCGCAATACCTCCAGCTCGGCGGCCAGCCACTTGCCAGGCTGAACAAACGACCAGGCCTGATTCTCTTCCAGTAGATCATCCTTCTTTAGATCCGCCGACGCACCCGCCAGCAAGCGCATGCCTTCGGCAAAGCTAAGCCCGCCACTGGCCGCCTCCGCCTGTACATTTTTCCAATGCATGAGGACTTCATCCAGCTTCGCCTGATCCACCTCGATCCACTGGCCCTTCATGTAAACAAGTCCATCACCTGCCGCCATCAATTTTTTCAACTCGGCCTTGCTCAATGGTTCAGCGCCCAGCGCAATGTGCAATTTGAAATCAAGTAGCGAATCCGCGTTAAAATTCTTCTGCTTTTTCTCCCCTATGGTCACGCTGGCGCGTGGTCGACTGCGCTTTTTCCACCAGTCAGGCAATCGCACGACAACACCACACTGCTCGTACACAGGTGCGTCCTTAAGAAAGGCGTAAGCCTCCACCGGAGTCCAGGCCAGGGGATGATAGATATCGCCGCTATCAAGCAGATCCTTAATCACCGCGCTAGATTCAGCGGCAAGCTGAACGGGAGAAAGCAGATGAATCAAGGCCGTTTTGTTTTTCGCGCCCGCATACTCCTGCAAGGCACGACCAAGGGCCTGATGATGAACCTTGCCTTGCGCTGAGAGTTTGGGGACATAAGTTGCCATAAAGGCAAAGGGATAATCCAGATCATTTTTATTTTCCGCCAGATGAAAACAGACTCGTCCCAACTGATGCCACTGGGGCGCTTTTTTAGCGAGCAGCGCACCGAGTCCACCGAACGATATAATCTGTTCACAAACCCAGGTATCGAGCCGGGAATAAATATCCTGCAACACCGAGGCAGATAGATACTCCGCACCCTGCATAGGGGGCGCACTGAGAATTAGCGGCATGGTTTCTGCGGCACCAAGCGGCTCGACAGGATCTGGCGATTGGGGAGCAGCCTGTGTCAAGCGACAGCGTTGACTCATATAGTGGCAGGCAATATTACGCCAGTATTGCAAGGATGGCGACAGATCCTCACTGTTTTTTCTGGCCGCCAGAGTGAACAGGCCTTCACCCACACTGCGCGTAAAGGCCTTGTCGATAGCGCCAGGGCAAGCCTCATTGCCAATTGAGTCATTAAGGCTCAAAAAAAAGCCATGCAAATGTCCCGAGGGAAGCAGGCCTAAATCAAAAGAACGCATTCCGGCATCACTGTTCAATGGAGTTTTTGATATTGTTAACAAATTGTTCTCTATGTTCCTGACTCATAGCATTGTAGTGATAATCTTTCTGATAAAAATTCTGTCAATATATACATGAATATTCATATTAAATAAATCCATAAATCGCTGCCAGGCAAAATCAAAAGCACTACAGCGCACCAACCATACCGGATCTTTAATCTAAACAGGCATTCAACACCTGTATGGTGGCAATTACATGCCTATACGTTTTTGCTGGTGCACGCTTGTGCCAGGTATCAAAAAGACTAAAAAATTGGCTCTTCAGCAGAATTTGTGGGTTGCCACCGACTAACTCCCTCTCCCTCCGGGAGCTGTCTCTTGATCACATTTTGCCACTATATTTAATCTCGTTCCCATGCTCTGCGTAGGAATGCATACGGTGGTGACAGGATGATGCGAGATATGGATTCCCACGGAGACCATGGGATCAGAAAAACCACAAAAAAGTGAAATTTTTATCGATTTGCTACCGTTCTGATCTTAACTTCTAGAAAACGTTCAATATTTGTGTATAAGAGACAGCCTGGAGGGAGAGGGAACCCTTCGTGACAGATCGATCCATGCTCCTGTGTATTTTTGGAAGCCAAACTAAAGGGTACTCAAAAAATGTCCTTTCTTACTATGTTAATCCATCACAACATTAACAACTTACAATCTCTCTGCAACAATTTCTACCCACAAATTCTGCTGAAGAGCCAAAAAATTAGAAATTTTATTAGTCTTTTTGATAACGCCCCGTGTCCTGTTAATTAATAGCAAAAAATACGGGAGTTAGAACAATGTTTAAACGAATCAGTCACCTAATCTATATCACCATCCTTTCAGCTCTGTTATTCGCCTGTGGGGGCGGAGGTGGTGGCACACTTGAGGCTGATGATGGCGCGGCAGCCGCGGATGAAAATAATCCTGATGATAATCCAACGGCTGCTGCCACAGAAACGCTGCAAATCTTCATTAAGACAACCACAGGTAGAAGCACGACTTCTTTACCTGGTGGCGTAAGTCTTGAGTCAGAAACACAATATATTATTCGATTATTACCGGATACACAGGCAGCATCGATTTTCGATAAAAATTATAGTCCTAGCTATGCAACCTCAAGTATCAGTCCTTATACCGTGGATGATCGCCTGTTTATTCGAGAGGACGTTCGCCCTTATGAGCCGTCGGGTAGTCATAACTATACGGAGTATGGTATTGATGAAAGCGGAGTGGCATTCGATGGCAGTGCTGCCGTACTCATGCAATTTACTGCAAGGGATCCAAGTCAGCTAGGTGATTATTGCTGGGCAATCGTGGGCAACCAGTACATTTATAAAAACAGGCGGGTACGAGAGGATCCCTTCACGCCCTATGTGGGAGGCGATATGCGCCAAATTAGAGGTGTTACGAATAATTTCTTCGGGGACGGTACCGCTACGTGGAGAAGATGCACTACAAATAGCCAGCTGTATTCCGCAAATGGAAAGCTACACGATGTATTTACTTCAATTGGGCCTGCAACGATAGATGGTATTACTGGAATCTACACTTATATTGAAGCCGAATCGAGCCTTCTGAATGTTGACTATTCTGATTCGGATTGGAATTTTAGAACCTATTTACTCACCGATGGTTATGATGACGAGTCACATCTGCATTATGCTTTTGATGAAGACAATATGTATTATGTTCGCTATCGAGAAACTGATTCTGCTATTGAAATATGGACAGTAGATAACGCCCCATACGCATATGATGCAGAACCGGTAAAAATTTATGATGCAGTACCCGGTTTTGAACCCGATTATTTCGATGTTGATGACGGTCGGATTGTCATTGCTGAATCAGGACAGGGCAAGGTTCTGCTGCTTGATGTAATCAATGGCACAGAAAGGATCTTTGATCTGGGTGTGGACATTTACGGCGTACAGGTTTTATTTGCAAAATTCTAGACAAACCTGATTAATTTCGTTCACCCAAAATCCTTTGATTTTATTCAAGAGAGCCTTGCTGAAAGGATCACTACAAATGACAAACTGAACCGGCGCTCGAACCAGTTATTATTTTAAATCGCTGAGGGTTAATTTCCCGCTGCTTACAGCAAGTACCGTCATTCCGGCGGAGGCCGGGATCTAGTCGCTATCTAATTGCTTCTGAAATCCGGCCTCTGCCGGAGTGACGAAAAATAGTTAGACTGGTTTTTCAAATATCCCGTCTGCTTGCGGCGGGGTAGTTTATGCGAATAATCACCGCTGCCCCGTTAAGATAGTTGCGATGCTTAAGTCATTTTTTATTATATAAGTGCTTAGCTTAACCTAAGTCTATGAAGACATGAAATTAGGCAAGGCTAAAACTGAGGCCAACCCATATTCTCTCCGGGGGAAGGCCAGGAATAGAAGGGAGTTAAAACAAGGTGTTATCAAACCTCCCCCGCTCCCTAACCCCAATGATGAGAGAGTTAACGGGATAACAGAGTCAAGTAATACTTGAAATAATGATGACCTTTGCATCCCATTAAATTTTATAGTTATATATATTGTATAACTATAGGGAAGAAATAATGTTAATCGATACCTATATTGTCAGGCTCTACCGCCAGGAAGGTAGTGAGGTGGAATCGAATGAAATCATTGGCGTAGTCGAAATTGCGGGTCAGGAAATGAAACGGTATTTCACCCGGCTTGACGAGCTTCCTGTTATATTAAACCAGCTAAGCACGTCTGAATTACAAATATAATTTTCACCAGATATGAGAAGCCGTAACATGGAACGATATCACTTCACCGCGCTCCTCGGCATTAACACCGAAAGGCAGACTGGGATTTGTGTAAATTACTTTTTGACTCGGGATATATTCAATCGCGGTATGTAATTGCCATGCAGCGTTAAGTACATGACTGCTCCCGAGAGTAACATGATGTTCATCGAACGGGTTTAAGAGCGGGCTCTGGGTATAGGCTGGGATAGGGTTGCGTCCATAATTATAACCGGCACGCAGAATGGTATCCCGGTCATAGTGATATTGCGTCGCTATCGCAAATACATACTGATCGCGCCAGTCCATGATCGCGGTTTGTTGCAACGTCGGTGGTGCAGCAGCATTGTCTGGATTGCTGGCAGTCAGGCTTGAACTATACATGGCCTTCGACCAGTCCAACCAGGTAAATTCTGTACTGATGTCCCATTTGCCATTGATCCTGTAAAACAATCCCAAGTTTAATTCCTGTGGTAATTTTATGCCTTCAATTCTGGCATCACGATAAGTAACTTTGCCATTGCCCAGTGCAGTTTGGTTAGAAGTGAGATTGCCACCTTCCAGATTTAATTCGGTTTCATTGCTGTAGGCCATGCCAAAGCTTAAGTCATGCGTAAACTGATGTTTCAGACCAAGTTTTATACTGGGGCTGTAACCCTTGAGTTTTCTTAACTCATAGCCAAAAAAAGAGGTCGCCAGAGTGCCACTATAAACCGAGGTTTGCGGGAATATTTCCTGTTTACCATCGGCATAGGTCGTGATGATTGAAAGGCCAACCGAAGTATTCGCCTGAAGCCGGTATGACAGACCTAAATTAAAGCGCGCAACACGAATCTGTGAGATTAATTTATCCTGCGTGCCAAAGGCTGTTTGTAAACTCGGGTACTCAACACCAGCCCCTCCCTGCCCGAAAAATCCAATCCCCACCGTGACCGGTGTATTTTTCAGCCTTTGTGCATAACTAATGTTTCCAAATGTGACCCTGTCGTTATTAATTTCAACGTCGTTGCCATATTGATCCTTATGCCCCATATCCAGAGCAAAGGCGATAGCGACATACAGATCCAGCTGCTGCTGATCGATTTGATCTAGTCCGGCCGGATTGATATTCAGGGCATAAGTATCATTGACAAGGGCAACATCGGCTCCCGCCAGTCCCATTGACTTGGCACCGAAGCCGATAATATTTAAGCCATTAGTGGCAAAGACAGACAGATTAAAAAGTAACAGAATACCAGTGCTGGCAAAGCGTATTCCCTGTTTCATAATATACCTATAATTATTCTTTATTTGATGAATCTCCCCGCCACAAGCGAACGGGGTATAAATAGTAGGTTGGGCTGAGTAAAACGAAGCCCAACAATTTGCCGCCTTCTTGTTGGGCTTCGCGTTGCTCTGCCAACCTACTATTTTTTCGCTGCAAGCAGCGGGTAATTAACCCTAAGGGATTAAAAATTATGCTATTGTCCCACGTATAGCCATGACGAAAAGGATTTTTATTTGTGCGGCAGAATAATAACAGTCACAGAGCCATCCGTTAATGGCTTTAACTCTGACAAAATTAACCCAACCTGATCCCAATGAGGCGCTACTACGTGAGCGGCTATTTACTCGGCTGGATGCTGTACAAAACAATCCTGTTGTCTTGAACAGCACCCCGGCAGGAGCTGGAAAAGCAACTCTGGCATCACCTTATATTGAGTCTAAAAATGACCACAGCCTGTGGTATCAGGTGGATAAAGGCGATGCCAATATGGCCACCTGTTTTCATTATCTGAAGCAGGCCGTAATAAGCACTCTAATTGCCATGGGTGACACTCATTATGTAAAGATCAATACGCCTCTGGACTTTTACACTGACCAAATAGAATGAGTAAATAAGTGTTCCCAATGCCTGATCATCTGCTACACAGTGCCGGTATTGTAGATACGCTTTCAGGCGTACCTGTACGGCTGAAGCCGCACCTACAACCCGCACCGGGTCTTCAGGCTGGACTGATGTTCGGGACCCGTATTGAGTTGTAGCAAATATGTTCAAACGTAAAAAATACCATCTTCCTAAATTTGAACCGCCACAAGTAGCATGGTTACACCCACGACCTCGTTTATTTGCACATCTCGATGCGCTAGCTGACAAACGTGTGCTCTGGATATCCGCTCCGGCGGGTTCAGGAAAAACTAGCTTGATCGCCAGCTATCTCTCCGACCGGAGCAAAAGTATTATTTGGTACCAGATCGATGCGGGTGATAGTGATGTCGCCTCATTCTTTCATCACATGGAATTGTGCATTAAAAATTCTTACCCAAAAAAACGTGGCATGCTGCCGGAATTTACACAGGAATATTTAGACGATTTACCCGCCTTTAGTACTAATTATTTTCATAAGTTGTTTAAAAAAATTGAAACTGGCAATGTGCTGGTACTAGATAATTTTCAGGATGCCGGTGAAAACATTCTATTGCATGATGCGATGAAATGCGTGTTAAAAGAGATCCCAAAAGAAGCACAGTTGGTCATACTCAGCCGGGTAGATCCCCCTGATGCACTGGCTTCATTTCAAACTTCCATGCAGTTTTCACTATTATCAATGCAGGACATACGGTTTGCTCGTGAAGAAAGTGATGGTGCAGCAGATTTACGCAGTGAAGTTAAGTTGAGTGAAACACAGTATTCTCAATTGTATGAACTCACCCAAGGTTGGGCAGCAGGGTTAATTTTAACGCTGGCACATTTGAAAGTCGATCCTGATTTTTTAAGTCATCAAATATTTGATGATCGCAGTACCCTGTTTAATTATGTGGCCCAGGAAATTGTCGCAGAATTCGATGAACCAACTCGTCAAGTTTTATATAAAACGTCATTTTTAAAACGCATTTCTATTTCGGTTGCAAAAAACCTCACATCAGAACCTCGAACCAAACAGATCTTGCAACACCTGTCGTCCAACCAACTATTAACGATTCAACATGATCATCTGGATAACAGCTTTGAATATCATCCATTATTCCGTGAGTTCTTAAATCAGCTGGCGCAGCAGACATTTAGTCATGATGTTTTGCTAAGATTACAAAATAAAGCAGGGGAGTTACTTCTAAATCAGGGGGACATTATTTCTGCCGCAGAAATATTTATTGTTATAAAAAACTGGCAGGCGCTGGCAGAATTAATTGATAATCACGCGGCTTCACTCATTCAGAAAGGTTTGTTTCAAACTATTGGGCGTTGGTTACAAGCCATACCTGACGAAGTAATGAACAGTGATGTCTGGCTCGGCTATTGGCACGCAGAAAGCGTGTTGCAAAACAATCCAGTACAGGCTCGTGAATTGTTAAAATCAGTACATGAACAATTTATTAAACAGCATGATAGCAAAGGCGTATATCTCAGTTTCAGTAATATTATCGAAAGCCACCTGCAAATGTGGGATACCTTTGCGCCTCTTAATAACTGGATAAATCACTTTGACGATCTGCAAGAACAATTCCCCACAATTCCAGGTTTAGAATTGAAAATCAGAGTGAATGTTGCCATGTTCGGTGCAATGTCATTTGTTTGTCCAGACCACAAGGACATAAAGACTCGTCTTAAAAAAGTACAAATGGCATTCCGCTATATTCCTATCAAGCAGCTGAAAGGACTGCTCGGTAGCATTCTTGGTTCATATTATAGTGTGACCGGCGAAAGTAAAAAAATTACTCAGCTAAATAAAAAGTTACAACCGTTAGTGAATTCAGATGATGTGACATATCTGGTGAAAATTATGGTTTTGAATACAATGGGTATAGAACATATCTTTAGCGGTAACTTAAACGAGCAAGAAATAATATGGAACAAGGGCCTGGATTTAGCAAAAAGAACTGGGCTGACTTTTTTTAATCGAATATTTATGACACACAAGATAAACATGTATATTGCTAGAGGTGATGCTGATCGGGCTGAAAAAATTCTATCCGATATAAAGGATATGGGAATCCGACAGAACGATTGCTTTAATGGTTATTATCGATTTCTTTTAGGCAGAGTAAAGCTGGAAAAAAATGAGCTCGTTAAAGCATCTGAAGAACTGAATTTGTCAATAAATATAACCAGGCATACACATTTTCTCTGTGCAGAAGGGATTAGTAAAAGTTTTTTAGCCTTATGTTATATGCAACAAGGTGACTTTGATAAAGCATTATTAAAACTAGTTGATGCAAAAACGACATTATCACCTTTTGGTGACTGCTCATGCTATAATTTTTCCTTCGATACTTTTTTTGCTTATATCTATCTAGCAAAAGGTGAGCCTGATAAAACAGATCAATATCTCAAACAGGCTTTTGTTGCTGCACAGAAAGACGATCTTTATTCTACTGCTTTTTGGTATACCAGGCTATACCAGACATTGGCTGTACGTGCTCTTGTTCAAAACATTGAGCCAGAATATACTCGAAAATTTATTTGTAAAAATAAACTGACCCCACCCGAAAATAAACGCTTTCTGGAAATCTGGCCCTGGCCAGTGAAGATCTACAGTATGGGTGGCTTTGCGATTTATATAAATGAAAAATCGATTGACACAGATGCTCGACCATTTGATTTGCTGAAAGTGCTATTGGCATTTGGTGGTCGGGAAGTACCAGAGGATAAGATCTCAGACGCATTATGGCCTAATGCTGATGGTGATCAGGCACAGGCAAACTTTAAAACTGCATTACACCGTTTACGAAAAGCATTAGGCGATCAAAACATACTACAATTTAAAAATCACCAACTAAGTTTGAATGACAAGTATTGTTGGGTGGACATGTGGGGCCTGACTCGATTATTTCAGCAAGCTCAAATGATAACAGGCAAACTCTCAGGTGAACAGGGAACTGAGTTGGTGACACAACTTTTACATATTTATAAAGGCCATTTCCTGGTAAATGAAATAAGCGATTGGGTGGTACAACAACGGGAAGGTTTAAGGCTACAATTTACACGACACATCAGCAATCTATCGCAAAAGATGGAGCAGGCAAACCCGGAGCTGGTGATCACCAGCTATCAACGCTTATTGGAAGTTGATCCCTTAATTGAGATAGCGTATCAAGGTTTAATTCGTATCTACCAGCAACAAGGCAGAAAAGTTGAAGCACAAACAATTTATCAACAATGTAAAGAATCATTGTCAACGGCAGGTGTGAAACCTTCGCAAACGACTAATTCATTAGTCTGCTAAATAAAAATCATCAACCATGTTTAAACGCACGAAATATCATTCACCAAAATTTGATCCACCTCAGGTATCAGGTTTGTGTATCCGCGAGCGACTGTTTGAACAATTAGATAAATTAGCAGGCAAACGTGTACTTTGGCTGTCTTCACCGGCAGGTTCAGGTAAGACCAGTCTGGTCGCCAGCTATCTTGTCGAACGAAATAAAAATATCATCTGGTACCAGCTAGATTCTGTTGATGGTGATGTTGCCTCATTCTTTCACCATATGGCTCTGTGCATTAAAAATGCTTACCCCAAAAAACGCGGTATGTTATCAGACTTTACCAGTGAATATTTAGGCGGATTACCAGCTTTTAGCGTGAATTATTTTCGTGAACTGTTTAAAAAAGTTGAGCCTGATAGTGTGCTGGTATTGGACAACTTTCAGGATGCAGGCAGAGATGTTTGTTTGCATGAAGTGTTGCAATACGCAGTGAATGAAATTCCATACGATGTGATGCTGGTCATTCTTAGCCGCGAAGACCCACCGAAACAATTAGTCTACCTGCAAACCTCACCACAATTTTACTTGCTTTCAATAAAGGATGTATCTTTTGATCGTGAAGAAAGTGATGCAGTGGCATATTTGCGTAGCGAGAGCTCTTTGCATGAAGCACAATATGCGCAGCTATATGAGCTAACTCAAGGCTGGGCAGCAGGTTTAATTTTAACACTGACACATTTAAAAGTCGATCCGAATTTTTTAAGTCATCAAGTATTTGATGATCGTAATGCATTGTTTCACTATGTGGCACAGGAAATTGTAGCGGATTTTGATGAGCCAACTCGGCAGGTTTTACTTAAAACGGCATTTCTAAAACGCATCTCTGTTTCAGTTGCAAAAAAACTCACAGGGGAAGCTCGGACAAAACAAATTCTGCAACACCTGTCTTCCAATCAATTATTAACGATTCAACACGATCGACTAGATACCAGCTTTGAATATCACCCCTTGTTCAGAGAGTTTTTGTTGTTGCTTGCACAGCAGGAATTCACTGAAAAATATTGTATGTCATTGCAAAACAGGGCTGCTGAGTTATTGTTTTATGACGGTGATATTCAGTCAGCAGTCCAATTATTTATTAAAATAAACAATTGGACTGCAATTTCGGAACTTATAAAAAAACAGGCAAGTGAACTTGTTCGTAAGGGACTTTATTTAACATTAGAAAACTGGCTAAAGGATATTCCAAAACAGATTATCAATACTGATGCATGGTTACTGTATTGGCTTGGCTGTGTAAAGTTAGTGTTTAACCCACAGGATGCCAGTAATTATTTTTATAAAGCAAATGAACTATTTTTTATTAAACCTGATCGCAAAGGTATTTATTTAAGCTGGATAGGTATGGTGAGTTGCGTGATATTTGGCACGGATGATTATCAGACCGGGAAAAAGCTAATTAAGTTGCATGAAAAAATACAATCCCAATTCCCTCGCTACCCCAGCCTCAAAATTCGTGCGGAATATACTTTCTGTATTTTCACCTTAATGATGTTGGTTGATCCATTACATAAAGATTTTTTTACCAAAAAAAAAGAAATGGAACGTCAATATAAAATTGTCCCATTCAAAAAAGAGAAGGTATTGCTTGGAACATTCCTGCTTAACTATTATTTATTTTATGGAAACAGTAAAAAACTTGAAGATACTGACGACCAGATATGGAAATATATTAATAGCGACAAGCTGCCACCATTACACAAAATGTGTATTTGCGTAGGTAAAACGATTCGATCATTTATGCAGGCATCTGATGTGGATGTTAATTTCGCATACGAAATGGCAGAAGACATTGAAAAAAAATATGGTGTCAGTGTTTTTCGATTTTTGGTGTCCACTTACATTTCCATGTTATACCTGTCTTTATCAAATAATGAAAAATCAAAAAAATTCATTGGTATATGTTGCAGCAAAAAAGACCCTTCTCGCAGGCTGGAAATGGCTCAGTGTGAATACATAAAATCCTGGTATGCCATGAATAATAATTTGATTGAAGAGTCAACGAGGTACATGGAAAATAGTCTAGAGTACATAAAAGGTGCAGATGGATATATGTATGAATTTGTATATCCAAAAGCGTATGTTATCGTGCTGCTGGAAGGTGGCGAAATTGAGAAAGCACAAGAATTACTTACACAAATCGAAGAAAAATATAAAGATGCGCGATTTATATATGCTAATGAATATTCGATAGTCCTCGTGCGTGCGTATTATTATTTTGTTACTGGTGATGAAGAGCGGTTTGTAGCTAAAATGAAAGGTGCGATTGCACATGGGGAGGAGTTTAACGTAACTTATACCGGTTTTTGGATAAATCGTCATATGGCAAAAATGTTTGCTAGATGTTTAGCTTTGGGAATTGGCGAAAAATATATTGCAAAAGTGATAACACTTAGACATATTCAAGCTCCGCCTGAGTTTATGGGTTCGGATCGTTGGCCTTACCCGTTAAAAATTTATACCCTGGGTCGATTTTCAGTATTATTTAATCGCGTCAACCTGGAAATTGCAGGTAAAAATCTGAGTTTGCTTAAATTACTACTTTCCTATAGAGGGCGTTCCATACCAGAAGAAAAAATCATGGAGGCGTTATGGCCTGATGCTGAAGGCGAACAAGCACAGTCGAATTTTAAAACTACATTGCACCGGTTGCGTAAAATATTTGGCGAACTTGATATTCTGGAATTGAAAAATCGCCATTTGAGTTTGAATGATAAATATTGCTGGGTCGATAGCTGGACATTAAACCACCTGTTCGAACAGGCGCAGTCGCTTGATTGTGGCACAGGAAATCATTCTACAAGTGAATTGACGACTAAAATTCTGCAGCTTTATAAAGGCCATTTTCTAGCTAGTGAAACGGCAGGTTGGGTTATTCAGCAACGTAAAAGCCTGCGCCTCGATTTTATTCGCAACATCATCATTCTTGCCAAATCCTTTGAATACGAGGATAGCAAAACAGCGATTCAGTGTTATCAACGTTTACTGGAAATCGACTCATTAATTGAAGAAGCCTACCAGGGTTTAATCCGCTGTTATCAGACGCAAGGCCGGCAAGCCGAAGCCCTTGCAAGCTATGACAAATACGTTACTATCCTTGCTTCCACCAGTGGCAATTCACCTTCCTCTGCAACAACTGATTTAATAAAATCCTGAACGTATACACATACGTAATGGGTGTTTCGTATTATATATCCGCTATTGAGCCCTAATAGACTGATTTTTGATTATTTAATCCTTAATAACTAACGTACGAATTGGTGTTAGACTTGTCAACAATCAAAATGCAGCACAATAATCGATAAGCATGTTTAAACGCGCAAAATATTATCTGCCTAAATTTGAGCCACCACAAATAGCCGGACTATACCCGCGTGCGCGTTTGTTTTCCCGGCTTGATGATTTAACTAATAAACGGGTGGTGTGGATTTCGGCTCCGGCCGGTTCAGGCAAGACCAGCCTCGTTGCCAGTTACCTGAGCGAAAGAAATAAAAATATTATCTGGTATCAGGTTGATGCGGGTGACGGCGATGTTGCTTCATTTTTTCACCATTTGGCATTATGTATAAAAAATGCCTATCCTAAAAAACATGGAATATTACCGGATTTCACTAATGAATATCTGGCAGGTCTACCGGCATTCAGTGTTAATTACTTTCGTGAGTTATTTAGAAAAGTCAAACCAGGCAGTGTTCTGGTACTGGACAACTACCAGGATGCGGGCAAAGAAGCCAACTTGCATGAAGTGATGCATTACGCAGCAAATGAAATACCCGATAATATTCAACTTGTGATTCTCAGTCGCACGGAACCGCCAGGCACACTGGCTTCATTGCAGACTTCTATGCACTTTTCCCTGTTATCAATGCAGGACATACATTTCGATCGTGAAGAAAGTGACGAGGTGGCAAACCTGCGTAGTGAAATTGAATTGAGTGAAACACAACGTGCCCTGTTGTATAAACTCATCAGAGGCTGGCCTTCGGGATTAATTTTAACCCTGAGACATTTAAAGGTCGATCCTGATTTTTTAAGCCACCAAACATTTGCGAATCATATTGCTCTGTTTAATTATGTAGCGAATGAAATTCTCGCAGAATTTGATGAGATAACCAGACAGGTATTGTTCAAAACGGCTTTTTTAAAACGCATATCCTTATCAGTAGCTAAAAAACTCACTGAAGAATCCCGAACCAAACAGATCCTGCAACACCTGGCCTCACATCAATTGTTAACGATTCAGCATGATCGTATCGACGGCAGTTTTGAATATCATCCATTATTTCGTGAATTCCTGATTCAACAAGCAAAACAGAAATTAGATAATAACAGCTTAGTTTCATTGCAAAATAAAACTGCCCAATTGTTATTAAGTCAGGGCGATATTCAGGAAGCTGCACAGCTATTTATCAGTATTAAAAACTGGGAAAGCTTGGCCGCACTTATCAACAAACACGCCAGTAACTTAATTCAAAAAGGTTTGTTTATAACCGTTGAAAATTGGTTAAAAAGCTGTCCAGAGAAAGTCCTGTCGGCAGATGCATGGTTGAATTATTGGCAGGCCAGTTGCCTTCTCCAACATAAGCCAATTATGGCACGTTCTTTATTAGAAGAAGCCCATTTTTTATTTAATAAAAAGGGGGATGCAAAAGGACTGTATCTCTCCTGGTGCAATATAATTGAGAGTTATATTCAGACCTGGGATACATTCGTTCCGATAAAATCCTGGATTACACATTTTTACAGGATAAATAAAGAAACGAGTATTCCTGGGCTGGAATTGAAGGCGCGTGTTGCCGTGATTATGACGGCAGCAATGACCTATACCTGGATGGAACACGAAGACTATCCTACGTGGATAAAAAAGGCGGAATATTATTATTTGTTCATCCCGGTTAAACAGGTGTACGGATTAATTGGTTCTGTTCTGGGCTATGTATATTATGTAAAAGGTGATGTGCGAAGGCTGAAAAAAATAAATGCGTCAATGCGCCTGCTCCTTAGCTCAGACAATGTAACTCCTATTGTTAAACTTGGTATATATTACAACATCGTACTCCAATCTATACTGCTGGCCGATGTTAAAATGTTACAGCAGGCGATTCATAGCGCACTCGCCCTGTCTGAATTAACCGGGGTAAAAACCTTTGACCGCATGTTTGAGTTACATATTTCAAACACCTATTTAATGAGTAATGAACATGATTTTGCTATAGCGGAATTAGCCAGAGTTCGTCACATGGGAGTGTCGCCAGATGACGTGTTTTACGGTTTTTTTGTTTATGTTGAAGGCCGAGTGGAACTGGAACGGGGAAATTATACAGAAGCATTAGCGCACTTTACTGAAGCAGAGCAATTTAGCCAAATATGTGGATTCCCCTATTCGGGTATTGAATATATGCTCGGCATCACACTGATTTTATTGGGTCGAGTTAATGATGGAATTGGTGTTATAGAAAATATTAACGATCGATTCAGTGAGTTGAAGTTAAGATCTTATCAATTTCCAGGTTATAGCTTCCTGGCATATGCCTATCACATAAATGGCGAAAAAGAAAAAATGTACGCTTATCTTCAGGCTGCATTTGAAACCATGAAATCCACAAACTGTTATTGCTCACCGATCTGGTGCCATCATGTGTACAACACGCTCGCGACAATAGCATTGGAACTTGATGTTGATGCAGATCATTTGCGGGAATTTATTAGGCGTAATCGCCTGACTCCACCCAAAGACCAATATTGCGGGGGAAATTGGCCCTGGCCAATCAAAATTTACAGCCTTGGTCGCTTTGGCGTATTGCTGGAAGATAAAGCCGTAGATACGAACAGCCGCTCGTTTGATTTACTAAAAATATTATTAGCCTTTGGCGGGCGTGATGTACATGAAGAAAAAATCATGGATGCCCTCTGGCCCGAAGCCGAGGGTGATCAGGCCCAGGCCAGCTTCAAAACCACTCTGCACCGTTTACGCAAAGTGTTGGGTGATCTGGATATATTGATCCTGAAAAATCATCAGCTGAGTTTGAATGAAGATTATGTCTGGGTTGACACCTGGGTTATGAGTCGCCTGTTCGAATCGGCACAACAAAGCATTAGCAAAAAAGACACTGCGCAAAGCACTGAACTGGCAAATAAACTCATGCAACACTATCGCGGCCATTTTCTTGCCAGTGAACCCGCCAGTTGGGCAATACATCAACGCGAAGGCCTGCGCCTGCGCTTTATTCGCCATACCATCACCCTCGCCCAGTCCATTGAACATGAGGATGGCCAAACCGCGATCCAGTGCTATCAACGTTTACTGGAAATCGATTCGCTGATTGAAGAAGCCTACCAGGGCTTGATCCGTTGTTATCAGGCCCAGGGCCGACAGGCCGAGGCCCTGGCAAGTTATGAAAAATGCGTCACTATCCTCGCCTCTACCAGTGGCAGTTCACCCTCTGCGGCAACAACAAATTTAATCTCGTAAAGCTTTCTCACTATTTGCAACGGCCACTGTAGGTACGTAGCTGTTTACCGCAAGGCGACATACAACAAGTGCCCTGTATCTTACAATGTGATTGTTTATTAGATTCTAAATATAGACGTATCAGTATGGCTAATATTAGCAGAGCAGCAGCGAATCTATATCTTTAGTGATATGCAAGTACCAATCTGTAAGTGTGTCCTAATCATTCTGTTCATCCTCCAAGCAATTCCAGGTAAAACTAAGTCTATGTTTTTACAGACTTAAATAAAAATATTGTTTTTTAGTTCGTGCTGTTACCTGACTGTAACCCCCTTTTCCATAGAGTAAACCCCACTCTGCAGTATATGCGTGAGATGCCATCTTTCTCACCACCTGTCGGATAAAAATCAAGGGAAAGTAAAACGATGAAAAACAGGGGTAGAAAAAGATATCAGCAACTGGATGATGAAACATTAACCCGCCTGGCTAAACAGGGCGAAAATCCGGCCTTCGATATCCTGCTTGGACGTTATCGTTCACAGATAAAAGGATATTTGTTGAGCCTCATCGCCGATCCGGATGCCGCAGAAGATATCCTCCAGGATACGTTCATGAAAATCTATATCTCTATTCAGCAATATCGTGGAGAAGCCAGCTTCAAAAGCTGGCTGTTTGTGATTGCGCGTAATAGCTGGAAAAATCATTTACGTAGTCACCAATACCAGACTCACATTGATCACTATAAGGATGTCTACGATCTCGATATCGCCTCTGAACAATCGCCTGAAAATGCGCTCATACAACAACAACGATCAAAATTACTGCGCGTGGCGATTGACGCCCTGCCGGCCAGACAACGCACCACCCTGTCTCTGCGCATCGACCGGCAACTGCCCTTTGCCAGTATCGCCAACGCCATGCAGTGTTCGCTGAGCACTGCAAAAGCCAATCACTATCATGGCGTCAAAACCGTTGAACGAATGATTGCAGCATAATACTGAAAAAATAATTAGTCTTTTTGCAGTCAAACTGTGTCCTGCTATCAGCTGCTTGTATTCAGCTTCAAATAACAATCATTATTTTTAATGACAAATGAAATGACAATTATATTGCTTTACGCAATAACCATTAAATACAAGGAAGATGATCATGAAACTATTATCAATAACTCTATTTGCCGCATCAATAAGTATAACCACCGCTTCATTTGCAGAGTGCCCGTCTCAATTAAGCCCCGACGATATACATGAATGCATCATGATGGAGGGCAACGGTGATATTAATTATCAGCAATGGGCTCCCGAGTTTTACAAAAAAACCAATCCTGAAAAAGCCGCTGCTGTCCGTGCCGCGTACGAAGCAGAAACAAAAAACACAGAAAAGGAAGAAGTCTTATCCTCAGTACATTAGCCGAATAATATACCCGTCCCCCATCCATACTAAGACGCTACGGATGGGAGGACTAACATCATGGTTTCTTCATTACATATTTACATCCGTGATTCCAAAATAGTGATGCCAATGATTGCCGCATAATATTTAATCCACATACAGACAATAAATTATTCGTCTTTTTTTCCCGCTCCCGTGTCCTGTAGTTAACGAGATCATTATTGGGAGCCATCACCATGTTAAAACGAATAAGCCACTTAATTTTTATCCCCCTCTTTTGTACCCTGTTATTCGCCTGTGGGGGCGGTGGCGGTAGTACGCCTGCGGCGGATGATGGTGGCGGCAGTTCAAGTGCCGATACCACCGCACCGATCGTCAGCAGTACATCCCCTGAAAATGCCGCCACCGCCGTGGCACGAAACAGCCACCTCACCGCGACCTTTGACGAAGACATTTTTGCCGTCACGGTCGATGCGGGCAGCTTTACGTTGGCAAAATCCGGTGCTGGCAATACCCCTGGTAGCATCAGCTTCGACGGCGTCAGCAACGTGGCCACATTTGCACCGGACAATCCCTTTACTATCCTCACAACCTATACCGCCACCTTAAGCAGTGCAATCACCGATCTGAGCGGTAATGCGCTGGCCAGCGATTACAACTGGTCGTTTACCACCGAAGATGGGAGCTGGGGTGAAGCGACACTGATTGAGACCGACAACGCAGGGAATGCAGGCAACCCGCAAATCGCTGTTAATAGCAACGGTAATGCCCTCGCGGTGTGGCAGCAATCCGATGGCACCCGCGATAACATCTGGGCCAACCGCTTTGATGGCACGAGCTGGGGCAGCGCTGTGCTGATAGAGATTGACGATGCAGGGGATGCAGGCAACCCGCAAATCGCTGTTGATAACAACGGTAATGCCCTCGCGGTGTGGCAGCAATTTGATGGCGGCATATTTAACATC
>CAZNRP010000007.1:19295-45544 GCA_964575555.1 uncultured Thiohalophilus sp. | reverse complement strand
GGCTAATTCGGCTAATTCGGCTAAAGGGCATATTCCCGATTATGGGGATTAGCTAGAGTACTATTCTCAAATATGGTGTGCGCGGAAAAAAATAAACACATAATCAAACACTTATATGTTGGCAGGAATATTGCAGTATAAGAAGCAACACTGTTTGATATTATCAAATATCTGACAATGATATTTTATCTGATTGAACTACACAGCCGGAGGGGGCTATGAACATACAAATAACCAATAGAAAGACTATGCTAGCAGGTGCAGTAATTGCGCTAGGGATCCTATCTGTTAATGTTGCGACTGCGGGCATTTCTGTTACCAAACATAATCTAGGCAGTACAGGTACGGGTACTAATACTTTTGATGGCACTCAGGCCATTTGTGTTTTCTGTCATACACCGCATGGCGCGGATACCTCTGCATCCGTACCGCTTTGGAACCGGGTTTTGCCCAGCTCCAGTGCATACACTACTTATGATTCTCTGGGAACCACCACACTTGATGGTGCGATAGCGCCAGTAGGTTCGGTTTCTATCGCTTGTCTGTCCTGCCATGATGGCACCCAGGCGATGAACGTGATGATTAATGCGCCAGGTTCCGCTGGTTTTGATCCGGCAGGTTTCGAACTAGCTGGCACCTGGACTGGACCAGCATCTACTTCTTTGGGTAGGCCAGGAACACTTAATTATGCAAACGCTAGCATTGTCAATATCGGCACCGATCTGACTAACGACCACCCGGTTGGTATTCAGTATGGTGGTGGTGGTGCAACATCTGCCGATGCTGATGGTGCATTTGGTGGCGCGATGGCTGATGCGGACTTTATTCCACCCTATAAAGCTACGATTAACACCAAGGCTATATGGTGGGTTGATACCGCTATCGGTACTTCAGGTGTTCGTGAAAAAACGGATATGCAGCTTTATACCCGTGCTGATCTTGGCGCAACTGAACCATTCGTAGAGTGCGCAAGTTGTCACAATCCACATACCAGTGATAACCCAACCTTCCTGCGTATTGCCAATACCGGTAGTGCTGTTTGCCTGGCTTGCCATACCAAATAGTCAGGACTGGAAATTCAGGGAGTTGTTTGGCCCATGGTGATGGGAGTCACTATGGGCCAATTCTTTTTAAACGGTCTTAAAATCAATAGGTGTCAGGCGCGTGAGATTACAAGCAAATTATTTATTATCCCGAGCTCTTAAGCAGAGAGTACTGCCTGGTGTTCTTTTATGCCTGATATTTTATGCGGCTAATGCCAGTGCTAAACTGACATTAGAGAAAATGGATGACGCTGTTTACGCCTATGTTGGTGAACAGGCAATTAGCCTGGATGAATATAAACAGTCATTACAGGGGGCGGTTAAAGGAAAGTTTTATCACGGAAAAATTCCTGAAGGGAAAATGGAAGAGGTTCAGCGAGATACAGGTAAAGAATTAATTACCAATATTTTAATGCTACAGGAAGCACAGCGCCGGAAATATACGGCAGATAAAAAATATGTTGAGGAAACATTAGCCGCAACGGTTAAAAATTATGAGCAGCAGTATGGAAACAGTGAAAAATGGCCTGAATACAAAGCCCGGTTTGTTCCAAATCTTAAAGCACATTTAGAGAAAAAAAGTATTGTCGAAAAGCTGGAAGAGGATATTAACAAAGCGCCTGTGGCAAGTGTAGAAAATAGTAAGCAGTATTATTTTGATAATAAGGAAAAGTTTACTTCACCAGAACAGCTGCGGGTCTCAATTATTCTCTTACAGGTAATGCCATCTTCCCCGGTTGCTGCCTGGGATGAAGCGATGGCTGAGGGTGTGAAAATATATAAGAAATTACAAAACGGCTCAGATTTTTCTGAGCTGGCAAAACTTCATTCCGCCGATGCCAGTGCGGAGAATGGTGGCGATCTGGGTTACTTACATAAAGGTATGCTGGCAAAAAAAATACAGGACGTTATTGATGATATGAAGTCAGGTGAGATATCCAAACCGATGGAAGTATTGAGAGGCATCACAATATTTCGGCTTGAAGATAGAAAAGAACCTGTATTGAATTCATTTGAGAAAGTAAAAGATCGTGCCGGACGTTTATGGCAGAGAGAGCAGGCAGGAAAAGCGAAAGATGAATTTATCAAGAACTTATGGGATTCATCTGAAGTAAGAGTAAATACTAAATATTATAAGGAAGAAATGGTAAAGCCGGCAGTAAATTGAAAGTAAATGAGTGTGTAATAACAGACTTCTAATTCCGGATAGCTCTGGTGTGAGGTCTGTTACTAAGGTACTGGTATGAAACCCCTGTTGTTGAAAAATTATAAAGCCATTATTGTTGTATCGGTGCTTTATTTCGCTGCAACAAGTGTAATGGCTGACTTGACTATGGCTCCCGTTCGTTATTGGGGCGATATCAGTTATGAGCATCGGGTAGAAAATTACAATCAAAGCGAAGATCAGGTTCGCAAGCTCGCGACAGTAAATTTAAGAGGCAATAGTTTTCTCTGGCAACCCTGGTTTGCCCGTATAAACGGTGGCCTGAGTTTGACCTATAATCGCTTGGAACGGGAGAATAGTGGTAACTCAAATGGCGAAATAATAACAGGGAATGCACAGGTAGTAATGTTGCCACAGAGTCGTTTTCCTTTCGAATTGCATTTTGATAGTCAGGATAGTCGAGTCAGCGGTGAAGCACTCGGCAGTAAACCGTATTCCAATACTCGATATGGCCTTTCTCAGAAATACCGCAGCCTTGATGGTTCGCTGAATGCTCAGGCAACCTACGATAATAATTTACAAAAAACAGAAGGTCAGCCAGAAGATACCAGCGATCTGTATACGCTGAGCATCGGCAAGGTTATTAAGCGGCATCAGTTAAATTTTGATGGCAGCCGAGAAAAGGCAATTCGACGATCCAGTGAAATCAATTATCTCAGAAATAATGCGGTTGTACGCCACAGTTATCGTCCTGATGCCTATTTCTCAATGGAGAATATGGCCAGTGTCGTTGAAACCGAAGATGGCACCACACGGTTCGTAAATAACAACCGACAGTTACAAATGACATCCAATTCATTCTGGCGACCAAAAAATCAAAAAATGTATGGAAATGCGGGGGCAAGATATTATGCCTCACTGAATGAAAATGGTAATCTTAGCTCCGAGAGTAAATCACTGAATGCCTACGGTGGACTCAATTACGATGTTAGTCGCGCCTTTCGTGTTTCGAGTAATGTAACCGCGAATGGTACGGAGAATGTTAATTCTATAGTGTATACCTCTACGCAGTCAGTGGGGGCAAGATATAATCCTGAATATATACGTTTGGGTAAATATCAGTACAACTGGAACACTTCAGCCAATGCCCTGAATCGTAGTGGCGGGGAATTCAAGGGGCAACATTTGTCCGGGCAGATTGGACATAACATCATGCGGCGTTTTAGCTCACGTCCGGGGGTTGAATACAGTGCTAATTTCAGCCAGAGTTTTATTACTGAATATGATACGACAGCTAATAGTCCTAACCGTATCAATAATAGTATATCCCTGACCTGGCGGAATAGTGAGGGCGTCGGCAATGTCTATGCGCGTTTGATGGGCAGTGATTCTCGTACTATTGTGAGCACCAATGATGAGATTTACCAATTGGTGAATTTACAATTGACTAGTACACAAACTATAACGCATAAGTCTGCCTGGACGGGTAATATTACGGTTAATGCGACTAAAAATGTATTGCCGGATTCACCTTCTGTCGGTTTCGCAACCACGTCATCAGCAAATATTGTTTATCGGCATGTTATGGTTTTCAATGTCCCTCGTTTACATTTTATTTCAGATCTAAAATATGATACTGAGCTAAGTAGGCCGGTTGAGATAAATCGTGAAAAGCAAGATAGAAGAATTTGGGAAAATAGGTTGGACTATTCATATGGACGTTTGCAATTGAGGTTAAGTCTGCGTGTTTCCAAGATAAACAGTAATTCATATAATATATTGATGTTTAGAATAAAACGTTTATTTGGAAATTAGTGTGCAGCGTTGTTGTAAATATTATTGTAAATTTAAATGGGGGGATTTATGGGTTTTAATTTGGTTTATGTAAGCAAGGAGCGAGTGGGCTTGTTATTGATTCTTTTTCTTGTGTTTGTAGGGTTGAGTCAGAGTCGCCCGGTTCATGCTGAGTATGGCGATCTGGTGCTCAATGAAAATGCAGAAAAAGAAGGGATGCCGCCCGCTATTTTTCCCCACTGGTTTCATCGGATTCGTTTTCGTTGCAAAGTTTGCCATGCTGATCTGGGTTTTAAATTTAAAGCTGGTGGCAGTGGTATTGATATGTTGAAAATTATTGATGGCCAGTTTTGTGGTGCCTGTCATAATGGTGAAATTGCCTGGTCGGTAGAAAATTGTAATCTCTGTCATTCAGGTAAAGATGGTTTGAAGACACAGGTTCATGGAAGTACCTTGAATAAACTAATCATACCGGCAAAAGACAAAAACAAAAAAGTAAAGTAGGGGGAGGCACAAATGAAATATAGAATTAAAAATTTTTCCGCTTATAGACTATCTGTGTTTGCTCTTGCAGTTATGTTTATATTTTCCACACAAATATCTGTCGCGGCTGATCCAAATTCATTTAACCGCCTGATGAAGAAAAAGGAAGAAAAAAATCTTCCGCCAACTCTTGATGGCATTCATGATCCGGAGGGTGAGGGGACTGCTACTCTGCAGCCACCTAAAGAAGCTTTTTCAAACATGGTGAAAAGCAAAGCGGGAAATTACGTTGACTGGGTTAAGTCATTAAAAGAAGGAAAAATTAATCCTCGTTATGACAGGTTGGATCCGAATGCTAAACCCATCATCATGGATCTTAATATTGTCAGAGAAGTGAAAGGATCAATGCCCGACGTGGTGTATCCGCATGCACAACATACTGAATGGCTTGATTGTTCAAATTGTCATCCGGCAATATTTATTCCGCAAAAAGGGGCAAATCAGATCAGCATGGCCTCGATTTTGCTCGGTCAGAAATGTGGAGTGTGTCATGGTAAAGTTGCTTTTCCTATTACCGCAAAAACCTGCAGAATATGCCATTCAAAACCAAAACCCAAAAAGGCAAAAAATAAAAAACAGGTTAAGAACTAAGTAGCGGTATAAGAGCAAGATATGTCTAATTACTTTAGTAAATATAAAAAAATCGAGTTCGGTATCTGCTTGCTCATACTTTGCTTGAGTTTGCAAACAGGATTTTCTACTCTTTATGCTGGTGAAAATATTGATTCAGCTGAGCTTGATAAAGAGAAGAATGCGACGCTTAATAAACTTAATCTTCTTGGGTATATTCTTACGAAATCTAAACGCACAAAGGAAGTGCAGGCCAGTGGTAATGCTGAAGCTATTTCTATACTTGGCATGGCATTCCAACATTACGATGAAGCTAAAATTTTCATGGGGGAAAAGGATTATAAAAAAAGTGATGCTGAAATCCAAAAGAGTTTACAACGAATTTCAGTTTCATTTCGTATGGTTGTGGATAAGGAACGAGAGGCTGAAATTTCTGGTGAACAATACAAGCTTCTCTATAGTCGAGTAAAAAACTTCAATGATCTGTTTAATCAGCTGCCAGCGGATAAAGTGAAAGGGATCCTTGATTCCGAACAGGTTAACCTGTTGATCAAAAAAGCTGAATCTTTATATGCTACTGGAGATTCGAAAATGGCACTTGAACCGCTGGAAAAAGCAGCAGATATGCTGGAGCAAGCACTCAGTGATGCAAGAAAAAATGAAACTGTCGTTTATTCACTGGATTTTTCTACACCTGAAGATGAATATGACTATGAGTTGGATAGGAATGACAATTATACGCTGCTTGCGAATATGATTTTGGATAACAACTCAGTAGAAAATAGGAAAAAATTGCCCCTGATAAGGATGTTAATGAATAAAAATGAGGAGCTGGTAGTGGCGGCAGAAAAACAATTTGTAGATGGTAAAATAAAAACGGCGATCACGCTATTGGAAAAGGGGAATAAAACGCTGGTTAGGGCTTTGCGTTTGGGCGGCTTGACCCTGTGAAATTTAATCGCATAGGGAATAATGTGGTTTCCAGGATCGTCATGCCTGGTGAAATTAATCCCTACTGTCTAATCTAGTTTATAGTGAGAGCATCATGAAAACATTCAGTATTATTATAATGATTCTTCTGTCTATTTTTTATACGGAAAATAGTTATGCAACGCACAGTGAAAAGCAGTTACATAAGTCGGCTAAACAAACTCAGCAACAAATCAAGTTTGTTGAAAAACTCTTAACTGTTTCTTCAGCGGCACAAAAAGTCAGGGTCAGTGAAGATGTTAATGTCAAATCACTCTATCGGGCGGCCAATGATCTTTACAATAATGCATTAACATATATGGAAGATCATAATGTTGAAGCGGCGGCAGAATCACTCTTTCATGCCACCGAGATGATGTTCCGTGCGGTTAAAGTGGCAGGCAAGAAGGAAATTGTTAATGACAATGATAAACGTCTGTTCGATGCACGTATGGATAGTATTAACGCACTGCTGGATGCTATGGTGCGAATTGGTAAAGAGAAAGGTCTTACTGAAAATACGGATAAAATAAAAAGCATGGCCGATGCTGAAATTGCGAATGCTATGGCATTAATGAAAACCGGGCAGCCATATAGTGCACGCAAAGTGATCGATAGTGTCTATGTTGAAATTAAGACGGCCATCAGCGAAATGCGTAACGGCGACACGCTGGTTAGAACCTTGCATTTTGAAACGAAAAAAGATGAATATTTATATGAACTTGATCGGAATGATACCCATAAAATGCTGGTGACATTGTTGCTGGAAGAAAAAATGAAAGATCCAAGAACAAAAAAACGGGCACAGAAATTTCTTGATAAAGCGGCTGCTTTACGAAAAGATGCCGAAGCATTTGCAGAAAAAGGTGACTATGCAAAGGCAGTGGAAGTTTGTGAAGAATCGACAAAGCAAATTGTACGTGCAATTAGAAGTTCGGGCTTCTTCATACCGGGATAAACCTGTGATATTGAATCGACACTATTTGAGACTAATATGGATCAGCACACTGGGAATATTAATATTGCTGCCATTTATCAGCAGTGCCGGTTCAAAGTGGCGTGAACTATCTAATGATAATATTCATGATCCGGAAGGCCCTGCGATGGGCGTGCTTCAGGAGCCATCCGAAGCCCTGTCAAAATTACCAGCGGACACCAGTGGCAATATGGTTAACTGGGTGAAAGCACTGGAAGACGGTGTTATCAACCCACGTACCAATATACTTCCGGAAACGAAGATACGGATTAGAAACAATGATCTTTTTCTTGAAAATACAGGAGAAATGCCGGTTGTTCGTTTCCCTCATCGCGCCCACACTCTCTGGCTTGATTGCAAAAACTGTCATGAGAAATACTTCATTTCAAAAGAAGGGGCCAACCCGATTACCATGATGAAAATTTTACAGGGCAATTATTGTGGTCGTTGTCATGGTGCAGTGGCCTTTCCTTTGACAGAGTGTAATCGTTGTCACAGTGTTCCACGAAATAAACTGGAACAGGCCAAGGCCAAAAGCAGGAAGTAATTGTGTTCACACTGCTGAGGCCTAAATTTTGGCGATTACTTATTAGCGCAGGGATTATTTTATGGATGTTTCCCCTGCAGGCTGAGTATGGTGACGTTGTGTTGAATAAACGTGCAGAAAGCGAAGGTATGCCGCCTGTTGTCTTTCCGCACTGGTTTCATCGCATCCGTTTTCGCTGCAAAGTTTGTCATTTTGAATTAGGTTTTGAAATGCGTGCAGGAAGTAATAATGTGACTATGCAGGATATTATAGACGGCAAGTTTTGTGGCATGTGCCACAATGATGAAATTGCATGGGGCGTTGAAAATTGTGATATTTGTCATTCAGCCAAACCGGGCATGAAGAGTAAGATCCATGGTGGACATTCCACTGCCGGTCCGGGATTGTGGTAAGGGAGCATATTATGCAGCAGACAGGTTTTACCCTTAATTCTTTAACACAGATTGAATCTGTTTTACTCAGGTATAGCTTGGGTTTCACTTTAGTGCTGTTTACCCTGTTGACCGGGTGCGCGGATATGAGTGGCTCGACCCCCCCTGTGAATGCAGTATCAAGCAACGGCTTACTCACATCCTGGCGTAATATTGATAGTGGAATTCAGGAGTCGGGTAGTGCGGTAGCCGCGCCGGGTGGTTATTTACAGTTAGGCCGTCCTGTTTCAGTGGCCACCTGGGCCGACTATGTTTATATTGCCGATGCGGGCCGACAGGCTATTCTGCGTTATGATTTGCGTAGAGAAACCTTTTCTGTTTATTACCGGATGCCAATTACTCCCGTAACCCGAATCATGGCAACTGCGGGTGAATATCTTTATGTGAGTGATCCACAGCGAAGCCGGATATTGTATCTGGATCGTGATGGCCGGCTGTTGCGGGAAATTAAAGACTTTAATTTGAAACAGCCGGTTGCGATTGCCGAAGATTTTTCGCGTGGCCGGATCCTGGTGGCGGATGCATTTTACAATCAGGTGCTGATTTTTAATAAGCTAGGACGTCTGGTTCGTGTCCTTCATCCTGTTGATGAAACTGCTGCACCGCTTAGCGGACTCACTGACATGGTTGTAAAAAGGGAAAAAATATATTTTCTGGATGGCAATCAGTCGCGGGTTGTGGTCACCGATCTTGATGGTCACTACCTTTATTCCCTGGCAGGAAATAGTTTGAAGCAGCCGGTTGCCCTGGTGGTTGATGATGCTGGCCGGGTTATTGTTGCTGATGCCTTTGATAATACCATATTATTTTTTATCGATCAGGCTGAGCATAAAACCACAGCAATGACCGAATCAGTGATGACTATGCAATTAGCCGATATGGATCTGCATGAGAACTGGTTATATCTGGCCGATGCTGCGGCCGCAAGAATTCAAATTATGAAACTGCATTATCCTGTTGCCCCAGTGGTCGAGAAACCTTGAACATATCTACTGCCCAGTTTGTTGCAAAGAGTTGGCGGATGCTGTTGCCAATATTCTGTCTGCTTTTCCTGAACGCTTGTTCAACTACACCATCTCATCTTGAATTCAGTATTAAAACGCAGGATCTAGATCGAGTCTGGCCCGCCTTGCCTGAAGTACCGCGATACCGCTATGTGGGTGAGCTGACGGGTGAAGCAAATTTCACTTCTACGAATGAAAGCAGCAATGCTTTTACCACTGCTTTACGCTGGATAGCGGGTCTGGGTCAGGAACATCTTAATCCGAAAGTATTGCAGCGCCCACAGGCCATCATGGTTGATGATTCTGGTCGGATACTGGTGACAGATGTTAGCCGTCAGGCTATCTTTAATTTTGATGTGGCGCGTGGCGAATTAGCGATTTGGGAATGGGCGCGACCGGGTGTTCGTTTTGTTGCCCCTATTGGTATTGTGGCGGGCAAAAATAATGAGGTGCTGGTTGCTGATGCTGAACTGGGGCGTGTCATTCGACTGGACAAAAATGGAATCTACCTGGGAGAGATGGGAGAAAATATTTTACGCCGGCCAACCGGCCTGGCTCGGGATCCTGTTCAGGGCTTAATTTATGTTGCAGATACCCGTGCTCATGACATAAAAGTATTCAATGATCAGGGGCTGCTGGTCGATACATTAGGTAGGCGTGGCGATGGGCCTGGGGAATTTAATGCGCCTACGCATTTGAGTTTTGTCGGCAATAAACTGTATGTTTCTGACACCCTGAATTCACGGGTGCAGGTATTTGATGCTAGTGGTTTGTTGCTTAAATTATTTGGTGATCGGGGCTTATATGTGGGCAACCTGAATCGCCCCAAAGGTGTGACGGCGGATGATGAGGGTAATATTTACATCATAGAATCATATCGGGATCATCTTTTAATTTTTAATGCAAATGGTGATTATTTACTGCCCATTGGTGGTACTGGAAGTGGAATAGGCGAATTTTATCTGCCTTCGGGTATTTATATTGACCCGCGTAATCGGATATATATTGCCGACATGTTCAATGGTCGGATTGAAGTTTTCCAGTATTTGGGAGAGCGAGAATGAAATGTTGTAATAGGTTTTTGTTGTTTGTAGTCCTGTTTTTTTCAGCCGTAGTGCATGCTGCAACGGTGTCGGATATTGCTAACACTGTGCACAACCTGTCCAGCTCCGGGCCGGGCACGGTGACCGCAACAACAGAGTCACAGATTTGTGTTTTTTGTCATACTCCGCATGACGCCACCCAGGTACCGGCTGCACCACTGTGGAATCGCACATTATCGCCTGAAACCTATACCCCCTATGATTCCTCCTCGATGGATGCCGTGGGTCTGAATCAACCCGGCGGCAGCTCTAAACTTTGTCTTTCCTGCCATGACGGTACCCTGGCTCTGGGTGCGGTGAATGTGTTGAACGGACAAAGCAATGCGATGATTGATCTAGCCGGAACCTCCGTGAGCGGTGGAATGCCTCCTGGTAGTGGCATTCAGACGGGTTTTACCCGTAATCTTGGTACCAATCTGACCAATGATCACCCCGTTTCTTTCCCGTATGACAGCACCCTGGCTCAGGCCGATGGTGAATTGCGTGATCCTGCGCTGGAGTCTCATATTGCCGATCGGGTAGCCGGTGTGCGTCCACCGCTGGTGCCGTTGGAAAATGGTCAGATGCAATGTGTGAGTTGCCATGATCCGCATCTTCGTGATGTCAATAATGCGGTTAATATCAAGTTTCTGCGTCTCAACCGTTTTCAGGTTAGTAATCCGCTGGGGGGCAATTTTGATCAGAATAATGACATGATTTGTCTGGCCTGCCATGACAAGCTTGGCCAGGCCTGGGCCATGTCGGCCCATGCGGATCAAACGGTAGCCGATGAAATTTACACCGATCTGGCGGCGACACAACGCGACTTTCCGGCGGGTGCACAGGTCTGGGAAGTGGCTTGTCTGAATTGCCATGATACTCATACCGTGCAGGGTTCTCGCCGTTTATTACGCGAAGGTACGGACAGTACCGCAATACCGAAAAGTGCAGGTAATCCCGCGATTGAGGAAACCTGTTATCAGTGTCACTCTAATGATGGTGGTGTATTACTGGGGCAGGGGGGCGCGGGGTTCCCGGTGCCCGATATAAAAACAGACTTTACTTCGATTCGTCGTATGCCGATCACCAATATTGATCAACCTGCCGGTTACGAAGTGCATGATATTACGGATGCTAATTTTAGTGAGCCAACGATATTATTGGGCAAGGGCAATCCTCAGAACCGTCATGTTGAATGCACCGATTGTCACAATCCGCATCGGTTGCTGAAAAATCAGAAGTTCAATGGTAGTGCGGGTAATACGGTGGGCACCCATGAACATGATGCCACGGTGCAGCATAGCAATATTGCTTCTGGGGTGTTGCGTGGATCTCGGGGTGTGGAACCCATCTACGGTTCCAGTGCCTGGGGCAGTCTGCCGTCTCAATATCTGGTTAAGCAGGGCGATGGCGGACTGGGAGGAGCAACTTCGGTGAGCAGCGCACACGTCACCCGTGAATATCAGGTTTGCCTCAAGTGCCATTCGGATTATGCCTATGATATTCCCCCGACTCTGGGTGACTCCGGCGGCGGTACGCCCAGTGGTACTAACGGTTTGTTGCAGTTTACCAATCAGGCCATGGAGTTTCAGGCTCCGTCATCAGATCTGGGTGAACCGGGCGGCAATCACCGTGGCTGGCATCCTGTCCTCGGGCCAACGGGACGCACGGCCGCAGTACGTGGCACGACACCGGCTGTTTTTCTCTCTCCCTTTAGCGATGATAGCGGTACCAATATAGGTGTGCAAACCATGTATTGCAGCGACTGTCATGGCTCGGCCACGGCCAATGGAACTTCTGAGCCTCCGGGTGGCCCCGATGGTGCACCCTGGGGCCCGCATGGTTCAACCAAAGACTTTGTGCTCAAAGGGGACTGGAATAACGAAACCGGCACCGGCCAGCCCGATGATCTGTGTTTCAAATGTCATAACTATAATGATTATGCCAACCCGAATAATTCTGCACCCAATACCAGTGGCTTCCGGGCTTCAGCTAGTGGCGGCGGTGGCATGGGCGGCGGTGGCGGTGGCGGTGGCGGTGGTATGTGCGGCATTAATTTCAAATCCACCAACCTGCACATCGGTCATGCCCGGCGCATAGGCAACATGGAATGCTCCTGGTGTCACGCTGCTGTTCCTCACGGCTGGAAGAACAAGGCTCTGTTGGTGGACATTAGTCAGGAGAATGGTCAGGCTCCTTACAGCAGCGCACCCTATTACATGCAGGCTGTGTTGGGTGGTGGTGGGCCGGTGAACTGGAAAAGCAGTGGCAACTGGACCTCCAGTGACTGTGGTGGTGCGCGGTGGATGGGTCGTTCCTGTCGAAATCCACCCTAAGCCATAGCGACGGGTAAACTACTTCTGATTATGCATACCGTGTTGCTGCAGCTAGCATCGTTGAAATTGACGCTGGTAATTTTCGTGCTTTTTTGTGCCAGCGTGGTGCTGGCCTATTTTACCCAGTGGTCACCGGCCTGGATTCTTGCCCTGCCGTTTATTTTGTTTGCCATGAATCTTGCAGCGGCGATTCTCAGCAGTCCCGCCTTCTGGCGACAACCGGGTTTACTGGTTTTTCACCTGGCCTTATTGAGCTTGATTATTCTGCTTGCCATCAGTCGTCTGACTTATCTTAAGGGACATCTGGAAGTCAGTGTTGATGAAATTTTTAACGGTGAGCTGACCGAGTCTGAGAGTGGCCCTTTTCATTCCTGGCATTTACAGGAGGCGCGCTTTCAGCAGAAAAACTTCACTATCGGTTATTCGCCGGGGATGAACCGGGATCGCACCCGCAGTCAGGTTATCTGGCAGGATGAAGCCGGCCTTCGGCAGGAGACGACAATTGGTGATCACTATCCCCTGATTCTGGCGGGCTATCGTTTTTATACCTCACATAATAAGGGCTTTGCGCCCAATTTTGTCTGGTATCCTGCTGACGGCGGTAAGCCGCAGCAGGGAAGTATTCACCTGCCCAGTTATCCGGCTTATGAATACCAGCAGGCACTGAGCTGGACGATTCCAGGAACGTCACATGAAATCTGGACGCTACTGGAGCTGGATGAAGTCGTTCTGGATGAAAATCGCAAATCAGAATTTAAAGCGCCGGAGAAACATCGGCTGGTGATTCGCTACAATGGTAAGCGTCAGGAACTGCGCCCTGGGGCATCGATTCTGTTTGCTGACGGGCGTTTAAAGTATGAAAGTTTGCGGGTATGGATGGGCTATGCCGTGTTTTATGACTGGACGATTCCCTGGTTGTTAAGCGCCTGTGTGATGACGGTGCTAGGCATGGGCTGGCATTTCTGGCGTAAATTTGCCG
This sequence comes from uncultured Thiohalophilus sp., assembly GCA_964575555.1. GTDB lineage: Bacteria > Pseudomonadota > Gammaproteobacteria > UBA6429 > Thiohalophilaceae > JAADGZ01. The sequence continues at coordinate 32,105 of CAZNRP010000007.1, read as the reverse complement.
CTCGCCCCTGGCAAGCTGAGGACTAATTAGATGATGAGAGAATGTTGGAGTTAATGTATGGAAAGTGAAATCCAGCTGCTCTGGGCGGCGGTGGTGCTCTATGTGATTGTGGGTTCACTGGCTATTTTTGCCGTGGTACTGGGCAAACGTCCAGAGAAAACCATTCTTGCCTTGCTGGTGACGGCCTTGCTGGTGCACGGGCTTTCGATTGGTCTGCGCTGGCTGCGGCTGGATCACGGCCCCTATTTGACCATGTTTGAAATTCTTTCCAGTAATATTTTCAGCTTGCTGTTTATGTTTGCGTTGGCTTATTGGCGTTATCGCGCGATTCGTCCGGTAGCCGCACTGGTGTTGCCGCTGATGTTTATTATGATGGGCTGGCTGATGCTGTCGAATCCGAATGCGGGCCATTTGCCACCAACCTATGACACCACATGGTTGGTGATTCACATTATGTTCGGCAAAGTTTTTCTAGGTGCGGTGCTGGTTGCGGTGGGCATGGCCGGGGTAGTGCTGCTGCGTGCTGTCGGCCTTGGTGAACAGAAATTTGCCCGTCTGCCGGATGACAGGAAACTGGATGATCTGGCTTATCGGTTTATGGCGCTGGGCTTTATTTTTGAATCCTTGATGCTGATTGCCGGGGCGATCTGGGCACAGGATGCCTGGGGACGTTACTGGGCATGGGATCCTCTGGAAACATGGTCGTTCATCAACTGGATTGTACTGGGCTTTGCTCTGCATCTGCGGGTGACGCTAAAGCCGGCTCCAGTGCGTGGCGCGTTGCTGATTATGACGGTGTTTGTACTGGCATTTTTGACCTTCTTCGGGGTACCGTTCATTAGTCAGACACCCCATCAGGGTGCTATTTGAGCAATGAGTGAGAGCGGTTTTTCATTTATAGAACGTGGTCGTTCGCGGCTGGCTGGGGGCTGGCTGCTACTAGCATTTCTGGCCATGGGCATTTCCACCCTGTTTGCCTTTCTGCTGGTGATGTTACGTACGCCCTTTATTAATCCGGGCTGGATCGATACGCGATTCTTTACTCGGGCTCTGGTGTTGCACGTGGATTTCGCCGTGATCATCTGGTTCATGTCCTTTGCCGGTGTTCTCTGGAGCCTGAGTGCCTGTCGACGTTGTTTTCAAAGTGGCTGGCTAGCCTTGTTGTTTGCGCTGGCCGGCGTAGGCATGTTGCTGATAGCAGCATTCGGTTCCCCGGTGGATGCGATGCTCAATAATTACATTCCGGTATTAAAATCACCGTTATTTTTCCTCGGGCTGACAAGTTTTGCGGTGGCCATTGTGATGCTCATTCTGGCTTCATTTGCCGGTAGCCGGGGCAATATTTTAAATTTTGGCAGTCGTTGTGCCGGGGCTGCCGTGCTGGCAGCATTGCTGGTGTTACTATGGAATCTTTTTTCACCTGCACTGGCGGGTGAGGGTTCACATTATTTCGAAAATCTGTTCTGGGGGCCGGGGCATATTCTGCAATTCAGCTATGTCCTGCTGATGCTGGTGGCCTGGTTACAACTGGCACATCTGGCCGGTATCCGGGTGGCCGGGGACACCGTTTTGCGCGGCCTGTTTGTGCTGGCGCTGAGCCCGTTACTACTGGTGTTATTTATTCAGTATCAGTACCTCCCCGGAAGCGAGGCTTACCACCATGCCTATACCGAATTAATGCGTTATGGCAGCTGGCCGGTTGCCTTACTGCTAGGGCTGATGCTGTTGTTCGGCTTTGGTTCGGGTCGGGAGCAGGATAATGGCTATGCACGTCAGGCACTATTTTTCTCGCTGCTGCTGTTTGTCATCGGGATCGTCGCTGGAAGCCTGATTCGTGCGGACAATGTTCTGGTCACCGCGCATTATCATGGCACGGTGGGTGCGGTAACGCTGTCATTTATGGGCTTGAGTTATTATCTGTTACCACAGTTAGGAGCGCGTAAGCCGGGTATTAAGTTGGTTCGGGTGCAGATTGGTATGTATGGGTCGGGCATGCTGCTGCTGATTGCTGGCCTGTTCTGGTCTGGTCTGCATAATGTGCCTCGCAAGACACCGGCGGCGGAACATCTATCGCAAAACGTGGCGGGTAATGGTGCGGAAATCTTCGGTATGTTGTTAATGGGCGCGGGGGGATTCATTGCCTTGAGTGCGACGCTATTATTTCTCTATATTGCGGCACGTTGCTTATGGCCGGTGCAACAGACGCTGTTTCAGTCTACGTGTCGCCAACTGGATCAGCCTGACTGCTAATGAAATTACTGACTATTAGCCGGATGATGAGCGTGTTGTTGAGTATTGTCGCGCTTGTTGCCTGTGATGCTACGGTATCACCACCGCGCAGTACGGTCGCAGGGCAATTTTTGCCTGCTTTTTCTATTCTCGATCACGATAATCAGCCGCAGGTATTTACTCCGCCGAAAACAGGGGTATTGGTATTGAATCTCTGGGCAATTTGGTGCCCACCTTGTCGAGAAGAAATGCCGGGTCTGCAACGGCTTGCCGATAGTCACGATGCGGCTAATTTGCAGGTTATCGGCCTTGCTATCGAAGAAGATGCTTACCTGCTGGATGAATACTTGCGGAAATACCAGATAAGTTTTTCGGTTAAGCGCATGGGGCGTGAGCAGGCAGAATCCATACTGGGTTTGCGCGAATATCCCTTGACGCTATTGTTGCGCCCGGATGGCCGGATATTAGCCCGCCTGGTTGGTGCCTTTGACTGGGATGATCCCGCGATTAGATCGCTGTTACAACAGCTGGGACAGAGGCAGGATATTGACTCAGAGGCGATTGATGCGGTTTTCCGCAATAACCAGAAAGCACAGGCGGCGGCAAGACGGCAAATGTAGTTGAGCCGTGGTGCTTTCCCTGTTTTGAATGTGTCAAGAAAGGCATATTCTCAGTAATGAGAAAAATTCCCCTGGCTCCCTATCTATATGATTGATTTTTATATAATTGTTCGTATTACTTGAAAGTATAAGTCTGGTATTAGAATTGCATATTTTTTATACTAAAAATAGAATTTGGTTCATGTGTTCCGGTAGCTTTGATGTTTGCTGCTCGGCTTGAGGCTGATAAAGAGGGTAAAAAATTGGCAATGTTTACATTTCCAGAAACCTTGCAGGGGGAAGTGGGGGAGGAGCAGAAACAGCTGCAGGAGCGGGTAAATCTTGCACTGAAGTTTGTTGATGACGTGGGCAACCCGCTGACCGCCGTCGATGGCGCGGTTGATTTGTTATTTAATTGCTGGCAGGAACAATTCAGCAAGCTGGATCTGGATGAATCTCACAGCCAGGAAATAGAAAGTTGCTTCCGCATTTTGCGCGAACAGACGGGACGGATGGAGCAGTTGCTACAGAATCTGCGTCGCTTCAGTATGTTGACTGACAGGCACAGTACCTTTACGGATACTAATGGTATTATTGAAGCGGTCACCGCTTTGGTGCGAATGGAAAAATATGAACAGGGTGTCGGTATTATTAATCAGCTGGATACCACGATACCGGCAATAGAAGTTGAGCAATCGGTAGTGGTTTTTTGTCTCTACTCGGCTTTGAATACGCTGGCCGAAAATTGTATGGATGGTAGCCACTTGCGGGTGAATAGTATGGCTGAAAATAACAAGGTTGGCATCCTGATTGAATGTGAGGAAATTAACACACTACGCTGTCAAAAATCGGGATGTTGTGCCTCAAAAACACCCCAGAAAGAAAATCTGCCTCCTCTTGAAGACTGCACCGGGATCATTCGCTCTGTGATTGAAGAACATGGCGGGCAAATGATGGTGTACTGTACTCCCATGAGTCGCTGTGGCGTTAGTTTGCTTTTTCCTGCTGCAATTGACTGAAAGCAAGATATACTCAATCCCCCTTTAGCGATACTTGTATACTCCCTGGCAGATGAGATATGGTTAAGTTTTTAAAGGGAATACGTTGACGTGAACGACGCAAAACGGACTCAATCCATAGTAACAGGTAAGCGACAGGTATCACTTCGATTAAAAGGTTATCTGGTCTATGGTTTATTGACCACTTTTGCCGTTGTTCTTGCAATTTTCATCTTCTACCAGAAAAAAGTTCTGCTTGAACAGTTTGATAATTTGCAGCGTCTTTATGATGTTGAAATAGGCTTGCATAATGCTGATGTGCGCGTACTTAACGCCATCGAAATTCAGCAGGTTAATCTCAGGGGCGTTGATTTTCAGGTGGGTGCTGAACACGTTCAGGAACATTTGCAACAGTTGCTGATCGCTAGCCACAAAATAATATCGTCATCGATAGAAAATAGTGCTGAGATAACTGAACTTTTTGCTGCTCTGGATACGACCAGAGCAAGGCCAAATCAGAATACCCTGGAAAACCTGTCTAGAACCCTGGAAAAGACCAAAAGGGTCATTGAGCAACGGCTTGAAGAAAGTCGCTTACAGCGAAAAAAAATGGCGGCAGATTTTCATGAACGTAGTAATGACGTTGCCCTGATATCGCTCAGTTTAGGATTTTTTAGTTTGATTTTACTGGGTTCGATCATTGCAGTTTTCTTTTCCAGAATGGCGCGGGATTTGATTTTACTGCGCCAGCGAGGGCAGGAAATCATTCAGGGTAAACGAGGTAAACCTGTTCCCATTCGGCGTAATGATGAAGTTGGTGATCTGGCTAATGCAATTAACAAAATGGCCGATGATTTAGATCAACATGAAAAGAATCTGGAGCTTGAACGACAGAAGAATTTCCATCGGGAAAAAATGGCGGTAATGGGAACTTTAACGGCGGGGATTGCCCATGAAGTTGGAAATCCGATTGCCGCCATATCCGCATTAGTACAGGAAGTTATTGATGAAAAAATAACAGGCAAATGTCCTTATATGGATGAAAGTGATATTTGTAAGTTACACATGGTTTTAGATAATACCCAGCGACTGGGAAATATTACTCGTGAAATATCCGGTTTGGTTCAGCCACAGTCTGAAAAATTTGAATTATTTGATTTGAATGCACTCATTCGAAATACCTGTAATTTGATGCGCTATGATCAGCGTTGGAAAAGAATTCAGGTGGATTTTCATCTGGACAAAAATTTGCCTGCTTTGAATGGTATTAGTGATCAGCTAACGCAGGTGGTGATGAATTTGTTGGTTAATGCGCTGGATGCCATTGAAGTTAGCTCTAAAACGAAGTCACATATCATCATCTCAAGTGTTGTGGAAGATGAGTATGTTTGTCTGTCTATTGATGATAATGGTCAGGGCATGGATAAGCTAACACTGAAAAAAGCAACACAGGAATTTTTCACTACAAAAGATCGGGGCAAGGGGACGGGTTTGGGTTTATCGCTATGCAATTCAATTATTGTTGCTCATCGTGGGCGGCTTGAAATTAGATCGACTGTTGCTAAAGGAACGGTGGTGCGTGTATATCTGCCTTTAACTATTGAACTCATGAGTGAGGTGGCAAAATAGTGCTGTCACTGCAAATCATTATTGTTGATGATGAACTCGCGATTCGTCAGGTGCTAACCTCAAATTTGGCGAAAGAAGGTTATATCATCGAGAATTATGGTGATGCTGAATCTGCGTTTGAACGTCTCTCCAAAGGTGATGTGGATATTGCTATTTGTGATATTCGTATGCCGGGAATGAGCGGTATCGAGCTGATGGATAAAACGCTGAAGTCAGGTATTGATACCAGCTTCCTGTTAATGACGGCTCATGCTTCAGTCGATACCGCAATTGAAGCGATGCGATTGGGAGCCTTTGATTACATGACTAAGCCGGTGCATACCGAGGAAGTGTTGCACCAGATTAAACAGATTTGTGATTTGCGAGGGCTACGGACTGAGAATAAATTATTACGCAGTCTGGTATTAGGCGATTCCGAGGATGAATGTGTACTGGACTCAGAACCTATCAATGAAATTCACCGGATGTCCGATAAAGTTGCTGACACGGAAAGCACCGTATTAATTACCGGGGAAAGTGGTACAGGAAAGGGCGTGATTGCCAGGCGAATTCATAAATTAAGTGAACGTTCCAAGGCTCCTTTTATTCCGGTCAATTGCGGGGCCATTGCCGAAAACTTGATGGAAAGTGAATTTTTTGGCCATGTGAAGGGCGCGTTTACAGGCGCAGATCGTGCGAAGAAAGGCTTATTCCTTGAGGCCGATAAAGGCAGTATTTTTTTAGACGAGATTGGTGAGTTGCCCTTGCATCTTCAGGTTAAACTATTGCATGTACTGGAAAGCAAAGAAGTCCGTGCAGTTGGCAGTGAAAAGGTGCGTAAAATAGATGTCCGAATTATCACTGCAACTAATCGTGATCTCAGCAGTATGGTTGCACAAGGTGAGTTTCGAGAAGATCTTTATTTCAGGTTGAATGTGTTTCATATACATATTCCACCTTTGCGTGTACGACAGAAAGATATATTGAAATTGGTACATTTTTTTATTCGACGTGATGCGGATAGATTCGCACACGGTAAAAAATTAAACCTTGAAGCCGATGCGGAAAATGCCTTGCTTGGATATGACTGGCCGGGGAATGTGCGCGAAGTTGAAAATGTTGTTGCCCGTGCACTTATTTTAGCGGATGGAGAATACATCTCCATTGATGAGCTTCCCGCTCATATCAGCAGTGTATTATCAGGTTATGAAGCTGAATCTGTTGTCAGCTCCGGTTCAAGCCTGAAAGAGCAGGTCAAGGTTTTTGAGCATAACCTTATTTTGCGAACAATTAATGAGACGGGTGGCGATCGCAGTTCGGCGGCAAAAAAATTAGGTATTGGTACCTCAACATTGTATCGAAAACTTGATGGCTATTAATGGCAGGTAAATTCATGAAAGAAACCGTAAACGATACTTTACCCCTTAAATATGTACTTTTGTTTATTGCCTTGAGTTTTATTGCGGTGATACAAACTGCACAGGCATCTGATCCTAATAATGGCCGCGTTCTGTACATGCAACATTGTAATACCTGCCATGAGCCTGGTCGGGAAATTGCGGGTGCGCCAGATTTCAATTACGGTTCGGCGATGATGCAGTCTGACATGAGTTTACTGGGAAAAATCCGTTCAGGTAAAAATGCGATGCCGGGTTATACCGGCATCCTGACGGATCGCATGATTCTGGATATTATTTCTTACATGAGAACATTCTGATGAATTTATTAAATATGTATAAATGTGTTTTTCTGACCTCACTGTTGGTGTTTAATGTTGCTTGCTCAAAGAAAGATGAAGCATCATCAAAGAATACCAGTGATACGCAGGAAATAACGGCGGAAGAAAAACAGGTAAATGAAGCAAAAGAAACCAACTGGAAGGTTATTGATTCCTTTAACGTGGGTGAGAATGTTTTTGTGCGTTCTCTCGCGGTTGATGAAAATAAAAATACCCTTTGGGTCGGCACTTCCGTCGGTGTATTGGGCGTCGATTTGCATACCCTGCAGGTTAAAAATACCTTTACCCGAAAAGATGGGCTAGCAAATGAATACGTGTTTGGCATTGGTATCGATAAACAGGGGTACAAATGGTTCGGTACCAATGGTGGCGGCGTGTCGCGTTATAAAGAAGGTCAATGGAAAACCTATTTCCCTTTGCATGGTCTGGCGGATTACTGGATTTACACCTTTGCCTCACAGAAAGATGGCACCTTGTGGATAGGTACCTGGGCCGGTGCTAACCGGTTTGATTTGAAGACCGGTGAATTTACTACGTATGTGAAGGAACTGGTCAATGAGTGGGTTTATGGTCTTGGCGTGGATAAGCAGGATCGCGTCTGGTTTGGCACTGAAGGTGGTGTATCCATGTTTGATGGAACAAACTGGCAGTCATGGACGCATAAAGATGGTCTGGGTGCGGCCAATATAGATGGCTTATTACCCAGTAATAATACCGGGCTGGGAACACGCAAACGGCATGATTTAAGCATCATGCGTGATGGTGTAGGAACGTATAACCCTAACTATGTATTTTCAATTTGCGTTGATAAAAATGATCATGTTTGGGCAGGTACCTGGGGTGGTGGTGTTGGTGTGTTTGACGGTAAAGAATGGAAAAACATCACTCACAAGGATGGCTTGAGCGGCAATGTGGTTTATGCCGTAATTGAAGATAATAAAGGAAATATGTGGTTCGGGACGGATCATGGTGTTAGTCGTTATGATGGTGATAACTGGCTTTCCATTTCGGTAAAAGATGGCTTGATTGATGAGCACGTCTATTCCCTGGTGATGACAAAGAATGGTGATATATGGGCGGCAACAAAAGGTGGTGTTAGTCATCTTGGCCAACGCTAGTGATAACTTGATTATATTGATATGAAGGTGAATCTTAATGAATTCCAGTTTTAAAACTTATCTTGTTTTTATTGCGGTGTTGCTTGCCGTAGCCGTGACTGCATTTAACATGGGGACCAAGCAGGATGCTATTGTTGCTGAAAAATCTACAGCAGAACAAACACCGGCATCATCTTCTCATACCGGTAAAGCATTAGTTGCGGATCATCCCGCATTTAAATTCACTCATTTTCGAGTGGGTAATCGAAATGTGAAATCAATCTTTGCCGATGGTGAGGAAGTCTGGGTCGGGACTTCGGGAGGAGTGATTCGGTATAACACCCGGACTGACAAGCACCGCATGTATGATGTGAAAAGCGGCTTGCTCTCAAATGGCGTTTTTCATGTCAGCAAAATGGGTGATAAAATTGTAGTAGGTACCTATGGTGGGGGGATGTCCTTATACGATCAGAAAAATGACTCCTGGGAAACCTATAATATTCCTGATGGTCTGGGTGATGCTTTTGTTTATGATGTATTAACCATGAAAAATGGTAATGTCTGGATCGCAACCTGGTCAGGGGCTAACCGGGTGCGTAAGGGTGAATTAAAGAATAAAAAACAATGGGATTTATATACCGTTGAAAATACTCAGGGTGGCCTGCCAAATGATTGGGTTTATGGTCTTGCCGAAGGTAAAAATGGTGAGGTCTGGATGGCAACGGAAGGTGGGTTGGCACGCTATTTCAATGGACAATGGACTAACTGGGCGCATGCCGATGGGTTGGGAGCCGACTTTGAAAAAGTAAAAGCGGACATCCAGTTTAAGAATGATCCGGCAAAAGTTTCCAGCCATCATGCCCGCCAGAAAGTAGAGCAGGGTCTTGAGGATATTAATATTGCCTACAATCCTAATTATATTGTTGCCTTACTGGTTGACCATGATGGTAATGTCTGGTGTGGAACCTGGGGTGGTGGGTTGTCAAAATTTGATGGCAAGAGTTGGACGGTATATACCGTCACCGATGGCCTGCCTGCCAACCACATCTTTATGTTACATGAGGATGATTCCAACCGGATCGTGGTGGGAACCAGTAATGGTATTTCCTTGTTTGATGGTAAGCAGTTTAAAAATTATTCTGTTGCAGATGGTCTGTTTTCCAAGAATGTTTTTTCTATGGACATTGATGATAAAGGTGAATTTTGGGTAGGAAGTTTTGGTGGTGTAACACGGATCAGTGGTCTGTAGTTTTAACGTATAGAAATAAGGTAGTAGGTTTTGTCAAAGAGAGTTTTGTGTAAGTTGAGTCGCCCTGCAGGTTTATTGCAGTATGTTTTGTTTGCCTTGTTGAGTGTTTTTTTTTACACAGTAAGTGCTGCCGATGAAAGTAATGACTGGTTAATTACACGTTATCAGGCGATTGTTGATAGCCCGGATACTTTTCAACAGGCATATGATGCAGGTCATGAGCGTTCAAGGCTGTGCAGTTTCTGTCACGGTAAAGATGGAAATAGTCCTAAAGATGATGTTCCAAATCTTGCCGGACAGAACCCTCTATATCTTTGGACGCAGATTGATCACTTTGCTAATGGCAGTAGAAAAAACTTTGTTATGGAAGCATTAGCCAGAGAGTTTAGCCATGATGACAAACTAAACCTGGCAATATACTTTTCAACCAAAAGTGTGCGCAGTCAGGTGGCAGATTCTCGTCGAGCAATAAAAGGCGGTGTTTTGTATAAGCAACGTTGCATGGCCTGCCACGGTGAATCCGCTCATGGGAGCGAAAAATTTGCCCGTCTGGCGGGGCAAAAACCGGGCTACCTGATGCAGACTTTAAAGTCTTTTCGGGCAGCCGCCAATAATCCTTCCAGTCAGGAAATTATAAGACGTAGTGAAAGTATGGAAATGATTACACGGACTCTCTCTGATGAAGATATGTTAAATCTGGTTGCTTTTCTCTCCTCAAAATCCTGATACCCTTTAGATGGTGAGGGATCCCCCCGCAATAGCGATCAAAAACAAATTGAACCATACGGCTGCATGGACGCAGGAGGTAGCGCAACGCAGGAGCAGTTGCCGAGAGGACACAGAGAATCTATCCGTTTTAAAAATACAACAGGATCGACCGTAAGCTATTGATTGCTATAAAATAATTTATCCCGCCCCTTTAAATATCGGTTCAATGCTAAGACTGACTATTCCATAATTTAAACATTAAACCTCGGTGTGCCTCCCGTGTCCTTGGTGCGACCGTAGCGAAGCGTAGACAGTGCCGAATGAAATTCGTATCGCGAGGTTCTACGGTAGTTCAAGATCTTTTCTTTTTTCGGCTTTTCTGTGGTGACCGGCTGCGGGCCATTTTTTTAAAAAAAACAGAATTTGTATTCTGTATGTCTAATAATACCTTATAAATTAAGAGGTTAAACTCCGGCTTTCATGTGCTCAGTTAGTCTCCTTGTGACCGGGGTTTAGGATAATCTCTATATATATGGTTATATTGCAGGTTCAAAAGGGCTGTCATACTGTAGCTAAGGAAATAGGCAGATTATTACAGTAAAATATGTTAAAAATACGCACTTGAGTTGAGGCAGAACAATAGAGGTATCCAGTGCGGTAAGTGGGTCAAATCCTGAGTACTACGAGAAAAATAAACCGCATTTTCACTACATTACTTTTTACCGGCAGGCTGCGCTGTCAGCGTACAGACTGTGCGGAATACTGTTTTTATCTAGCACTAAAAGTATGGTTAATTATCAAGATTGAAGGGCAAATTATGAGTATGAGTTTCAAAAAACTAATTATTATCGCGTTAACCATCTGTGCAATAAGCTCAGTAACGGCAGAGGAAACATCAGTTACTTCAACATTGGATTACGATGATGTCACACCGATTAGCCATAATGATGTTTCTCCGGCTTATCTGATTGGTGCGGGCGATGTGTTGCAAATTTCAGTCTGGAAAGAGGAAGGCCTGCAACAAGATGTGTTGGTGCGTCCTGATGGGGGAATTGACTTCCCGTTGGTAGGAGAACTGCAGGCGGGCGGGAAGACGACGGAAGCCTTACAAAAGGAAATTGTAAAGAAAATTCAGCGCTTTATCCCGGATGCGGTGGTGACGGTTAGCGTTGCCCAGATATATAACAATACTATTTACGTTCTTGGGAAGGTTGCGCGTCCCGGCCAGTATGTTGCTAAACACTATATGGACATTACTCAGGCCCTGGCCCTGGCCGGTGGTTTAACGCCTTATGCGGCTACTAGTTCAATCAAGGTTTTGCGCCGCAGCGGTGTGACACAGACCGTATTCAAGTTTAATTACGGTGATATTGAAGATGGTGAGAACCTGGAGCAGAATATTGTTCTAAAAAATGGTGATGTGGTAATTGTTCCTTAAGCATATGAAACATTGAAGCATTTTGAATTTATTTGCGATATTGTTTAGCGGTTGATGATGAGCGAGCGTAATATTTGTATTTCTCGTGGTTACCTGGGTAAGGCGGGTCTATATCTGCTCTTCGCCATATTACCCAGCTTGTTGTTAGCCGCAGAGTGGACGGCGAAACCGACATTAAGCGTGATCCAGTCATATAATGATAATATTCGCTTAACAACTTTAGTGCATCCTAATGTGACCACTACCACGGTTAAACCCACCATTGACCTTGGTTGGGCGACAGAAAGGGCAAATGTCGATCTGTACGGGGAGTGGAAACACAATCAGTATGCAGGCGATCCTAATCTGGAAAACCGGACTGACAGGAAATATGATTTGAAGTCCGGCTATAAAACAGAGCGTAGTCAATTTTCGCTGAATGCGGGTTATGTTAAGGATACGACTTTATCACAGGATGGTTTTATTGAAGATATTGGAGCGACACTGGCGCAGTTAAACCGAAAGACTAAAAGTGTGACACCATCATGGTCATGGAATATGACTGAACGTACTAATTTGAAGGTGGATGTGAATTATCAGGATGTTGCCTATGAGAAAAGCGCGATCAGTCCGTATAACGATTATCTTTATGATAGTGCGGGTCTGACCTATTCATTTCAGTGGACAGCACGAGATCAGGTTTATATGGTGTTGAATCAGTCTCGCTATAATTCGAAGAAACGGGCGTTAGTTCCTGCGACTCAAGTTAATCCTGATTCAAATAGTCCAAAGTTTCTTGGCTCAGATTCGAACACATTTATGTATCAGTTCGGGATCAACCATCAGGTTAACTCAACGTTCAAAATTGGCGCGGGTTATGGCAGCCGGGATAGTACAGCTCAGACCCAGTATCAGCGCTGTATAGCCGCTATCAATCTATTTGGAACTGTAATTTGTACTGGAACAGACGAGACTCAGACTGACTCAAAGTCAAAAGCTCCAGTCTATTCACTTTCTGCCGATAAGGACTTTGAATTAACTAAATTAGGAGTCAAACTAAGCCGCACGGTAACAGGCAGTGGTTTAGGCTCGGAAATGGAAGTGGATAGTTTCGATGTGAATTTTGATCGTCGTTTAACGGAAAAATGGCGGCTTAAATTCAGTTTT
>CAZNRP010000007.1:0-19195 GCA_964575555.1 uncultured Thiohalophilus sp. | reverse complement strand
TCTACGGCTACCGTGTTGATTGAACAGCAGGAAATTCCTCAGGATCTGGTGCGCTCAACAATCAGTACTTATGCGGATCAGCGTATTGAAGTCATGCAACAAAAGGTCATGACGACGACAAATTTAATGAAGATCATTGAAAAGTTTGATCTTTATCATGATGAGTTACAGAAAAAAACCCGAGAAGAAGTACTCGATGACATGCGCGAAAATATTGGCATGGAGCCATTGAGTGCTGAAGTGGTTGATCCTCGAACCGGACGGCCCAGTTCCGCGACCATTGCTTTTAGTCTCTATTTTGATCATACCTCCCCTGAGCTAGCACAAAAGGTAGCGAATGAACTGGTATCACTTTATCTGAATGAAAATTTAAAAACACGCAGTAAAAATGCACGGGAAGCTTCGACTTTCCTGCTCGAAGAAAGCAATCGACTCGGGGTTAAAATGACCGAATTAGAGGCAAAATTAGCTGAGTTTAAACAGGGTAATGTGGAGAAATTGCCTGAACTTGTCTCATTTAATATGCAATTAATGGAAAGAGCAGGGAGTGAACTATTAGATATTGATCGGCAAATGCAGGCGATTAAGGAAAGAAAGATCTATCTGGAATCTGAGCTGGCACAATTGCAACCTAATGCCACCCTTTACTCATCATCTGGTGAACGCATTCAGGGGAAAGAATCGCGGCTGAAAACCTTGCAAGCTGAACTGATAAGTCTGTCGGCAGGATATTCTGATACTCATCCCGACGTTCTGAAAATGAGAAAAGAGATTGACGCACTAGAAAAAGAAATGGGATTGACAATAAGTAAAGTTGAATTGCAATTACAATTGAGAAAACTGAAGACTGAATATGTATCTTTAAATGAAAAATACTCAGCTGAGCATCCGGATATCATTAAAGCGAAACAGGCGATTGAAAAACTTGAGTTAGAGATTGCACAGACAGCAGATGATGTGGAAACAAATGAACCGATCACCAAGCCTGATAATCCAGCCTATATTCAACTTAAGGCACAACTTGAGTCAGCAAATGTCGAATTAAACTCATTTTACTCGCGGCGTAGTGCAACTAAAAAACGCATCAAAGAATATGAAGATCGGATTACAAGCTCGCCAAAAATTGAGCAAGGTTATCGTGCTATCACGCGTGATTATGATAATACCATGGCGAAGTATCAGGAAGTTAAGTCAAAATTAATGGAAGCAGAGTTGTCCGAGGAGTTGGAGAAAGAGCGAAAAGGGGAACGTTTTACCTTAATTGAACCACCGCTCTTACCCGAAGTGCCGCATAGTCCGAATCGAATCATGATCATTATTCTAGGACTCATTTTATCCTTTGGTGTTGGTTTAGGCCTGGTCGCGATTCTGGAATCAATGGACGATAGTATTCGAGGTGCAAAATCGATGGAGTCACTATTTGGAATGGCACCATTGGCCACGATTCCCTACATTCCCTCTACCGTTGAAATCGTTGAGTCGCAATCACATGCTCCTAAAATAAAGCTTGTGCTTGCCGGCGTTGGTAGTCTTGTTGTTGCTTTGATTCTAATAAACTTCTTTTATAAACCACTTGACGTTCTTTGGTATGTCCTGTTACGGAAATTGGGCATGTAAGTGGTATTTACTAAATCTAACATTGGTCATAAATATGGAACGAATTAAAAAAGCAATTGAGCGGGCGAGAGAGGAACGGAATAATTCCGATTCATCACTTTCAAGCCGGAGTATCACACCCGAAAGGCCGGTAGTTTCAGGCGCTCACGAGAGTATTCAATACACCCATACACGCACCATTCATGTGGATGAGGAGGTTCTGAAAAAAAATCGTGTTGTTGCTCATTCGTCTGAAAATTATGATCGAGATACCTTCAGATTATTGCGTACGCAAGTTTTACAAAAGATGCGTAGCCATAACTGGAATGCATTGGCTGTTACTAGCGCCCGTGCTGGAGAGGGTAAATCGCTGGTCGCTGTTAATCTTGCCATTGCCTTAGCCATGGAAGTTAATCAGACCGTATTATTGGTTGATCTTGATATGCGACGGCCAAGTATTCAAAAATATTTTGATTATGTGCCTGATAAGGGTATTGGTGACTTCCTGTTGCAGGATACGCCAATGCAGGAAATATTGATCAATCCTGGAATTGAACGCCTGGTTATTCTACCGGGTCGTGAACCGATCTTTAATTCATCAGAAATGCTGTCATCACCGAAAATG
This sequence comes from uncultured Thiohalophilus sp., assembly GCA_964575555.1. Lineage (GTDB taxonomy): Bacteria > Pseudomonadota > Gammaproteobacteria > UBA6429 > Thiohalophilaceae > JAADGZ01. The sequence continues at coordinate 16,974 of CAZNRP010000007.1, read as the reverse complement.
GTTGCTTTGGTTGAAGAATTAAAAACACGCTACCCCTCGCGGATTGTTATTTTTGATCTTCCCCCATTATTGGCGACTGATGATGCTTTGGCATTTTCACCCTATGTGGATTCTATCTTGCTGGTGGCTGAAGAAGGCAAAACAAGCAAAGAAGATTTAAAGCAGGTTAAGGCTATTTTAAAGAATAGCAATATTATTGGTACGGTACTGAACAAGATGGAAAGTTCGCAGGGAGAGCCATATTGACCTTGTAGTGGTGATTACAGATGTATGAATCTTTTTATGGGTTTAGAGAAAAACCATTTTCTCTATTGCCTGACCCTGGTTTTTTATTCCCAAGTAAAAAACACCATATGGCCCTGACTATGTTGCAATATGGTCTTATGAATCAGGCTGGCATTACCGTAATTACCGGTGAAGTTGGTTCAGGTAAGACGACACTAATAAGAAAGTTACTTAGTGAAATTGGTAAGGATATTTCAGTTGGCTTAATTAGTAACACCCATGCTGCATTTGGTGATTTACTGCAATGGGTATCAATGGCCTTTAACCTTGAGTTCAAGGGTAAAGATAAGGTGGCACTGTATGATACTTTTGTGAACTATGTCATTAATGAGTATGCAAATTCAAAACGCACAGTATTAATTATTGATGAAGCACAAAATCTATCCCCATCTGTACTGGAAGAATTAAGAATGCTTTCAAATATCAATGCAGATAAAGATCAAATTTTACAGTTAATTCTAGTTGGTCAGCCCGAGCTTAGAGAAACACTACAACGTCAGGATTTGCGACAATTTGCCCAACGTGTTTCGGCCGATTATCACCTTGCGCCCTTGTTGTTAGATGAGGCAGTTGGCTATATTCACCATCGTTTAAAAGTGGCGGGAGGTGATGAAAATTTATTTGAGTTGGATGCCTGTAAAATTATATGGAAATACAGTGGTGGGATTCCCCGTCTAATAAACACCCTATGCGATACTGCGCTGGTTTACGCCTATGCTGATCAGCTATCATCAGTGTCGAAAAAATTGGCATCTGAAGTGATTATTGAAAAACAAAAAGGTGGATTATTTCCTATATACGGGAGCAGCAAAAATGATGGGGATGCTGTGGCTGAGGGAGGATGAATTCCTGAAGCTATTTTTATAGAAAAATAGGAACGATTAATATATTAAAAAATGGACGCTTTAACATAGCCAGAACTATGACGCTGGAATTTAAATTATCATTGCTGTCGTTTTTGTTGCTGGCACTGTCTGTAAGCCATGTTAGTGCGGAAATAAGCCCTAATACGCTGGCAGTTATCGTGAATAAGACTGATCCACTTAGCATTAAGATTGCCGAATATTATCGGCAGGTCAGAAAAATTCCAGCGGAAAACATAATAGAAATTGAGCTGGATGGAACCCGGTCAGCTATTAGCGCAAAGAAATTCAGAAAAATTAAACGGGCAGTGGATAATGCCCTGGCAGAAAAAATTCAGGGTATTGTGTTGACCTGGGCGAGGCCATACCGGGTGGGATGTATGTCGATTACTTCAGCTTTTGCCTTTGGTTTTGACAAAGCCTATTGCTCTAAAGGCTGTGGTACAACAAAGGCATCGGCGTATTATAATACAAAGACGCGATTTCCCTATAGAGATTATAAAATACGACCTGCATTTTCTCTTGCAGCATTGAACTTTAAGCATGCAAAAGAGCTTATTGACCGAGGAAAGCGTTCGGATTCAAGCTTTCCGGCAGGCACAGGATATCTGTTAAGCACCTCAGATAAAGAAAGGAATGTCAGGAGTGTTGATTATGAGCGTATTGTCAAAACATTTCCAAAATTGCCGCTATTAAAGCTTGTGCACACTGATTATATTGAACAAAAAACTGATATACTTTTTTACTTTACCGGTTTGAAATCGGTACCGAAAATAAGAACGAATAAATTTGTGGCAGGGGCAATTGCCGATCATTTAACCTCCACGGGTGGGAAACTGACTGATAGTCGGCAAATGAGTATCCTGAAATGGTTACAATTTGGGGCAACAGCTAGTTATGGAACGGTTAAAGAGCCATGTAATTACAGGCAGAAATTTCCAAATCCGGCTATTGTTATTCAAAAATACACGATGGGAGAAACACTCATGGAAGCGTATTGGAAAAGTGTAGCCTGGCCAGGTGAAGGTCTTTTTGTTGGCGAACCCCTGGCATCACCATTTAAAATATTAACTCAGGAAAAAAATTAAAATGTCTGAACTAATACATCCCCCTGGCGGTGAGTTGGTTGACCTGGTACTTGATCCAGAAAGTGCCGAAAAAGAAAAAACTGAGTCAGGGGAGTATCCTGCCGTCACCTTATCACAGCGTCAATTGTGTGATCTTGAACTATTAGTCAATGGTGCTTTTAGCCCATTGACAGGGTTTATGCAGAAAAATGATTATGATTCAGTTGTAGAAAATGTACACCTTAACGATGGAACACTTTGGCCAATTCCAGTCGTGCTTGATGTTAGTAATAAATTTGCCAGTACCCTGAAAATTGGTCAGAAAATAGCATTGCGTGATGCTGAAGGCTTTATGCCTGCGGTAATGACAGTAGAAGAAATATGGGAACCCGATAAGAAAAGGGAAGCCGAAGCTGTTTATGGTACGACCTCAGATGAACACCTGGGAGTACAGTATTTATATGAGCAGGTTCACAGCGTATACATAGGAGGTAGGGTTGAGGGGATCGAATTATCAGTTCATCATGATTTTGAAAACCTATGGGATTCACCGCGTGAATTAAGGGCTTTATTTAAGAAAATGGGATGGCGGCGTGTCGTCGCATTTCAAAGTAGTAAGCCCATGCATCGAGTGCAACGGGATATTATTTTACAGGCAGCAAAAGACATACAAGGCCATGTCCTGTTGCACCCTGCTGTGGGGATGACAGAACCGGGTGACATGCAATATTATGCTCGGGTTCATTGTTACCAGGCGATTCAAAAGTATTTCCCTCATAACCTTTCAATGTTATCTCTGCTTCCCCTCGCAATGAGGATGGCAGGACCTAGAGAAGCACTTTGGCACGCCTTAATTCACCAGAATTTTGGTTGTTCACATATTGTTATCGGACCGAAGCATGCTTATCCTCCTTATGAAGATAAAAAAGAGATTCAATTTTATTCAAGAGACGAGTCAACTGAATTTGTACTTAAATATAAAGATGAGTTACAGATCGAAGTCGTCCCTGTTGAAACGGTGCATTATGTGCCTGAGAAAAAGCGTTACTACCCCCTATCAAAAATTGAAAGTAAAAAGCTGGAATATGCCGAATATACCGATGCAAAACTTAAGGATGATCTCCAGAATAATAGAGAAATTCCTGACTGGTTTTCATTCCCTGAAGTGGTTAGCCACTTGTGCAAGGTTTTCCCGCCATTAAGCCAACAGGGCTTTACGCTATTTTTTACCGGTCTGTCTGGCTCAGGAAAATCGACATTGGCAAAAATTGTGTATGCAAAGCTTGTTGAATCTGGTGGGCGACCAGTCACCTTGCTGGATGGCGATATTGTGCGGCTTAATTTATCCAGTGAACTTGGTTTTTCGAAAGAGCATCGTGATTTAAATGTAAAACGCATTGGCTATGTTGCAAGTGAAATTACAAAAAATCGTGGGATTGCAATTTGTGCACCCATTGCACCCTATACAAGCACTCGGCGTGTTGTGCGGAAAGTTATCGAACAGCATGGTGCTTTTGTTGAGATTCATGTGGCAACGCCACTTGAAACCTGTGAATCACGTGATAGAAAAGGACTTTATGCGAAGGCCAGGCAGGGGTTAATACCTGAGTTTACGGGTATTAGTGATCCTTATGAGATCCCCGAGGCTGCAGAAATTAAGATTGACACTTCAGATTATTCTGCCATGGAAGCGGCACAGGAAATTTACCTGTATTTACTGAGAGAAGGTTTTTTGGATAAAATTGACTCCCCGTGTTATTGATGGAATCTGCACGGTGGTAGTCAGTTTTATATATCAGTAGAACTAGTCGTTGTTCACATGAGATGAGAGTTAAAAGTTGAATCTTTTATTTGTGTTATTAACCGCGATGGTAATCAGTATGGTGCTGATTCCATTTATGATTCGTCTGGCTCCTTACATAGGAATGGTTGATCAGCCGGATCCACGAAAAGTGCATTTGAAGCCGATACCTCGTGTTGGTGGGATTGGCATTGTTCTCGGCACATTATTGGCTGTTATCATCTGGTTGCCATTAGATACTTATTTATGGAGCTATTTAGCCGGAGCATTTGTTCTTTTAGTTTTCGGTGCGCTCGATGATTGTTTCGAACTAGGCCATTATGTGAAGTTCATCGGCCAGTTTGTTGCGGTGGGCGTAGTTGTTTTTGTGGGAGATGTCTGGGTCGAACATATTCCATTTTTTGATAGTGTCTTACCAGAAACTTCGGGCAAAGTGCTGACTTTTATTGCAATTGTTGGTCTGGTCAATGCAATAAATCATTCAGATGGACTGGATGGGCTTGCTGGTGGTGAAACATTATTGAGTTTGGCCTGCCTGGCTTATCTTGCAATTATTATTGATGATAGTGCTAGTTCAGAATTATTGATTATGATATTTTCGCTGATTGGTGGCATATTAGGCTTTATGCGTTTCAATAATCACCCGGCTCAAATATTTATGGGAGATGCGGGTAGTCAGTTCCTGGGTTATTCACTGGCGATATTTACAATTATATTGACGCAGAAAATACATACATCAGTTAGCATGGCATTGCCCTTGCTCATTCTGGGCTTACCAGTCGTTGATATTCTCGCGGTATTTGCCCAGCGCATCTATCATGGTATGAACTGGTTTCGGGCATCAAAAAATCATATTCATCATCGCTTGCTTGAATTGGGTTTTGATCACTATCAGTCTGTGATTGTTATTTATTCAATTCAAATTGTGTTAGTGATGAGTGCTGTTAGTTTAAGATATGCGTCTGATGAATTGGTGCTTGGATTGTATCTTGCTATTTGTGGTTTATTATTTTTATTGCTCTATGTATCAGAAATACGTAACTGGAAATTTGCAGTTAAAGGTGACGAGTCAAAACTGAGTGGTTTTATTAAATCGCTAAGAGAAAGAAAATTATTTTCAGATGGCCCCTTGTTGATACTTAAAATATTCATTCCAGGATATTTTTTAGTGGGTAGTTTATTCATTTCCCAGGTGTCAACTGATCTTCAAGTTGAGCTGGCCGCGATTTGTTTGATGTTAATAGCATCATGGTTGCTTAAAAAATATGATTTAAGTGCATATTTATTGCGAATTAGTATATATGTTTTCGCGGTAATTATGGTTTACCTTCTTGAACAGCAGGTAATTCCAGATGATGGCTGGCTGTATTATGCGGATATTGTGTTTTTTACAATTTTAGCTATGACGGTTGCGGTTGTCGTGAGATATGCACGGCAAGTTAGTTTTTCAGTGACACCTTTTGATTATTTAATGGTCGTGCTGGTTATCGTTTCAGGAATAGTGCAACAAAATTATGGTTCTGAATTAGCACTGGGCTATATTGTTATTAAGTCGGTTATTCTATTTTATGGTTGTGAGTTGGCAGTGAATAACCGGAAGTCTGATGCGGGGAATCTTATAGGTTTTGCTTCGTTTGTTGCCGCTTGTATATTGTTTTTTAAATTAATGAATTAGTTAATGCATTTGTAATATGTTTTCTATTATATAAAAAATACAGAGGAAGATATGAATATCAATATTGTAAAACTTATCAGTGTGATGTTTTTAGTGTTCATGCTTATCAGTTGTGGTGGCGAGGATGCGCGTAAGGCGAAGTATTATGAGAAGAGTAAGGCTTATTATGAACAGGGCGATTATGACAAGGCAAAAATCGAACTAAAAAACGTACTACAAATTGATCCGAAATTTGCTCAGGCACATTACCTGTTTGGTGAGCTGGAAGAAAAAAGAAAAAACCTGCGTGGTGCCTATGTACATTATTACAAAGCTGCTGAGTTTGACGAATCAAATATGGATGCACGAAACAAACTCGCTCGTCTGTATCTCCTGTCAGGAAATATAGATAAAGGACAGGAAGAGCTGGATAAAATTATTGCAAAAGAGCCACAAAGCAAACATGTAAAAATGCTTGAGTTGTTAATTGCTGCGCGAAAAGGAGAAATAGATAAAGCAATTTCAATCGCAAACACAATAAGCAGTACAGATAAAAATAATACGGATGTCATTTTTCTACTGTCAAATTTATATTTGAAAAATAAAGATGTTGAAAAAGCAATTAATACACTGACAGATGGCATTAAAAATAACCAGGATGTTATCGCCTTGCGTTTGCAGTTAGGTGGGATCTACGCTTTCCAGAAGAATTACGTTGATGCAGAACAAATATTAAAAGAAATTATTGCTTTAGAACCCGGTAATTTCGGTTATAGACAACGCCTGGCAAAATTTTATATCAATACTAAAGCGTATGATAAAGCTGAAGTAGCATTACGTGATGCCGTTAAACTAGATGCTGAAGATGAAGCTCGTAAGCTGATGTTGGTGGAGTTTCTGGCAAAATTTAAAAGTGTAAAAGAAGCGGAAGCTGAACTTTTAGGTGCAATTCGTGATTATCCTGACGCATTTAGTTTGAAATTTGCACAGGCTAAACTATATGAAAAAATTAAACCTAAACAGGTCGAATCAATATATAAGGGTATTATTGATTCCAATGGTTCCGGGCCGGAAGGATTGAAAGCCAGAATTGCGCTGGCCAATATAGCTTTAAATCAGAAAGATTATAGTAAAGCAACAAAGCACATAGCGGTAATTCTGGAGGAAAATCCGCGTGATGCACAGGGCTTATTAATTAAAGGTAAGGTTGCACTTGCGTCTAAAGATCCTGTTTCAGCCATTGCAGCATTTCGGTCAATCATTAAAGATCAGCCCGATATGGTGGAAGCTAGTCAGTTTCTGGCAATCGCCCACATCATTAATAAAGAACCGGAGCTTGCCAAAGAAACATTGATGCAAAGTGTCGAGTCTGCCGCATCAAATCCTAAGGCGTATTTGAATTATGCCCAATATCTAATTGGTCAGGGCAACCATGATGATGCAAATGCCGAAATTGACAAGGCGCTTAAAGTTTCACCTTCTAATCTTGATGCTTTAAAAATGAAGTTAAATATTGCATCTTTGATGTCAAATAAGGAAATGGTTGCTACGACTATTGAATTAATCAAAAAATATCATCCTGAAAACGCGCTGGGATATCAGAAATCCGGTGATTTTAATGTCGTACTTAAAAATAATAAAAAGGCTATTAGTGAGTATGAGAAAGCAATTAAAGTATCAGGGAGAATGTTACCAGCACTTGCTTCAATCATTAAGGTTAACCTGAGTGAAAAAAATTATGCTGCTGCGATTAAACGCCTTGAAAAAATACTTGCTAAAAAACCGGATAATCCAATAATAATTCAACTATTAGGTGAAGTTTATTTCGCTAAAAAGGATTATTCAAAGGCGATAACTTATATTAATAAAGCAATTGATTTAAATCCAAAATGGTCGTTAGCCTATACTAGTTTAGCCAATGTATATTTAGCCAAAAAAGATATAGATTCTGCAATCACAACCTATAACACAGCACTTAAAGCTCTTGGTGATGATTTAGGTATTTATGCTCGCCTGGCTCAAATCTATGAGCGCACACGAAAATTTGATAAAGCAGTAGAGTTTTATGAAAAAATTCTGCAGATTAAACCGAACGATGCACTTGCATCGAATAATTTAGCGGCAATATTATCTGATGTCCGTGGTGATGAAGAAAGTTTGCTGCGAGCAAAAGAGCTGGCTCAGAAATTTGAAAATTCCAATGAACCCGGATTTATCGATACATTGGGTTGGATTTACTACAAAACAGGCGAGTACTCTAAAGCGGTTGAGCTATTAAATCGAGTTGTTGAAAAACAACCTGAAATAGGTTTGTTCCAATATCATCTGGGTATGGCTTATTACAAAGCAGGTGATAAAGTGAATGCGAAAATTCACATGGGAAAATCATCTAAGAGCAAACAGAAATTTAAAGGTCGGGATGAAATGGAGGCTATTTTAAGAAAGCTTTAAATTATTAAGTATTCATGTCTCTATGCATTAAAGGCATGAATACTTTTTGATATTAAATATAAACGGGAGACTGATTAGTAATAAACCCTTTAAACTGTGACGTTGATAATTATTAATTATGTATATTGGTTTACTAAGTTATAGCATTGCGGCCATATTTTTTCTTGTTCTTCTTGGTGTTCTACTGACAGACCGAAGACAGGATAAACCATCTCGAAAATATCTTTTACTCGCCACCTCTATTTCTATTTTGTGGGCTGGAATGGCTGCATTTCAGTCTGGAAAAATAGAGCTTTTATTTATTTACCAGACGTTGGAAGTCCTTAGAAATTTATTCTGGCAACAGTTTTTACTGCTGGTTCTTGGGCGTTCAATTTGTGCTGATGATCAATCACCGATAATCTATCGGGCAAAAATTTTACTCTATATAATTTCCGCATTGATGGTTGTACTGATCATTGATCGGCATTTATTACAATTTATTCCGGTTCTCACCCACTATATTGATCCACTTTTGGTAGGTTACCTGGTGCAGGCAGTTGCTGTATTGGTATTGTTGGAGCAAATGCTTCGAAATACGCGTAAGGATATGGTGTGGGCGGTTAAATTTTTCTGCCTGGGGCTGGGCGGAATATATGCGTATGATTTTTATCTGTATTCAGAGGCAATGTTATTTCAGCATGTTGACAACATGTTGTGGCAATCACGTGGGTTAATCAATGCGTTAATGGTGCCTGTTATTGGTGTGGCCATATCCCGTCATCCAGAATGGTCATCTGGAATATTTCTTTCACGGCGAGTGGTTTTTCACACCACAACCTTACTTGGCGGAGGTATTTACTTACTGGTTATAGGTTTTGGCGGATATTATGTGAGAAATTTTGGTGGTGGGTGGGGAGTTATAGCTCAAACATTATTTATGTTTGGGGCGATTATCATTCTTGTGTTGATTCTGTTTTCAGAAACATTGCGAGCCAAATTAAGGGTGCTTATTAATAAGCACTTTTTTCATTATAAATATGATTATCGTGATGAATGGTTACGTTTTATTTATGTTTTGTCTTCCTTTGACGAAACCATTCCTTTACCAATACGCAGCATTCAAGCAATTGCTCAAATTATTGAAAGTCCAGGTGGAATGCTGTGGATGAAACGTGATAATAATATATATCTTCCTGTTGCTCGATGGCATATGGCTGCAGTCTATGATTCTGAAAGTGCAGACACAGATTTTATTAAGTTTATGGAGGAGCATGACTGGGTGATAAATCTGGATGAGTTTGAGTGGAATCCCGGTGTTTATCGGAGTCGAGGATTTTTTTCATTGCCGGACTGGTTGCGTTCTATGCAAAACGCATGGTTGGTAATGCCTTTGATTCTACAGGATAAAATGCTTGGTTTTGTTGTTTTGACGCATGCCAAAAACAGGCGTCATAATTTTAACTGGGAAGACACTGACTTATTGAAAATTGCCTGCCGACAGGCTGCGAGTTATCTCGCTCAGCATGAAGCAGCCCAGGCATTGTCTGAAGTGCGACGTTTTGATGATTTCAATAGATTGTCCACTTATATGGTACATGATCTTAAAAATATGATTGCACAGCTGTCACTGATTGTCAGTAATGCGGCCAAACATAAAAACAATCCGCTTTTTGTTGATGATGTGGTGAGCACGGTCGAAAATTCAGTTACAAAAATGAACCGTTTGTTGAGCAACTTAAAAGACGATGTGCGTGGCAGTGAAGATAAGGAAGATATTGATATTTGTTGTCTGATTAGACGCGAAGTGGACAATCGGAAGCGAGCCGGCAATACGCCAAATATTGAGTTAATCTGTGTCGATGAGAAAATAATTTCAACGGCAAACCATGACAGACTGGCATCTGTTATCAGTCATATAATCCAAAATGCGCAGGATGCAACACCGGTGAGTGGAAATATTACGATTAAACTGCACAAGCATATAAATCATGCCATTATTGAAATCGAAGATACCGGGTGCGGAATGGATGAGAGCTTTATCAGTACACGTTTGTTCCGACCATTTGAAACGACTAAAGGAAAGTCAGGGATGGGTATTGGTGTTTTTGAGGCCCGAGAGTTCTTGCAACGACTTGGGGGCGATATTGAGGTTGAAAGCGAAATGGGCAAAGGAACCTTATTCAGACTCCACCTACCCCTTTCTCGTGTAAAATGAGCATAATAGTTGGGTGCGCGGTTGATTATGCTTGATAAAAATATGGTTATATTGGGGTATTTATATGGCAAAAACGGAAAAAATAGATAAACAATTGTTGATTGTAGAAGATGATTTAGGCTTACAGAAACAGTTGCGCTGGTACTTTGAAGATTTTGAAGTTTTTGTTGCAAGTGATCGCCTTTCTGCAATTGAAATTGTAAAAAAGAAAAAGCCGGCAATTGTAACGCTGGATTTAGGCTTGCCACCGGATCCTGATGGAAGTACAGAAGGCCTGGCCTGCCTTGATGAAATTCTCTCAATTGCGCCATCTACAAAAATTATTATCGTCAGTGGCAATGAAGATCGTGAAAACGCAGTGAGGGCAGTATCTGGTGGAGCCTATGATTTTTATCAGAAGCCGGTGGAGTCTGATGTGCTAGGACAGATTGTGAGTCGCGCTTATCATGTTTATACACTTGAAGAAGAAAATCAGCGTCTTTTAACGGTACAGAAAAAAATGCCATTAGATGGCATTGTGGCCAGTAGTCCACAGATGTTTTCTGTTTGCCAGATGGTTGAGAAAGTTGCGCCTTCCAATGCCAGTGTTCTGATCTTAGGTGATAGCGGTACAGGTAAGGAACTTTGTGCGAAAGGCCTGCATGCTAAGAGCGGTTTTTCAGAAGGCAATTTTGTTGCGATAAACTGTGCGGCGATTCCTGAAAATTTACTTGAAAGTGAATTGTTTGGCTATGAGAAAGGTGCCTTTACTGGTGCCTCAAAAATGACACCGGGAAAAATCGAGTTTGCTCATAACGGTACTTTATTTCTGGATGAAATGGGGGATCTGCCTTTAACTTTACAGGGGAAATTATTACGTTTTCTTCAGGAGCGGGTGGTTGAACGCATTGGTGGTAGAGAAGAAATTCCAGTGAATGTTCGGGTTATATGTGCCACTCATCGACACCTTGAAGAGAGAATTAAAGCGGGTGAGTTCCGTGAAGATCTTTATTATCGAATCAATGAAATTTGCATTAATATGCCGCCCTTGCGCAGTCGACAAGGCGATGTGTTATTGCTGGCGCGTTCCTTTCTGGATTTGTTTAATAAAGAACAGGGGAAACGTCTTTCAGGCTTTTCCAAAGAGGCTATTTCGGCAATGGACGCGCATCCCTGGCCCGGAAATGTTCGCGAGTTACGTAACCGAGTTAAACGTGCGATCATTATGGCCGATGGAAAACAGATCACGCTGGCTGATTTAGAATTGCAGGCTAGTGATGTTCAGGAAAACCAAAGTTTTGATCTGAGAACGATACGAGAGGCGGCTGAGCGAACCGCCATTTCACATGCACTGAGTAATGTGGGTGGAAAAGTTGGCCCTGCCGCTGAACTTCTAGGTGTGAGCCGACCGACCTTGTATGATCTGATTAAAAAATTAGATATTAAAATATAAATAAATATTTAAGTAAGCTTGCATTCTGTAGGTTCTCGACTTTAGCCATTTTTCCAAAATTAACCTTATGACTCATGATCTTTGCATGAGATTTGAATTTTAAATTAAGCACTTATTATTAAAAATTATGCGCTACATTGTACTCGATACTGAAACTACCGGACTGGAACCCAGCCAGGGCCACCGCATCATTGAGATTGGCTGTGTTGAAGTAATCAACCGCCGGATCACCGGAAAAAACTACCATCAATATCTTAATCCTGATCGTGAGATCGACGAAGGCGCGATTGAGGTGCATGGTATCAGTAACGAGATGCTGGAAGATAAGCCGCGCTTTGCCGATATTAGTGAAGAATTTCTTAATTTTATTCATGGTGCAGAGCTGGTAATTCACAATGCCCGGTTTGATGTGGGTTTTATTAATCATGAATTGAAGTTACTGGATAAGACGGCTTCCCCGGTAACGGAGATATGCTCGGTGCTTGATACTTTGGCCCTGGCGCGGAAGATGCACCCTGGGCAGAAGAACAGTCTCGATGCTCTCTGTAAACGTTATTTCATAGATAACTCCGCGCGCGAGTTACACGGCGCCTTGCTTGATGCTGAGATTTTAGCAGAAACCTGGCTGGCGATGACCGGGGGGCAGACCCGTTTATCATTAGGTGGACAGGAAGAGTCCGGCCAGCAACAAAGTAGTGAACGTCGCCCACTGGCTGCGGATCGTCCGGCCATAAAAGTCATTTATCCCAGTGAGCTGGAAGAAAAAGCACATCAGGAACGGTTGCAGGCCATAGATAATAAGAGTGCCGGTGGTTGTATCTGGATGCAGCCTAAAGTAGAAACAGAAACCTAAATTCCCTACATGAGCTCAGCATTAATATAAAGATGCAGCCAGATACTTGCGGCATATCCGAGGGCAATCGCCCAACTCCATTTTAGATGGCCGAAAAAGGTATACATTCCCCGTGTCTGTCCCATCAGTGCCACCCCGGCAGCTGAACCAATAGATAGCAGACTACCGCCCACCCCGGCCGTCAGGGTCACCAGTAGCCATTGTCCCAGTGACATATTTGGCTCCATACTCAGTACCGCAAACATCACCGGGATATTATCAATAATGGCGGAAATGATCCCGATCATAATATTCGCATTAGTAGCACCAAGATCGTGGTACATAAATTCTGAGATATTGGCGAGGTAGCCAATAGTACCAAGGCCACCCACGCAGAGTACGACGCCGTAGAAAAACATCAGCGTATCCCATTCTGCTCGCGCCAGAATATGGAAGATATCGAATGGCCCTTCCTCGGCATCCGCCTCCGAGTAGGGGAGGCAACAGCTTCCCTCATCCGGTGTGGCGGCCTGTTCATGTGGATGACTGCTTTGGCGTTTCAGATAAAAACCGTAGAACTTCAGTATCCCGAGGCCGGTCATCATTCCCAGCACGGGTGGCAGATGCAGAAAGTTATGTACACTCACGGTCATACTAATGGTCAATAGAAACAGGCCAATGACAACCAGCCCTCCCTGTTTGATTATGACTTGTTCATTGCTGGTTTCAGGATGCTGTTTCGATACGGTAAAGGAAAGAATAAAAGCCGGTATCAGCCAGTTAACCAGAGAGGGAAGAAACAGCTTGAAGAAGTCATTAAAGTTAACGATCCCATCCTGCCAGACCATCAATGTGGTGATATCGCCAAAGGGGCTGAAAGCCCCCCCGGCATTGGCGGCGACGACGATGTTGATGGCCGCGATGGTGATGAATTTCTGATTATTTGGAGCCACGGCAACCACTACTGCTGCCATTAGCAGGGCGGTGGTCAAGTTGTCAGCTATGGGGGAAATGAGGAAGGCCAGCAGACCGGTAATCCAGAAAACTTTGTACAGGGAAAAGCCACGACGTACCAACCATGCACGCAAGGCATCAAAGACTCGGCGTTCCTCCATGGTGTTGATGTAGGTCATCGCTGCGAGCAGGAATAGCATAAGCTCGGCAAATTCGAGAATATTATGGCGCAGTGCCTCCCCGGCTGTGTGTGGATCATCGGCCTGCATATAGGCGATACCCACTAATACCCAGATAATTCCGGCTGCCACCATCACCGGCTTGGATTTACGCAAATGAAAAAATTCTTCACTAATGACGAGGGTATAAGCGAGTGCAAACAGGGCGAGTGCACTGTAGCCAAACCAGGTTTGGGTCAAATCAAGTCCGCTATGTGGAGTCGCGGCGGCCAGTGCTAGCGAGGGTAAAAACAGGAAAAGTATAATAATGGCGAGAGGACGGCGGTATTTTTTTTGCTTGTTGTGCATGGTGATCCCGTGTATCAATAACTTAGCTTAAGTATATAAATTATTTTCTTAATCATCACGCGTCCATTGTTGTGAGAATTAAATTAAAACTTGATATAAATCAACAGGATAAACTTTAAGAATAATTTTTTGAATTATTCTTAAAGTTTAGCTGTCTTATGCCGTAACAGTAGGTACAGCAGCAACAATGTTTACCCAATTGTAGATTTAAGTTTTATCATTCGTTTCCTCCCCCTGCGCAGAAATTGCGCATTTATTAACCCCGCTCCTGCGGGGTTTTTTTTGCCTGCGATAAATTTTGCGATTTTTAACTGCATTTTAACCGCAGAGGACGCAATGATTCACCGAGACTATTTTGGGCACAAATACCAGCACACTTTTGGAAATACCACTTGTTCTGAGTAAGTTCACCACAAGTGGTTTGACACGCTTATCACTAGCGTGGGAACACTCTTAAGTGAACGGGTATCTCTGGAACGTTTACTTAATCTTTAACCTCTGCGATCCTTTGCGTCCTCTGCGGTTAAAGGTTTTGTATATTAGATTCAGCGTTCGTGGAATATGACGATTTCCATGCCCGCCGCTGAGATGACTTTTTCTTCTTCCATGGCCTTAAGTACTCGCCCTGCCATTTCACGGGAGCAGCCCACAATCCGGCCAATTTCCTGACGGGAGAGGTGGATTTGAGTACCCTGAGGATGAGACATGGCATCGGGCTGTTTACACAAATCCAGCAGGGTACGGGCAATCCGGCCGTAGACGTCCATGAAGGCGAGCTGGCCGACCTTGCGGCTGGTACTCATCAAACGTTCAGATAACTGCACCCCCACCGCATTGAGCAGATGAGGTTGTACATCCTTGAGCTCATTTTTAAATAGTAGCTTTAGCTTTTGATAGCTGATTTCGGCTAGCAGACATTCCGTTTTACTGCGAACCGTGGCACTGCGGGCATCCAGATCATAAAACAGGCCGATTTCACCAATGAAATCGCCCTGATTCAGATAGGTCAGCACAATCTCATTTTTACCGCCTTCCTCATCTTCGAGGATGACTGCGGCAGTTCCTTTGATTAAAAAACACAGCTTGTCAGCCGGATCACCGGGGCGCAGTATGATGGACTTCTTGGCGATGGTGCGCTGTCGACAAAATTGCAGGAATTTCTGGATGGCTGCCGGATCGATTTCACAGGCTATCTGTGGCGTGGCGCGTTCAGGTATATGGATGGGGGTGCCGTGAGTGTGCATTATTTATCATGTCCGTGAAGTCAGAATGTCAGTCTTTCCTATAATCTCTTGAGCGAGGTTGCCCCCACCTTAATATTTCGGCATTTATGCTGATGACTTTAGCCCCCTGTCTTTTTTCAGGCAGACAGGTAAAATGAGCACCCGTTGAACATTATCCATGTAGGAACCTCAATTCCATGACTCTTCGCACTCGATTTGCTCCCAGCCCCACAGGCTATCTCCACATTGGCGGCGCGCGCACCGCACTGTATTCCTGGCTGCACGCCCGTAAGCATGGAGGTCGTTTTGTTCTGCGTATCGAGGATACTGATCGAGAACGCTCAAGCGAAGAATCCGTCAATGCCATTCTTGAAGGTATGACCTGGCTGGGACTGGAATATGACGAGGGGCCGTTCTACCAGACCCAGCGTTTTGATCGCTATAAAGAAGTAATCCAGCAACTCATGGACAAAGGTTTGGCTTACCATTGCTATTGCAGCCGTGAAGAGCTGGATCTGATGCGTGAAGAAGCAATGGCACGCAAGGCCAAGCCGCGTTACGACGGCCGTTGTCGTGTCCGCAGTGAACCTCGTGAAGGGGTCGAGCCGGTGATTCGGTTTAAAAATCCTACCGAAGGTGCGGTGGTTATCAATGATCTGATCAAGGGCAAGGTCGTGATCAGTAACAGTGAACTGGATGATCTGATTATCGCCCGTAGCGATGGCACCCCAACGTATAATCTCACCGTGGTGGTGGATGACTGGGACATGGAGGTAAGCCATGTGATTCGTGGAGATGATCATCTTAACAATACTCCGCGGCAGATTAATTTACTGCGCGCACTCGGTGCTGAACCACCGATTTATGCCCATGTACCGATGATCCTGGGTGAAGACGGTAAACGTCTTTCCAAGCGTCATGGTGCGGTGAGCGTGATGCAGTATCGAGAGGACGGTATCCTGCCCGAAGCCTTGTTGAATTACCTGGTGCGGCTGGGCTGGTCACATGGTGATAGAGAGATTTTTTCACTGGATGAATTAATTGACCTGTTTGATGTTGCTGATGTGAATGTGGCGGCATCTATGTTTAACACTGAAAAACTATTGTGGTTGAATCAGCAATACATTATTGCCGCACCGGCAGAAGATATCGCTCATCATCTCAGCATTCATCTGGGCAAGTTGGATATTGATCCCAGTGAAGGGCCAGATATTCTTGAAGTGGTTGCTGCACAGAAGGAGCGAGCGCAAACGCTGGTTGAAATGGCGCAAATCAGCGAGTTTATTTATCGTGATTTTGAAGCCTTCGATGAAACCGCAGCAAAAAAGAATCTGCGCCCGGTGGCCCGTGAGCCACTGGAAAAAGTGCGTGAAGCCTTAGCGGCAATTGATATATGGACAACAGAAAATCTGCATCAATGTGTGAATGAGGTGGCTGAAGCACTGGAATTAAAAATGGGCAAAGTTGCACAGCCCCTGCGTGTCGCCGTGGTTGGGCGGGCAGCATCACCGGGCATTGATGTGACTCTGCATTTAGTGGGCAAAGAAGCCTGCCTGCGCCGCATCGATATGGCGTTGGAATTTATCACTCAACGCGAAGCCAAAAGTTAAAAAAATACAGTAGGGTGGGCACGGGGTTTGTGCCCACGCATTACTGTGTAGATCCCCGCGTGGGCACAAACCCCGTGC
>CAZNRP010000006.1:0-46651 GCA_964575555.1 uncultured Thiohalophilus sp. | reverse complement strand
TTGTCATTATATATATCCGTTCGCCCTGAGCGGAGTCGAAGGGTGATGCTTTTATGTGGTTAGTCAGTCTCTGTTTTTTAATTATAGGGGCTCTTACAGGCGTGAACCATGTCCGAATTTGAAATATACTAGGTGGTTCTTGTGAGTGAGCCTTTCCTTTGACGCAATATTTGAGAAATCTATAATGACCCGTTCTAAAATTTTCTATACCGAAACCGATGAAGCCCCAGCTTTGGCCACTCAGTCTTTTTTGCCCATCGTTAAGGCCTTTACTCAGGCGGCGGATATTGAGATTGAAACGCGTGATATTTCTCTGGCGGCTCGTATTTTGGCTAATTTTCCGGATAAGTTAACGGCTGAGCAACAGCAGGCCGATGCGCTAGCGGAACTGGGTGAGCTGGCAAAGTCGCCTGATGCCAATATTATTAAACTGCCGAATATTAGTGCCTCGGTTCCACAACTGAAGGCGGCCATTAAGGAGCTGCAGTGCCTGGGTTATGACATTCCTGATTTTCCTGAAGAGGCCTCCACGGATGAGGAATCGAGTATTAAAACGCGTTATGCCAAAGTCCTGGGCAGTGCAGTAAATCCTGTTTTACGTGAAGGTAATTCGGATCGTCGGGTGGCGGCCCCGGTAAAAGAATATGCGCAGAAGCACCCACATTCTATGGGGGCGTGGTCGAGTGATTCTAAATCAGAGGTGCTGTCAATGCCTGAGGGTGATTTTTATGGTAGCGAAAAATCAGTGGTGATTGAAGCGCCGGGTGAGATAAAAATTGAACTATTGGGGGAGGATGGAAAAACCCGTGTGCTGAAAGAAAAAACGCCGGTGCTGGCAGGTGAAGTAATTGATGCCTCAGTGATGAGTGTTAAAGCGCTGCGTGAATTTTTTGAAAATGCTATGCAGGAGGCAAAACAAGATGGTGTTTTATTATCACTGCATATGAAAGCCACCATGATGAAGGTTTCTGATCCGATTATTTTTGGTCATGCGGTGAGTGTTTATTTTAAAGATGTATTTGTAAAGTATGCGTCTGTTTTTAAATCGCTGGGTGTCGATACGCGCAATGGCTTAGGGGATGTGTACACAAAGATTAGCCGTCTACCCGAAGATGAACGCAAAGAAATTGAAGCGGATATTCAGGCGGTGTACCAGACTCGGCCCGAACTGGCGATGGTGAACTCGGATAAAGGTATTACTAATCTACATGTTCCTAGTGATGTGATTATTGATGCCTCTATGCCAGCGGCAATTCGTGCCTCTGGTCAGATGTGGGGGGTAGACGGTAAGCTTCATGATACTCATGCCATGATCCCGGATCGCAATTATGCTGGTATCTATCAGGCTACGATTGATTTTTGTAAGGAACACGGTGCTTTTGATGTCACTACGATGGGTACGGTTAGCAATGTCGGGCTGATGGCGCAAAAGGCGGAAGAGTATGGTTCGCATGATAAGACCTTTGAAATCCCTGCTAAGGGATGTGTGCGGGTAATCGATGCATCGGGTACAACCTTGTTGGAGCATAAGGTTGAACAAGGTGATATCTGGCGTGCTTGTCAGACCAAAGATCTGCCGATACAGGATTGGGTTAAACTAGCGGTTAATCGTGCCCGCTTAACCGGACAGCCGGCTATCTTCTGGTTAGATGAACATCGTGCTCATGATGCTATTTTAATGGATAAGGTCGAAACTTATTTGAAAGAACATGATACGAATGGTCTTGATATTAAAGTCATGTCACCGTTTGACGCGACACTTTATACCTTGGCGCGAGTGAAAGAAGGCAAGGATACCATTTCGGTGAGTGGTAATGTTTTGCGTGATTACTTAACCGATTTATTCCCTATTCTGGAGTTGGGCACCAGCGCCAAGATGTTATCCATTGTGCCACTGCTTGCCGGGGGGGGCTTGTTTGAAACGGGTGCGGGAGGATCGGCACCTAAACATGTTGAACAGTTATTACAGGAAAATCATCTACGCTGGGATTCGCTGGGTGAGTTTTTAGCACTGGCGGTGTCGTTAGAAGATCTGGCACAAAAAACAGGCAGTGAAAGAATAAATATATTAGCTGCCGCCTTAAATGCTGCTAATAGTCAGTTTTTAAATAATAATAAGTCACCTTCACGCAAGGTGGGTGAATTAGACACTCGAGGTAGTCATTTTTATCTGGCTCTGTATTGGGCACAGGCTTTGGCTGCACAGGAGGAGGATGCAGAGTTAAAGTCGATATTCACACCGGTGGCTGAACAATTGGCTCGTGATGAGGTGAAGATAGTGGCTGAGTTAAATAGCATGCAGGGTAAGCCGGTTGATTTAGGTGGCTACTATCGTCCGGATAATACGCGGGTTGTCGAGGTGATGCGAGCCAGCTCAACATTTAATGCAGTGATTGATGGTTTAAGTTAATGAGTAAAATTGAAGAAACCCTGAAAAATGCAAAAGCCTTTCTTGAAGCAGGTAAAGGTGAGGCGGCGCGAATTCTTTTGCTTGAGTTGTTGAAGAAGGATGCCGATAATACGACGGCTTTGTTGATGTTAGGTGGCGCGTATTTTTATGAGAAAAAATATTCCGAAGCGGAGATGGTCTACCAGCGTTTAGTTCTGGCTGAACCGGGTTCGGGGATGCTCTCGATTGCGCTGTTTAATTGCCTGTGGAATCAGGGACGGCATGAAGAGGCAACCGAAGAGATCCGGCGTTTTATTATTGTGGCCGATAAAGTTCAGGAACGTGAAACCTTAGAACGCTATGTGGAAATCAGCAATAGCATCGCCGAGCAGTTGGAAGATCATAATAAATAATAGGCACTTCCTTCGGTCGCCCACCCTACATGGTTATAATAAAGTTGATGCATTGATTAACATGAAAGTGTTGGGCTTCGCCATAAAGTACATGGCTTAGCACCAACCTACATATAATTTATTTTACTTATTATGAAAATTCTGCTTTATATTTTTATCGGCATTATCATAATTATTGGCATATATTTTATTGCCTTGTCGATTAGCTCGCGTAAGCAACCGGAGCTGGGTTTGCTTAATGGTCAATTGCGTGTTTGTCCGGCAACGCTGAATTGCGTTTGTAGTGAACAGGGTAGTTCAGTGATTGAACCCTTGAGTTATATCACACAAGCCGATGTGGCCTGGGATCGTGTGAAACAGATTATTGTTACGACAGGTGGGAAAATTATTACCGAGCAGGCCGGCTATTTACATGCGCAATATGAGACACCGCTTATGCGCTACATCGATGATGTTGAACTACGCTTAGATGTGTCTCAGCAGCGCATTCATATTCGTTCTGCCTCACGGGTGGGGTATTCTGATCTGGGAGCAAATCAAAAACGTGTGAGCCTTATCCGAATGGCCTTTAATAAAAAAGCCGATATGAAATAAATGCTGTTCCACCCTACACGGCTGTGCCATTATTAAATTTACCGTTCGTGGTTTGACTAGCTCACCACGAACGGAGGAATTAATCATAGCTTCCCTAAAGCACTTCAGAAGAATAATCCGCCAGCCGTGAACGTTCGCCACGAACCAGGGTGATATGGCCACCGTGGTTCCAGCCTTTAAAGCGATCGACGACATAGGTCAGACCAGAAGTGGTTTCCGATAAATAGGGCGTATCGATCTGGGCAATGTTGCCGAGACAAACAACCTTGGTGCCGGGGCCGGCGCGGGTGATTAAGGTTTTTAGTTGTTTTGAAGTCAGATTTTGCGCTTCATCAATAATAATAAAACGGTTGAGGAAGGTGCGCCCACGCATGAAATTAACTGAACGGATCTTGATGCGCTTGCTGAGCAGATCCTGGGTGGCCGCCTTGCCCCAGTCGCCGCCTTGATCGGTCTCGGTGAGAAATTCAAGATTGTCCATAAGTGCACCCATCCACGGTGCCATTTTCTCTTCTTCAGTGCCGGGCAGGTAGCCGATGTCTTCGCCAACGGGAACCGTCACCCGGGTCATGATGATCTCGGTATAACGTTTTTGTTCCAGCGTTTGTTCCAGTCCTGCGGCCAGCGTTAGCAGAGTCTTGCCGGTGCCGGCCATGCCGAGTAGAGAGACAAAGTCGATCTCCGGATCCATGAGTAAGTTGAGGGCAAAATCCTGTTCTCGGTTACGCGCATGAATGCCCCAGACGGAATGCTCCGGACTGATGTGGTCGCGGGTAGTTTCGATGATGGCGGTGTCGTCCTTGATTTCACGGACGATGGCCTGAAAGTCACCAGCAGCGGTATAAATAAACTGACTGGGGATCCAGTTTTCCACTTCAGGGCCGTGTAGACGATAATAGGTGTGGCCTTCTTCCACCCAGGAATCCAGTTCTTTGCCGTGCTTTTCCCAGAAGTCGTTTTCCAGTTCGTAACTGCCCTTGTAGAGCAGCTCGACATCTTCCAGCACTTTGTCGTTGTGGTAGTCCTCGGAGTGCAATCCTAGAATTGAAGCCTTGATGCGCATGTTAATATCTTTGGTAACCAGAGTAACGCTGTGGCCGTTAAATTTGCCTTGCAGAGAAAGCGCGGTGCCCAGAATATTATTGTCGGGCAGACTGCCGGGCAGATAATCGGGCAGGGTGTTGGAATGGGCCAGAGTCTGGAAAAACAGGCGTCCACTTAGACTCTTCTCACTTTTACGATCGTTTTCATCTTCATTTAAATGGTGGAGATCGAGACTGATGCCCTGTTCGATTTCATCCTTGCTGGCGTGCCCCATCAGTTCATCGATAAAACGACTGGTTTGCCGGGCATTGCGGGCTACTTCAGAATGGCCTTTTTTGTTGTGGTCCAGTTCTTCCAGCACCATCATCGGCAGGAAAAGATCGTGTTCCTGAAAACGGAACAGGGCGGTGGGATCGTGCATCAGTACATTCGAGTCAATCACAAACAGACGTTTATTCATTGTGTTGAGGTTTCCTCTTTAAATTTAATCTATGGAGTTGATTGCAGAAGCGCGAAGACGCAGAGGTTTATTTACCATTATTAATACTCTTCGACAGGAATGTTTTTAATCTGTGGACTTATTCAATTTTTTAACTGCCGCTAGTACCTCTTCGGTATGTCCGTCGACCTTCACCTTACGCCATTCCCTGTGAAGTTTTCCTGCGCTGTCAATGAGGAAGGTGCTACGTTCGATACCGCGTACCTGTTTACCATACATATTTTTCATTTTCATCACCTCAAACAGGGTGCAGACTTCTTCATCAGTGTCGGCGAGCAAATCAAATGTGTAGCTTTGTTTGGCCTTGAAGTTTTCATGGCTGCGAACCGTGTCACGTGAGATGCCGAGGATGATGGTCTTCTGGCGTTTGAATTTATTGTGCTGTTCGGTGAAATCCTGCCCCTCACGAGTACAGCCGGGGGTGCTGTCCTTTGGGTAGAAATAAAGGACGATATTTTTGCCCTTGAAATCGGACAGACTGAGGTGCTGATCACCCGTGGCAGGGAGGCTGAAGTCGGGTATTTTCCGACCAGTTTTTACGGGCATTTCAGTATCCATATTGTTGCCAGTGATAACTTATCTTAAACCACCGGAGGTCACAGGCATACCCGCAATTTCGAGATAGTTGAAGCTTGCAGACTTAAATTATTCACTGCCTACAGTGATGTGGCGGCAGGTTCGACTTCAGTCGAACCTGCTCGAAGCCAGTCCAGCGGCATCTCTCGTCCCCGTTCGATTGAAATGGTGCGGGTGTAGGCGAAGCTACAGCTTGTCAGCAGCCGACAGGGCAAGTAACATGAGCCTTTTTTCGGAGAACGGCATGTTTCAAGGTAGTCTGGTGGCACTGGTCACTCCCATGCACGAGGATGGCAGTCTGGATCAGTCGGCATTGGCGAAACTGGTCGAATTCCACGTGGAAAATGGTACCGATGCTATTATTGCCATGGGTACCACCGGTGAATCTGCAACCCTGGATACGGCGGAACATTGTGAGGTTGTGCGTCAGATAGTGGCGCTGGCAGCGGGTCGAATCCCGATTATTGCCGGAACCGGCTCCAATTCCACCACAGAAGCCATCGAACTGACCCGCTGTGCCAAAGAAGCCGGTGTGGATGCCTGCCTGCTGGTGACTCCTTATTATAATAAGCCGACCCAGGAAGGTTTGTACCAGCATTTCAAAGCGGTGGCAGCCGCCGTGGCAATCCCCCAGATTCTTTATAATGTGCCGGGCCGTACTGCGGTGGACATGTTGACCGAGACGGTTGTACGGCTGGCTGAGATTGAAAATATCGTGGGTATTAAGGATGCTACCGGTGATATCGAACGTGGCCGTGAGCTGATTCAGCGCTGTGGCGATAATTTTGCCATTTTCAGCGGTGATGATGCCACCGCCATGGAGCTGATTCTGCTTGGCGCGCGGGGCGATATTTCGGTCACCGCCAATGTCGCTCCCGCCCAAATGCATGAAATGTGTGCGGCGGCGCTGGCTGGTGAGCGGGATCGCGCGACAGCTATAAATGAACGCCTGATGCCCCTGCATAACGGCCTGTTTTGTGAAGCGAACCCGATTCCGGTAAAATGGGCCCTGCATGATATGGGCATGATGGAAGCCGGCATTCGCCTGCCGCTGACCGTTCTTTCCAAAACGTATCGAAATAGTATTCATCAGGCCCTGCAACAGGCCGGTGTTCTTCAGGCCGATTAGATTTCCGGTCCTAAATCCCCCAGGTAGCAACGATGTTAGTAAGTTTGTTCTCAGGCAAAAATTTCAGTCTTTTGATCTTGTCACTCAGTATTCTGGCCTGCTCATCGAATCCCTATAAAGGGGATTACGATGCCGAGAGTGAAAACGACCGAGAGCTGGACGTACCACCCGATCTGGTTTTACCCAAGGGTGATGATAGTTTGAAAATCCCTTCTATTGCCGCCGAGCAAACCAGTTTGTCCTCTTATCAAAATAAGGGAATAGCCGGTGATAGTCTGGTGGCTGATGTTCAGGGTGTGCGCATGCAGCGTGATGGTGCAGTACGCTGGCTGGAGTTCGATGCTGCCGCAGAAAGAGTCTGGCCGAAGCTGAGCCTGTTCTTTAAATCGCTGGGGTTTGAAATAATTCATGAAGATAAAAAAGTCGGACTGGTTGAAACCGGCTGGCAGGAAAACCGGGTGGAGCTGTCCGATAACTGGTTTGCAGTTATTTTTAATAGCTTCAGTTCCTCTGGTTTGAAAGATCGCTATCGCGCTCGACTAGAACGGGATGGTGACAAAACCCTGCTCTTCATCACCCATCAGGGCTTGCGTGAAAAACATATTGATGATGGCAATAGTGATGCTGATGATACTTTTTGGGAATATCGAAATTCTGATCCTGATTTAGAAAAAGAAATGCTCATGCGTTTTCTGGTATTCAAGGGGATGAAGAAAGATACTGCTGTGGCTGTAACCGGAGAGGAGCGTGCTTCACGTGCTGAAATGGTGACAGAAGATGATAAACCATATTTGCACGTGACTGAAACCTTCCCACGCACCTGGCGACGGGTCGGACTGGCAATGGATCGCCTTGGAGTACATGTTGAGGATCGAAATCGATCAGCCGGGGTTTATTATTTCTCCTTGAGTAAAGAGTTCCGCGACAAGCAGGATAAGGGCTGGTTTGAAAGCATGTTCGGCAGTGATGCCGTGGCTGACACCAATGAGTTTATTCTAAAGCTGGATCGGCAGGATGAAATAGTGAAAATTTCAGTCCGTAGTCGAGACGGTCAGCCGGTGTCGGTTAAGTTGGCTGAGCTGGTTTTAACTGAACTACAGACTTACCTGAAGTAGGCGGATGCGCTTCGCTTCTCTGGGTAGTGGCAGTAAAGGCAATGCGACGCTGGTGCAGACGGGTGAAACCAGTGTCATGGTCGATTGTGGTTTTAGCTTAAAAGAAACGGAAGCACGCTTATCACGCTATGGACTGCAAGCTAGCGAGCTTGATGCCATTTTGATCACCCACGAACACGGTGATCACATCCGCGGTGCCGGGCCGCTGTCGCGTAAATATAATATCCCGCTATGGATGACGCGGGGAACCCATAGCAAGGCGACATTGGGAAAATTATCCGCACTTAATTTTCTCGATGTGGATCAGGAATTCAGGGTAAAGGATTTAGCCATCCAGCCGTATCCGGTTCCGCATGATGCCCGTGAGCCCTGTCAGTTTGTTTTTCGCCAGGGTCAACACCGGCTGGGCATGTTAACCGATGCCGGAATGATTACACCGCATATCGAAACACAGCTTGAGGCTTGTGATGCTTTGTTACTGGAATGTAATCATGATGAGTTGATGCTGGAGCAGGGCCCGTATCATCGTTCACTGAAACAGCGGGTGGCGAGTCGGCTTGGACATTTAAGTAATAAGCAGACCGCCGCGTTACTGGCAAAGCTGAAACATGCAGGTTTAAAGCATCTGGTTATTGCACATATTAGTGAACAAAATAATACCCAGGCTCTGGCCTGTGATGCACTGGTCGAAGCTGCCGACTGTGATCGTGACTGGATAATATTTGCAAGCCAGGAACAGGGTTTCGACTGGTGCGAAATTTGATTTATAAGCATTGCACATCATAGCTCCCTCTTCCTTCGGCAGAGGTCTGGGGAGAGAGAGCAATAATTAATATGTATTTAACTCAACAAATTTATAACAAAACAATTTCAGGAGCTTGAAATGAAAAGACAGGCCGAATTATTTAACGGCAAGGCCAAAACGGTTTATGCCACTGATGATGCAGATAAACTGATTCTGCATTTTCGTAATGACACTTCGGCTTTTGATGGTGAAAAGATAGAACAGCTTGATCGCAAAGGGATGGTTAATAATCATTTCAATGCATTCATCATGGACAAGCTTGAAGCGGCAGGTATTCCTACTCATCATGAAAAAATTATCAGTGATGAAGAATCGCTGGTAAAAAATTTACAGATGCTGCCGATTGAATGTGTGGTGCGTAATATCAGCACCGGTAGCCTGTGTAAACGTCTGGGAGTTGAAGATGGTCTGGATCTGGTTCCACCGACCTTTGAGTTTTTCCTCAAGAATGATGAATTGCATGATCCGATGATCAATGATTACCACATCATTTCATTTAACTGGGCGACAGAAGATGAGATCGCGCAGATGAAAGTGTTGACCTTCAAGGTTAATACTATCCTGAAAAAACTATTCCATGATGCAGGCATGTTGCTGGTCGATTACAAGCTGGAGTTCGGTCGTTATCAGGGGTCGCTAGTGCTGGGTGATGAATTCACTCCGGATGGCTGTCGCCTCTGGGATATCGAAACCCGCGAAAAACTCGACAAAGATCGCTTCCGTCAGGGACTAGGCGGTGTAGTCGAGGCCTACGAAGAAGTCGCCCACCGCCTGGGTGTCAAGCTGTAGCTATCCCCTGCAGGTACGGCTTCAGCCGTACCTGCATATCCCGTTGCGTATTGCTGCTCAGCTAGTACTGCCACATTTTATGTTGATTTTATTCGAACATACTTAAAGAAATCCTCGAAACGTGTCGATAAATAACATTGTTACCATTTCCACCATTGAAGTGAGTAGTTTATGTCATCGCCGCAATCGGGTATTTTCGGAATATTTTCGCGTTTCAAAATCAGCCACAAGCTCTGGTTTAGTTTTGCCGGGCTGGCGTTGCTGCTGCTGGTAGTCTCATTAACGGCTTTGTATAGCCTGTTTGATGCTCGCACAAAAATTACTGAAGTCACCGAAGTTGCTCAACCCACTGTTATTTTTTCGATGAAATTGGCAGAGACGCTGGATGGCGCGAATGCCGCACTGGGTTTCTATTTACTGAGTAAATCAGAACATGACAAGGCGGAATATTTACGCCTGCTGGCACTATTACCGCAACAGCTTGAACAAATTCAGTTGATGCCTAATGTACAGCAAGATGCGGAGATGCTGGAGCGGGTACAGGTCATCAATAAGGGTATCGAACGCTATCGGGGCTACCAGACTCAAATGCTGGAGCTGGCGATCAACTTTAGTAAAAATCAGCCGGGTATCGGTTTTTCAGCCGGTAAAATGGAACCGATGGCGACGGAAATTCAGCAAAATCTAAGTCAGATGATTCTATCTGAGGGTGAAGAAGATTTGACTGAAGAACGTCGCACCCTGCTTTTGGAACTTGCCGAACTACGTCAGATATGGATGAACATCGTCAATGTTAATCGAGCTTTTATCGCCTTTCGAGGGAAAGCCAATATTACCAATATTGAACTCTATCGAGGGGGGTTCAAAAAAGCCTTTAGTAAAATTCAGGCTTATGGCGATCTGCTTAGTTTTGAACAGGAAGAAGCAGTAGCCGTTATTGATGAGAAAATAAAGGTCTATTTTGAACTTCAGGATACCTTGATAAAAATTCATAGCAGCAATAAATGGCGTATGGATGCTTATTTGATTGCCAGTGAGATCAGTCCGCTTGTAGACACGATTAAAAAGGATTTGATCTGGATAGTTCAGCATCAGTGGACTATCTCTGAAACGATGGCAGATAGTTTGTTATCACAGGTTACTATTATGAGTAAACTGATTGGGGGATTGCTGATGCTGGGTATGATTATCGGCTTTGGTGGTGGTTCTCTGTTGACGACCTCAATTTCCCGTGCGTTGAATGCGACGGCGGATGCGATGACCGATATAGCCCATGGTGAAGGTGATATGACTCGGCGTATGAAAGTACGGGGAGATGATGAGTTGGCTCAGTTATCGACCGGCTTTAATAGTTTTGTTGAAAAAATACAGAATACAATTTTGCGTGTTTCAACGTCGACCTCCACGTTGAGAACAGCCGCCGATAGAATGATGGTGATCAGTGATGAGACCATGAAAGGCGTAGAGATACAAAGAAATGAGATTGAAGACATGGTGAATGCAATGAGTGCCATGACAATCACGGTGGATAATGTAAATCAGCATACTGAGTCGGCCGCCGAAATTGCCAGCCGCACGGATGAGCAGTCTCGTGATGGCCGCACAGTGTTGGCAACTACGATCAACTCAATTGAAAACCTGGCCTCTGGGGTAGAACAGGCGGCGGATGTGATTCAGCGACTGGAAGGCGATAGTGAAAATATTGGCTCGGTACTTGAGGTCATCAGCGGGATTGCCGAGCAAACGAATTTACTGGCCCTGAACGCGGCGATTGAAGCCGCACGTGCTGGCGATCAGGGACGGGGTTTTGCGGTGGTGGCTGATGAAGTTCGTAATCTGGCGGCACGCACTCAATCTTCGACAGAGGAAATCAGGCAGATGATTGAGAAACTGCAACGGGGTTCGCGGGAGGCAGTAACGGCAATGGAAAGCGGACGTAAGCTGGCACGTGAAAGCGTTGAGCAGGCCGGGCTTGCAGGGGCGGCACTGGATGCCATTACTTCCGCGGTGGATGAAATTACGGCAATGAATCGGCAAATTACCGATGCAGCTCAGCAACAACGCACGGTCACCGGGGAAATCAACGAAAATATTATTAATATTAATCAGGTTGCGGAAAATACCTCGAGCCAGACCGTGGAACTTGCCAATGCTAGTACCGAGTTAAATCAGGTTGCAGTAGAGCTGCAGGAGCTGGTAGGTCGATTTAAAGTGTAGGTTCGTTTGTGGTTCGACTTCAGTCGTACTGGTGTTGGCTGGGTACGACTGAAGTCGAATCTATAACGAATCCCAAAACCCACCTAAAATACCCCCATCACCTCCAGGGTGAATTCTTTCTCTCTAACGTCTTTTCCCCCTGTTACAAAACCCGTAGAATGCAGCCTGAAATTTATTTTGACTCAAATACTGCGGGTTTTATGAGTAAAGAATCCTATAACGCCGATGCCATTGAGGTTTTACGTGGCCTCGAGCCGGTACGCAAACGTCCCGGCATGTACACCCAGACCGAACGTCCTAATCATCTGGGCCAGGAAGTTATCGACAACAGCGTCGATGAAGCCATTGCCGGTTACGCCAGTAAACTGGACGTGGTGCTGTTCAAAGACGGCTCCCTGCAGGTCAGTGATGACGGGCGAGGTATGCCGGTGGACAAACACAAGGGCGAGAAAATTTCCGGTGTGGAAGTGGTTCTGACCCGTCTGCATGCCGGTGGCAAATTCTCCAATAAAAATTATAAGTTCTCCGGTGGCCTGCATGGTGTCGGGGTATCCGTGGTGAATGCCCTGTCGAAGAAGCTGGAAGTCTGGATCAAGCGCAACGGCAAAGAATATAATATGGTCTTTGCCAACGGCGAACGGGTTTCCGAGTTGAAAGAAACTGGCAGTGTGGGCAAGCGCAATACCGGCACGACTCTGCGCTTCTGGCCAAACACTAAATACTTCGACTCGCCACATTTTTCCATTCTCCGCTTGAAACATGTGCTGCGCGCCAAGGCGGTTCTGTGTCCTGGTTTAATGGTGAGTTTTACCGATGAGAAAAGTGGTGAAACTGAAGAGTGGCATTATGAGGACGGTCTTAATGCTTATCTGATGGATGCGCTGAACGGGGTGGAAGCCCTGCCTCAGGATATGTTTACCGGTAGCATGGCAGGCAATGATGAAGTCGTGGACTGGGCCCTGGTCTGGGTGGCGGACGGGGGTGAAAATATTGCCGAGAGTTACGTTAATTTAATTCCAACGGCACAAGGCGGCACCCACGTTAATGGCCTGCGCACCGGCCTGACCGAAGCCATGCGTGAGTTCTGTGAGATTCATAATCTCATTCCTCGAGGGGTTAAACTTTCGCCGGAAGATGTCTGGGATAAAGTGAGTTATGTGCTCTCGGTTAAAATTGGTGATCCGCAGTTTTCCGGACAAACCAAAGAGCGTCTGTCTTCGCGTGAATGTGCGGCCTTTGTTTCTGGCATTGTTAAAGATGCCTTTGGCCTGTGGCTAAATCAGAACGTGGAAGAAGGCGGACTCATTGCCGAACTGGCGGTGGCCAATGCCCAGAGTCGATTACGTGCTGGGCGAAAAGTGGTTCGCAAGAAAGTCACGCAGGGGCCGGCACTGCCGGGTAAATTATCCGACTGTGCAACCCAGGATCCGATGCAGGGTGAATTGTTTTTAGTCGAAGGTGATTCTGCCGGTGGTTCAGCCAAGCAAGGGCGAGCGCGTGAGTTTCAGGCCATCATGCCGTTGCGCGGCAAAATTCTAAACACCTGGGAAGTGGACTCTTCCGAGGTACTGGCATCACAGGAAGTACATGATATATCTGTCGCCCTTGGCGTTGATCCCGGCTCGGATGATATTAAAGGACTGCGTTATGGCAAGGTGATTATTCTTGCCGATGCTGATTCCGATGGTGCACATATTGCGACTTTGTTAACCGCGTTGTTTATGCGCCACTTTAAAGATCTTGTTGATGAAGGTCATATTTATGTGGCCATGCCACCGCTATTTCGCATCGATGTCGGCAGGCAGGTTTACTATGCGACCGATGAAGCTGAGCGTCAGGGTGTGTTGGATAGAATCAGCGCCGAAAAAATAAAAGGCAAGGTTAACGTCACCCGCTTTAAAGGACTGGGTGAAATGAATCCTCTGCAACTGCGTGAAACCACTATGGATCCGGATACTCGCCGACTGGCAAGGCTAGTGACAGAAAGCGGCGATGGCACTGAACAGATGATGGACATGTTGTTGGCAAAGAAACGTGCCGCTGACAGGAAAAAATGGCTAGAAGATAAAGGCGATCTGGCTGAGGTTTGAATAAATATTTCAACGTAAAGACACAGAGCTACCCTCGTTCCCATGCTCCTGCGTGGGAATGTATACGAGAGTTCACTAATTGAATCCGGGTATGGGTTGCCACGCAGGAGCGTGGTAACCAGTAAATTTGGCGTTCTTGGCGTTAGATAGTAAAAAAAGTGAAAAATTATGGCAAGCATAACAGCTGACGACAATATCGAACTCTTACCCTTAAAAGAGTTCACCGAACGATCCTATCTGGATTATTCCATGTACGTGATTCTGGATCGTGCTCTGCCGCATATTGGTGACGGCCTTAAACCGGTGCAGCGGCGTATTATTTATGCTATGTCCGAGTTGGGCCTGAAAGCCGGTTCCAAGTTTAAGAAATCCGCACGTACCGTTGGTGATGTACTCGGTAAGTTCCATCCGCACGGCGATTCGGCCTGTTACGAAGCCATGGTGTTAATGGCGCAACCCTTTTCCTATCGCTATCCCTTGTTACAGGGACAGGGCAACTGGGGCTCACCGGATGATCCCAAGTCCTTTGCTGCCATGCGTTATACCGAATCTCGGCTTTCCGCTTATGCGGATCTATTATTATCAGAGCTAGGTCAGGGTACGGTTGAATGGCAGCCTAACTTTGATGGTAGTTTAAAAGAACCGGTGCTCTTACCCGCCAGAGTGCCAAATGTATTGCTCAATGGTGCGACCGGTATTGCTGTCGGTATGACTACCGACATTCCGCCACACAATTTACGTGAAGTGGTCACTGCCTGTATTCATATTCTGCAGAATCCAAAGGCGACCTTAAAAGAATTAACCAAATTTATACCCGGCCCGGACTATCCGACCGAAGCAGAAATCATTACCCCTAAAGCTGATCTGTTACAGATGTACGAGACCGGCAAAGGCAGCTTGCGTATGCGTGCCTGTTATGAAAAAGAAGGGGACGATATTATTGTGACGGCGCTGCCACACCAGGCTTCACCATCAAAAATATTAGAACAGATCGCAGCGCAGATGAATGCGAAAAAATTACCCATGGTGATGGATCTGCGTGATGAATCCGATCATGAAAATCCAACCCGGCTGGTGATCATTCCTCGCTCTAACCGAATCAATATAGATGAGTTAATGACGCACCTGTTTGCGACCACGGATCTGGAACGCAGCTACCGCATCAATATGAATATGATCGGGCTGAACGGTCGTCCGGCGGTCAGAAATCTGCTTCAGTTATTAAAAGAATGGCTGACTTATCGTACTGAAACTGTACGTCGTCGTCTGCAACATCGACTGGATAAAATTACCAGCCGTCTGCATCTCCTAGATGGCTTGCTCATCGCCTATCTTAGTATTGATGAAGTCATTCGAATTATTCGTGAAAATGACAAGCCCAAGCCGGTATTGATGAAACGCTTTAAGCTTAGTGATGAGCAGGCTGAAGCAATTTTGGAATTAAAACTGCGGCATCTGGCCAAACTCGAAGAAATGAGTATCCGCGCTGAGCAAAAAGCACTCAGTGCAGAGCGTGAGGGACTGGAGAAAACACTGTCATCCAGTCAGCGTTTGAAAACACTGATTCGCAAAGAACTGGAAGCCATTATCGAAGAACATGGCAATGATCGCCGTTCACCCATCGTGTCTCGTGATGTTGCCCAGGCCATGAGTGAAACCGAACTGATCAGCGCCGATCCGATCACCATTATTGTGTCTGAAAAAGGCTGGGTACGTGCCGGCAAAGGCCATGACGTTGATCCGCTTAGTTTGAATTATAAATCCGGTGATAGCTGGCTTGATTGCGCGCGCGCGAAGACCAACCAGTTAGCCGTCTTTATTGATTCAACCGGACGGACTTATTCCCTGCCGGCACATACTTTACCCTCCGCACGCGGTCAGGGTGAACCACTGACCAGTCGTTTGACTCCGATCAGTGGTGCAACTTTCTGTGGTGTCATGAGTGGTGATCCATCGCAACTGTATTTACTTGCCACTGATTTTGGTTATGGTTTTGTCGGTTGTCTTGAAGATATGATTACCAAGAACAAGAAAGGCAAAGCCATGTTGAAAGTGGCGGCAGGAGCAAAGGTATTACCGCCGGTACCGGTGGCCGATATGGAAACACACTGGATTGCGGTGGTGACGAATGACGGACACATGCTCATGCACCATATTTCAGAACTGCCGCTGATGCCGAAAGGTAAGGGCGTAAAAATTATTAATATTCCTGCAGAGAAAGCAAAACTACGGCAGGAATTTGTCACTGCAATTACGGTCATCGAACAGGATGATTATCTGGTTCTTCATTCTGCCGAGCAACAAAAAATATTGAAAACAGCCGCCATGGAAAAATTCGAAGGTGAACGAGCTCAGCGTGGCCACCTGTTGCCATCGAGTTTCCGTAAAGTCGATCGTATGCATCCGGAAGAAAAATAAATTAGAGGATGTAACTTTTTTTGATAACGCATCAAATTGAATAATTTTTAGCCCTGTGAATTTCAATATCTATGGGTATAATTCCTCGCCGCTTGTGGTTAAATTTTATTGTCGGTTCGACTTCAGTCGTACAGGTATGACCGACCCCCCATCAATTTACTGTGTGCCAGTCCCAGCAACCATCGCCAGCTATTTTAAATAATTGATCAAGACGTTTACGATAATTTTGATAAGGTTTGTTTGAGCTGGCGGGTTCATCTAATAGCTCATCAGTAAATCATAAAAAAAGAGAAAATAGTTTATGGGTTGAGTAGTTACATTTCATGTTTTTAATGGCTTTAAGAAATTGAGCGCTTACAGAATAATAAACGTACGAAATATTTCTATGAGGCTACCGGGATAGTGGCGATAGCTTGTTAGTGCTTTGCAAATAACGATGTTGTTGGTGGATTATTGTGATTTTTGGGAATAGGGGGCTTTGTTATTGGAGGGCTGGCTTTTCCCCAGACGCTCCAGTTTTTCTAATACCCGCTGTGCGCGGTTGATATGGGCTTCCAGTGCTTCATTATCGGCGGTAATTTTTCGCAGGCTGATCCAGATGCTCAACGCTTCGCTGACTTTACCTTCACTATAAAGTTGACGGCCGGCATCCATGCTCTGGGCGATGCCTTTGTTAAGTTCCTGCTGCAGTAGGCTAATGGATTTGATTTCTTCGGTCGACTGTTTATAGCGAGATAATTTTTGCAGGTGCAGGCTGGCTCGCAGCAGGTTGTCATGACTGTAGCCCTGTTTTAATTCTTTAAGTAACTCAGTACTTATTTTATTTTGCTGCTGATGCCAGGCATGGTCATGAGCCTGCAGTTTTGCTTTTGCCGCACTCAGACTGGCGGTATATTTATGTGTATTATCAATTTGCTTTACCAGCATGATACAGCGACGTCCCAGTTCAAAAAGCTCTTCATTCATGGCTTCATCGGCACAACGGGCAAGATTTTTCAGAGTCCGGGATTTTTCCTGCTGAAATTGTTGTTGCTGTTGCCGCCGTTCATAGTTATCCGGTTGAGTTTGCACCAGGTCATCGAGCAGTGGTTCGGCATCACGTAGCCAGATGCCCTTATGAATATCAACTTTCATATTGAGTTCATTGATGCGTTTCTGGCGCGCCAGCATAAATTTTTGTTCAGTTGTTTTCAGGGTTTGGCTCTGTGGCAAAATTTCACGGGCATGGTTAAGTTGTTGCAATGCCTGATGCCATTTATTTTTATGCTGAAAAATTTCTATCTGGGAGAGTGTTTCAGTTTCCAGCTGTCGACTTAATTTTTGCAGACGTTTTTTCTGTGCCATTAAAGTCGGATAGTCGGGATGATCCTGTCTGCTATTCTGGAGTATATTTTGTGCTTTACCATATTGTTTTTCTTTGAGCAAAATTTCAATGTATTCCGGTGACTGGCTGTGGAATGATTGCAGAAAGCTACAGGCAGCAAGAAGACTGAAACTGATCAGTAAGATGAGTTTTTTCAGAGCTCTCATGCTACGTGTTGTCGGGAAAGAATCCGGTTGATGGTTTTTTCTGTATTCTGCTGCTGATCCAGGATATGACTGACAATATACGTTGAAACCGGCTTTGCAATGCCGCGTAAACTAATCTCCTGATGGAAGTCGGCCTGGATGCGCTGGTGTACACTTTCGTCTTGATACAGCGTCTCGGTAATAATGACTTGTCCTTCTGCGGCGGCGGTGTGCAGACGGGAGGCGAGATTCACGGATTCACCGACGACGGTATATTGCATACGCTGACGGGAGCCAAGATTACCGGCCAGCATTTCACCGGAGTTTATGCCGATCCGGAAACGCACCGGAAATTTCCCCTGTTGCTGTCGTTTCTGATTGAGCTGTTCAACCAGTGCCTGAATCATCAGTGAACAGGCAATGGCATTATAGCGATGATCCGAATCATATTCCGGCACACCAAAGACCAGCATCACACAGTCACCCATGTATTTATCGATAGTGCCGTGATGCAGGTTGCTGACGGTTGCGATGTAACCGAAGTACTCGTTTAGTAGTTCGGCTACCTTAGTGGCAGGCAGGTTTTCGGAGAGGCTGGTGAAGCCCACGATGTCGGCAAATAAAACCGTTGCCTCTACATGCTTGCCGCCCAGTTTGACGTGGTCAAGATTACTCATGATTTGTTTGGCAATGGTCGGTGAGACAAATCGTGAGAAGGCACTTTCCACCTGTGATTTTTCCAGCAGATCATCGGCCATGGCATTAAAGGCTTCGGTGAGGTAACCAATTTCATCATTGCGTCGATCTTTGATGCGGTAATCATAGTCGCCCTCACCGATGGCGCGGCTGGCATTCATCAGGGTGTGAATGGGGCGGGATATCCATTTGCCGGTAATAAAGGCAATGATGATGCCAAGCAATATCATAATCAGCGTTGCGCTGCTAATAGTCGTGATGGTGTTATCAATAGCTTCATTCATTAGTTTTCGACTGAAGGAAACCACGGCATGTCCGGCGATTACGTCCTGATAGCGAATGGGGGTGATGAATGAAATAACATCCAGGGCATGACCGGTATCATCCCGTGCGGTCCAGTTGGTTTTGTAATTGGAGGGGTCGAATTCTTCTGAGCGCGAATAGAGGCTGAGAATACTTTCGCTGGGAATAACACCCGATGAGCTCAGTAGCTTGCCATTATCTGCATAAATAAGCGTGCCGAGGATATTACTGTTATTGCCCAGATTGTTGCTGACCACCATGAGTCCGAGGATGTCGTCTGAGAGTACAGGCTCTTTGGCGGACTCTGCCAGTTGGTTGACCACGGTTTGACCGAAGTTATTCATTTGCTTCTGTAACAGATGGGTCTGCTTGTTGACCACGACCAGTCCGAGGATGCTCATGCCGAGACTGATGAGCAGGGTAAATAACAGTGCCAGTTTATAAGCGATGGGGAAGTATTCGGGCAGGCGTAGACGGCCAGTGCGGCGTGGCGGGGTGACGTTCTCTCCAGTTGCGGGTATATCCAGTTCTTGCATGGCTCTAATTATAACGCTAAAGCGGGCTGGTTGGCGGTGATCTTACCGTACTGTGATGTCTGTCGGGTTATAGTCATTAAATACTCAGTTATCTCGAGGTTTACTCTATAATTTATGCCATAGTCAGATTTACTTTGAACCAAAATTAAACCTCTGTGTACCATTGTGTCCTCTCGGCAACTGCTTCTGCGTTGCCCTACCTCCTGCGTCCATGCAGTCGTGTGGTTCACGATATTTTCTTTTTATGGGGATAACTCAGCGTTAAACAGGGAATTCCACCCGTTCTGGGAGAGGGAGTAATCTGTAGCAGGATCAACTAATCCGGGTTTTAGCCGTAACCAATGGGTTTTTTCGAGTCGGTGCTATTTTGTGACACCTGCCTCGTAGTACAATGCCGCCGATTCTAATTCAGAGGAAATTACCATGTCGTTGATTCGCCCCTTTGCTGCCCTGCGTCCCGTCAAGGAACATGTTGCTGATGTTATCGCCCCTCCCTATGATGTGCTGAATACCGAAGAGGCACGCAGTCGGGTGGAGGGCCGTCCGGATAGTTTTCTGCATATTTCCAAGCCGGAAATTGACCTGCCGGAAGGCACCGATCCTTTTGCGCCGCAAGTCTATGCAAAGGGGGCTGAAAATCTGCAACGACTGATAAATGAGAAGATTCTGTTTCGGGAAAATTCGCCCTGTTATTATGTTTATCGTCTGCTCATGGGCGAGCATGTGCAGACAGGATTAGTGGCGGTCGGCTCGGTTGAAGATTATGACAGCAACCGGATCCGCAAACATGAATTCACTCGCCCGGAAAAAGAAGATGATCGGGTGCGCCAGATTGATGCATTAAACGCACAAACTGGGCCGGTTTTTCTGACCTATCGACAGAACGCCACCGTGGATGCGGTGGTTGCTAAAGTAAGTGGCACAACTGCTGAGTATGATTTACAGGCGGATGATGGTGTGCAACATACCTTGTGGGTCGTAGATTCAGCGGATGATATTAAAACTCTGAGCGATACTTTTGATGCTATGGATTGTCTGTATATTGCCGATGGTCATCATCGCTCAGCGGCCGGTTCACGGGTGGCGGCAATGCGCCGACAAAGTGGACAGAACACGATAGCCTCGGATTATTTTCTATCGGTTATTTTTCCTGACAATCAGATGAAAATTCTGGACTACAATCGCGTAGTAAAAGATCTCAATGGTATGACTAAAACTGATTTTCTTGCCGCAGTGGAAAAAAGTTTTGTAGTTGAAAAAACTGAGCAGACAGTATCCCCCGCGAGTACGCTGGAGTTTGGCATGTACCTGGGTGGTAACTGGTATCGTTTGAATATTAATTCAGATTTGGTTCCCGGCAGCGATGATCCGGTGGGACGGCTGGATGTCAGTTTATTACAGAATAATTTGATCAGCCCCCTGCTGGGTATTGCTAATCCACGTGTGGATAAGCGTATCGATTTCGTCGGTGGCATTCGTGGTCTGGCTGAACTGGAAAAACGGGTTGATTCCGGTGAAATGGCGGTTGCCTTTTCGCTTTATCCCACAGTGTTGAATGATTTGATGGCCGTAGCCGATGCCAATGAAGTCATGCCGCCCAAGTCTACCTGGTTTGAACCCAAGCTGGCCGATGGACTGGTTTCGCATGTGTTAGATGAAAAGGGCTGTTGAATGTAGGTACGGCTTCAGCCGTACTTGTGCCCGGTGTTGGGCTTCATTTTATTCGGTTCAACCTACGGCATAATCACCAGTAGGGTGGGCACGAAAAGCAGTGCCCACCCTACGTATTTATGTTCTAAGTTCTTAGCATCGGTGGTAGGTTGGGTTGAATAACATGAAGCCCAACAATCGGCTAGAAAGCATCATCAAAGCTGTAATTGAGTTCTGAATTGGGCTGTTGCAGGAAATGTCCCTGAATAAAATCAACCCGGCACTGCCAGAGCAGTGCCAGGCTATTGGCATCTTCGACGAAAGAAGCGATAGCCAAAATATTAGCATCTGAGGTGAAGTTGGTTATGACTTTTACTTTTTCCTGATTTTCAACGCTTTGCGCCAGATTATGAATCAGCTCATAGTGGAGCTTGATATAGTTAACCTTGAGTTGCATGAGTGATTCCAGCGTATTATTTTCTACGCCGAAATTATGCAGGGCTGTGCGGCAGCCTAACTTCTGCAGTCCTTCAATAAGCTGTTTTGCGGGTTTTATGTGGTTCAGCGCGGTATCTTCATCCAGTTCAAAGACCAGGTTTTCGGTGGCTAATTGTAGAGCCTGAATGCGCTCAC
This sequence comes from uncultured Thiohalophilus sp., assembly GCA_964575555.1. Lineage (GTDB taxonomy): Bacteria > Pseudomonadota > Gammaproteobacteria > UBA6429 > Thiohalophilaceae > JAADGZ01. The sequence goes on along the minus strand of CAZNRP010000006.1, from coordinate 25,246 downwards.
TGAGCCAGGGAATAAACGCGGGATCAATTAATGAGCTTTCCGAAACTTTGACAAAGAAGCGTGTGCTGAGCCCCTGTTTTTCCCGTTCAAGCAATAATTTGAAAACATTGGCAATAACCCAGCGATCAATGTATTTCGTTAGGTTGGCATCATTGGCAACCGACATAAATTCAGCCGGTTGCAGTTCTTTCCTGTTTTTATCAATCATTCGTACTAATACTTCATAGTGAGCACCGGGTTCACCATGCAGACTTACGATTGGTTGAAATGCCAGACGGAAACGATTTTGTTTGAGTGCTTCTTTGATTAAGAATGCCCATTGATTTACCTGCTCTTTTTCAGCGAGTTCGGCAATGGCAGGGTTGTATATCGAGTATTGATTTCCACCGGCCTGTTGTGCCGCACGGCGGCCTTTTTCGACACGACTGATACATTCCTGTGAATTGCTGATGGTTTCATTAATACGCATGATGCCAATGCTGGCAGTCGGATTGATTATTTTTCCATTGATGTCTGAAGTATGTTCGCTAACGGTCAAGCACAGGGTGTTGGCGATTTCTTCAGCCTGATCGATATCGATATTATGCAGCAGCAGGCTAAACACCGGGCCTTCATAACGTGCGAGGATGCAGTTGCTACCGATATGAGAGGTAAGCAGTTCGGCAATATCGGCGAGCAACAAGTCAGCACCGGAGATATCCACCGTCTCACGAATGGTGTCAAATTTATCAATGCTGATAAACATCAGTACGCCGTGGGCTTTGCCTTCGACCGAGAGGCTGAGTAGCTTGTTGATCTGTTCCAGGAAGTGAGTCCGGTTATACAGATTGGTGAGTAGATCCTGTTTACTGAGACTGTGCAGACGTTTTTCTAACTCTTCGCTGTCAGAGTGATCACGAATGATAATTTGTGAGCAGCTTTCTCCTTCCATACTGGCGCGGGAAAATTCCATGAAAATGTTGAAACTGTTTCCGTTAACCTGCTTGCCTTCAACTTCAATAGTATCTTCGGTATTTTGGCCTTTGGCATATTTGCGCAGAAAATCTTTGAGCACCGGATGATCTTCTGTGCCGACCATATCAAGAATAGGCACCCCTTCAATTTCTTCAAGATCGGCATAGCCGAACATTTTCAGGTAGGCACTATTAGCATAGATATGCATGCCGTCATGGACATAGGCGATAGCATCACGAGATTGATCAATCAGATAACGTGTACGTTTTTCTGTTTCCAGTAACATTTGTTCGTTACGACGATAGGCACGACGGATATTTAGATCGCTGATTTCGCGGTCAACAATATGTCGGAGTAATTCAGGTTGATCGATGGCCACCATATCGCGTGCACCGGCCTGCAGTTCATCAAGTGCTTCAGGAGATTTACCGGGTTCGGTGATGACAATGAGTGGCAGATCACGATCTGTTTTACGCAAGAATTCGACTGCCTGCTTTGCGCTATAGATGGGCGTGATTTTTTTCGACAAAAGAATGTCGATAGGATTTTCATCCAGCGCTGTTTGCAGATCTTCCTCATCCTCAACGCGGATGTCTCGAATAATCTGTCCCGCATTGCGCAGGATGTTGATCAGTGCTTCGGCTTCTTCCGAATTGTCAAACAGAGTAAGGATCCGCAGTAAATTTTTGTCACTCACGCACTATTAGCCTTGTGGGAAAATCAGTAAGCTCTTATATAACGGTATCTCGTATTATTATCAAGTCCGCTGTTGAGTTCTGCGTTCTTAAAGGTATCTGACAAACTGCCAGCGAGTTACATGGCTGACCAGATTTTGGCAAAGTCCTTGTCCAGTTCCCAATGTCCGGAGACATCGGAGGTGTCAGTTTCATCCTGTTTGGCATTTAAGAATTTGAAATTGAACTGACTAAACAGGCCGGTACATTGAGTGACGGCAGTCAGTTGCACCTGCACCGTTTTACCAAGGATATTAATCGACAGCTGGTTGCCAACTCGCCAGGGTGCGGGTGGAGTAATCAGACTGGTCGGTTGCTGGATAGCGTGAATTTCGGGTAGCATCAGGGTGCGTTGATAGGCTGACTTGTCACCCTCTGCCGCCAGTGAGCGGATACCGACCGCAGCAGCATCCGGATTTAGCATTTCCACCCCGAGGCGCAAAGTGCGGGTGCTGGAAAATTTCATCCAGCGAATGACACCAATACCCCATTTCCATACTTCATCACTTTTGCGGCGAATGCCCATGAGTTCACCCACCTGTGCCTTGGCACTCGTGCCTTTGCGGTACTCCAGACAATATCCACCGGCACTTTCATTAATAATTGCCCAGCTGCCCTGCTGATAGCTGGGCGAAGTAGGGTTACTACTGTCCGGGCTGTTAAGATTGATTTCCTCTTCGACCAGGGGTGCAAGGCCAGATAGTTCGGTGGGGTAAACCATATTCCATATATCTGGTTTTTCTTCGTTTACATTTTCGATAACCATGCTGTCGAAATGAGCAGGATTATTGTAGATCTCATTTTGTTTGGCACCACGATGCTTGCCAATATGTTTGTGAATCGAGTTCAGGCCGATGCTGACCTCGACTTTTTCATGTGCATCGGTACGGGAGAAATTACGCTTGGTTTCTACGCCCCAGGCGATTAGCAGCCGGCGTAACAAGTCATGTGAAAGATCGGGACGGGATAGCTCAATGCTGGTAATGGTGCTTTCACCGATATCTTCAGAGCCCTGTATTTCACCACGAATTAATTCTGCTAGCGTTTGGGTGTTTAAAATTCGGCATAGTTGCGGATCACAATCTTCCGGCATGGTCATGGCCAGAGAGCGGGGCGGGGCATCACGATCCAGCATTACCCCAAAAAAGCCGCTTTCCCGATCTTTATAGTCATCGACATTGGAAAGTTGGCAATGCCGGGTCCAGCGTTCAAGAGTAAAGTAAATCTTACTGGCTTCACCCTGACGTAATTTATAAGGCGAGGCCAGGGCAAGTAGCAGAATGCGACTGTATTCAGCATTGATGCTGGCACGCTCAACATAGACACGCTGGTAGTCATCAACCTGTTGATTCTCAAGTTTGCGGGACTCGGCGATGTGATAGAGCTTGTGCAACTCCAGCCAGACGTTCGGTGCACAGGGGGCATAAATCTGATATGAGGTCAGCAGGGTGCGGCCATAGTAGGTGATGGCGCGATGGAGCAAGGTGGTGAGTAGCTTTTTGTCGGTGAATAGAAAACTGTGGGTGAGTATGTCACTTATGGCAATCTTGTAACCCAACGCCATCGCGGTTTGAATCTCGCGGGTGGCGGCAGCGATTTTCTGATTTTTGATCGGCAGTGGGTAGCTTGCACCGATGAAGTGTTTTTTCAGGGAGTCCGTTACATATTGGATGGGATCACGTAGTGATTCCAGAAACCGCAGTCGATCCTGGTAGGAGTAATTAGTTTGATTAACATCCAGAAGCGCGTCGTAAAGCAGGCGAGCCGTTTCGCCCAGATTCGCGCGTGGCAAATCCTCCAGCCATTGCTCAACCTTTTTCGGGCGGATGCTGAAGGAGGTCTTGCCAGGCTTGCTGCGTTCGGGGATGTTAATGTCAGGTGGCTTGGCCACGTATATATTCTCCACAAATTTCGTTTGCTGCCAGCCGACTCCGGGCTGGCAGCATTCGGATGTTTAACTACTTGAAATTATGGCATATTCATTTATATTCTGCATGCTATCAAGTCGTTTAAAAAATAAGCAATTGGTCATAGAATAACCGTTCATCAGCTCAAAATTCACTTTTATCGGGGTTTTTTGCCCAGCCCGGCGATGATTATGAAAATATCTTCATTTCCGGGGTTTGGTTTAGAGGCATTTTTGCACCTGCACCGGCCTGTTCTCTGACTAATTCTGGTAGTAAATAACCGGGGAGTCGCTGACGCAAGGCATTATGCAGGGCGATAGCTTCAGCTTCTGGTACCTCAAAGTGTTGTGCGCCCTGTACTCGATCTAGCTGATGCAAATAGTAGGCCAGTACTCCTGCGGAGAATAGCTGCTCACTGAGCTGCTGGAGCACGTTGACATCATCATTGATGCCCTTGAGTAGCACCGACTGATTTAACAACGTCAGTCCGCACTGACGTAATTTTGAGCAGGCGGTCACCACAGATTCATCCAGTTCCTTGGGGTGGTTGCAATGGATAACCATAACTTTTTGTAATTTAAGGGATTCTAAGAGTTTAATTAGGCCTGCATCGACCCGCTGTGGGAGCACGATCGGACTGCGAGTATGAATACGCAGGCGTTTGAGGTGGGGAATAGTTTGTAATTGTTGAAACAGTCGGCTCAGGCGTTCATTGCTGAGGCTCAGGGGGTCGCCGCCACTGAGAATAACTTCATGGATGCTGTCGTCGGCGTGGATATAATCCAGAGCGGCGGGCAGTTGTGTCAATAAATTGTCATCCGCATAGGGGTAATGCCGTCGGAAGCAGTAGCGACAATGAATGGCGCAGGCTCCGGTGGTCATTAATAGCACTCGGCCCTGATATTTATGTAGCAAGCCAGGAGCGCTGCGTGCGCTGCTGTCATCCACCGGGTCGGTGCTGAAGCCTGGTGAATGTTGTAATTCTTCGGCAATGGGCAGGATTTGGCGGAGCAGGGGATCCGCGAGATCACCGGCTTTGATTTGTTTCAGCCAGTGATTCGGGACTCGTAGCGGAAATGCAGTGCTGGCAGCTTTAGCGGCGGCAAGCAGGGTGTCAGGTAAAGCCAGTTGTTGTAGTAGCTCGGAGGGCTCATGCAGGGCGTCGGCTTGTTGTTTTTGCCAGTTTTTAGGGTAACAGGTGGATTTATCTGTCCTTGTTTCCGGTCTTAACTGCAAAAGTTTGGTGGTTTTCGGTATCATGGCTTTTTTGTATCAGTGTGACGGCACAGCATAACAGCATAATTGAGGTTTACATGGCAACTTACAGTACCAACGAATTTCGCAGCGGCTTAAAGCTGATGCTTGATGGCGATCCCTGCAGCATTATTGAAAATGAATTCGTCAAACCGGGTAAAGGACAGGCCTTTAACCGGGTTAAAATCCGCAACCTCAAAACCGGGCGGGTACTGGAAAAAACCTTCAAGTCGGGAGAATCGGTGGAAGCAGCCGATGTTATCGATACCGATATGCAATATCTCTACAATGATGGTGATGCCTGGTATTTCATGGATCCGGATACCTTTGAACAGGTGGGGGCAGATGAAAATGCCGTTGCCGATGCGCTTAAATGGCTGAAAGAACAGGATATTTGTGCAGTGACGCTATGGAACGGCAATCCAATCGCCGTGACTCCGGCCAACCATGTGATTCTGACCGTGAGCGAAACGGATCCCGGCTTACGTGGCGATACCTCAGGTGGTGGTGGTAAACCGGCGACCTGTGATACCGGCGCGGTGGTTCGAGTGCCGCTGTTTATCGAAGTGGGAGAGATGATCAAAGTGGACACCCGCACCGGTGAATACGTGAGTCGTGCCAAGGATTAAGTGTGGGCATGAAACCTGCCCATGTGCGCTGACACTTTGCTCTGTCCCGCCTGCAGAAGGCAATTTTGTAAAACCTGATCCCTATGTTTAACTGGTCGCCATCTGCCTCTCTCGATACTTTACGCTTACGGGCGCGTCTGCTGACACAGGTACGGGCTTTTTTTAGTCAGCGTGATGTCCTCGAAGTAGAAACCCCCGTGTTGTCACAGGCGGCCACGCCTGATCCACATATTCATAGTTTTGCTCTTGCGACTCCCTCCGGGAGTTCGTCGCACTATTTACACAGCTCGCCTGAATTTCCCATGAAACGCCTGCTGGCTGCGGGCAGTGGTTCGATTTACCAGATCTGTAAAGTTTTTCGTGCAGGCGAAACCGGAAGACGACATAATCCGGAGTTTAGCCTGCTGGAATGGTATCGCCTCGGCTTTGATCATCATGCTTTGATGCATGAAGTGGAAGCACTGGTTCGGGATTTAAGCAGTGATGCTACGAATGCAGGCTTCGTCCTTGGCCCGACTCAATATCTGTCTTATCAGGATGCCTTCCAGAAATTTGCCGGAGTTGATCCTTTCGTCGCCGAGGTGCTGGCTTTGCAGGATTGTGCCCGGACGCACGGGCTGGATGTTCCTGCACTGGGGGATGAACGTGATGCCTGGCTGGATTTGTTGATGAGCCATATTGTGGAGCCTGCATTGCCGCGCGACTGTTCGGTGTTTATTTATGATTATCCTGCTTCTCAGGCCGCACTTGCACGTATTCAGGGTGGGGTGGCAGAGCGCTTTGAGCTTTATATTAATGGCATGGAACTGGCCAATGGATTCCATGAACTCAGCGATGCGGCGGAGCAGCGGCGGCGTTTTGAGGCTGAGAATCGGCAGCGGCAATTGACGGGTCTGCCCACGATGCCGTTGGATGAAAACGTGCTAGCTGCCCTGGAACAGGGGTTACCGGATTGCGCCGGGGTGGCGCTGGGCCTTGATCGTCTGCTTATGCTGATGACGGGGCAGGCCGATATTGCCGGGGTATTGTCATTTGGATGTGAACGCGCCTGAATACTTATAAGATCAAAAGCTTACCCTATTTCACTATGATGTTTCCGGAATAGCCGTGTTAGTAAGTATGAATATTAATAAATTCGGGTTTTGCCATTGTCTGACTGCAGCTAAAAATTTGTTCAAAAAAGTGTTAATGATTTTTGTCCTACGCCCGAAAACATAGGGTATGAATACAGGAACCCAAACAATTAATAGCACAGGCAAAGTGTTACCTTCACTGAAAAACCCCTTTATCAAAAAAATGGTGGTGAATCTCAGAAATGCGGAACGGGATGTAGTGATTTTGCACGCGGAAGCCTGTGCCTCTGGATTTCGGATGTTGAATGGCGAGCTCCCCGAAACCGATGTGAGCGACCATGTGAGTGTGCGTCTAAAGAAGGAAGAAGAACGTTATCAGGCGGCAAAGACGGCCTTACTGCGTTTGAATATTGATATTACAGCGATTGCCATGCTTTCAAACCGAGAACGGCTGGATTTGTTCTCGCATTATTTTACGATCTACACCCCTACCGTTCCTGATGCGATCGAACTCTTCTCACTTGAAGAAATGAAGGCGCTAGTGGCCACTATTCCCTGAACAGGGTATGGCCAGGGGTGTTGGGCTTCATGTTATTCAGCCCAACCTACACGAACCGACAACGTAGCTGCGCAGATTCCCACGCTCTTGCGCCCCCTCGTTCCCATGCTCCTGCCCCCCCCCTCGTTCCCACGCTCCTGCGTGGGAATGCATACCGGAGGACTCCACTAACCGACATACGTATGGGTTACCACGCGGAGCGTGGGAACCAGAGGGACGAGGAAATGGTTGGGTTGGCTTCCCCTCGTTCCCATGCTCCTGCCCCTCCTCGTTCCCACGTTCCTGCGTGGGAATGCATACCGGACTCCACTAATCGACATACGTATGGGTTACCACGCGGAGCGTGGGAACCAGGGGTTGGCTTCGAACTTATACGACTGAAGTCGACCCTACAGTCGTACCCACATAACCGGTTCGCCCAGTCGTTGTCCCATTTGCAGGGGCTGCTCAGCCTTGATACGTTGATCCCATTTCATGCCATCTTTGGCGAATAATAAAATCACCGTTGAGCCCATGTTGAAGCGCCCCATTTCTTCGGCTTTTTGCAGAACAATATTTTTATCCCGATAGTCCCAGCGACGGATGTGTTTACCGGCCGGCGGGGTAATCACGCCCTGCCAGATGGTTTCGATACTGGAGACAAAAATCGCCCCCACCAGTACCATGGCCATAGGGCCAATTGCTGTTTCAAAAAGACAGACCACGCGCTCATTACGGGCAAACAGACCGGGAATTGTGCGCGCAGTGGCCGGGTTGACGCTGAACAGGCGGCCGGGCACATGAATGACCTCTAGCAGCTTGCTGGCTATGGGCATGTGAATACGGTGGTAGTCACGGGGAGACAGATACAGGGTGGCAAACTCGCCATCGGTAAAAGCTTCAGCGTGTGAGCTTTCCCCTCCCAGTAGTGTGCTGAGTGAGTAATCATGCCCCTTGGCCTGAAAAATACGATCGCTCTGTATGGGCCCGGCTTGACTGACACAGCCATCCACCGGACAGATCAAATCGTTTTCCTCACCCTCAATGGGACGTACACCCGCTTTGAGTTCACGGGTAAAAAAATGGTTAAAATTATCATATTGACGCCAGTCAGACTCACGCGCCTGGCTCATGTCAATATTAAAATGGTGAATAAACCAGGGTGTGAACAGGCGTCGAAACAGTCCGTGACTGCGGGTGAGTTTCAGCATTATGCGGGAAAGAAAATGGTGAGGCAGAAGTCGTTGCAGTAGTGCGAACAGATGTTCAGGTATAGGAGCAGACATAGGAAACCGTGATTCAGATATTATAAATTGCGTTTACGAATCGGCACGTTGATCGTCTGTTGAGTACCATTATTAAGCGTTAGCTGCAATGAAATAACATCGCCGTCCTTAAAAACCTGATGTGGCTGCAGCAGCATAATATGCAGCTCACCGGGGGACAGTGAAATGACTTTACCAGCCGGGATAGTCAAATGCTCCTGTTTGACCATACGCATCATGCCATCGTGAGAATCAATGCGGTGAATTTCAACCTGGTCAAAATCCGGACTCTGGATTGCGGTGATCTTTATCTCATTAGCGGATGTATTTTCTATCATCATGTAGGCCGCGAGGACTTTGACCACTGGCGGGGCTTCAGGAGAATACGCGCCGTTGATAGATAAAGCCGGAGCAGCACTGTTAGCCAGAGGGGCAAGTAACAGGCCAAGTATTAAAATAAGGTGACGAATGAATTGGTTCATGAATGAACACCGTAATATTGTTGAATGGCAAGTAGATCGTGGGTAATTGACTTGCTGTCAAAGGGCGAAGACAAGAATGCACGCAGACGAGCCTGTGGGTCAAGTAGTAATATCCTGGTACTGTGATTCACGGCATAATTGCCGGTTTCATCCTCATCTTCAAAGCCATACTTAATGTCGGTTTGACGGGTGAAATTATCAATTTCATTCGCGTCCCCACTGATACCGATGAAAGAAGGATCAAAATAGCCTGCATATTCCTGCAGCTGCTGAGGTTGATCCCGATCTGGATCGACCGAGACGAAAATAAGTTGAAACTGCGTCATATCTGCTTTTTGTTCGCGCAACTGTCGCCACACCTGTTGCATGATACTGAGTGTAGCGGGGCAGACATCGGGACAGTTCATATAGCCAAAATAAATCAGGCTCCAGCGACCCTGCAGACCTTCAAGGGTAAAGGCATGATTTTGAGCATCCAGCAGATGGAGATTGGAAATAATGACCGGCCTGGGTAATAACTTTATCGTCAGGGTAATCGGTGCTTGTGGTGTTGGCTGGAATAGATTTATTAGTGAGGGATTCAACAGGCTGGCCATGAGCAGAGCAAGGCAGGTAATTGCCAGTAATATGGGTAAGTAGAGCCGCAGAGTTTTTGAGCCAGAATCCATACTATCAGTATCTCATGCTTTGCTTTGTAGCGATTCTTTTTGTGGGGGAATTTTTGAGTGTGTTAAACATTGAATTTCTGTCGGGATCCGGCTATGGTTAGAAAAAATGGGGAAAACACTTCAATGAATAACATTAATTACCTGATTCCAAAGAATAATCGTCCTGTCTGGAGCCCGGAACTTGAGGCCCTTGATGTGTTTGCCGAGCCCTTGCAGGAAATTCCCCTGCTAGGCTGGGTTGCGGCGGGTCAACCGTTTGATTTAAATGAGGATCACCGGAAAGTTACCGTGCCTGCGAACATGGTGCGCAAAAATAGCTATGCGCTTCGGGTTCGGGGTCATTCTATGATTGATGACAATATCGAAGACGGTGACATCATCGTGGTGGAGAAACGTGAAAGTGCCGCCAATGGGGAATCGGTGATTGCTATGATTAATGGTGAAACCGTGACCCTGAAAAAGTTTTATATCGAAGCCGATGGCATTCGTTTGCAACCGGCCAATCCCGATATGGAGGCCATTTATTTGCGTAATGAAGAAGTGCAGATTTTGGGCATCGTTACCGGTGTGATTCGTAATGTGGATTGCGATTGAGTTAACGAATCACGCGACTTGAAATTCCTTTGTGATGAGATGTTTCAGCGTCTGGGTAACTGGCTGAGAGCCGCCGGTTATGACACTGTCATCGAACAGCATGGTCGTACTGACTATGCACTACTGCAGCAGGCACTGAAAGAAAATCGTCTGCTCATTACCCGCGATAAAAAATTACTGGAACATCGTCGTGCTCCCGGCACGGTGGTGTGGCTTGACGCTGACGGGCTTGATGACTGTGCCCGTGAATTGGGTGATAAAATTTCAATAAACTGGCTGCACCGCCCCTTTAGTCGTTGCATGGTTTGTAACACCAGCTTGCGTGTGGCCAGTGCCGATCAGCTTTTATCCCTGCCGGAAAAAATCCAGAGCCAGATTGATACGCCCGTTTACTGTCCTGTTTGCAACAAGTTGTATTGGGATGGCGGACATGTCACGCGTATGCGGGCGCGACTGCAACAGTGGCAGGCCCAGGATCAGATTTAAGTCACGGGCATGGTTGCCGACCAGCGGGCATAGCGATCATGCAGAGCCGGGTTAGGCTGCGGACTGAACCAGATGCCAATATTGGGTTCGGGCCAGTGTTCTGGGCAATTCGCTAACAGGTAGGCAATCCCCCGTGCCGTGGCTTCGCATTCTTGAGGCCGATAGATCGGTAGTTCAGAGAGATCGGCTAGTCGCTGACAGAGGCCATCGAGTTTCGCCAACCCCCCGGTAATTTGAATATGCTCGGGCGGGGAGGCGAAGTGATGCATTTTATCGAGGTTGATAGTGAGCAGAAAAATAATGCTCTCGGCAATGGCCACGGCCTTTTCGGCCTTATTTCCTTCACCCTGAAAATAGGATTTAAATTCAGCCATCCACCAGGGCGAACCCAATCCCCCAATGCCGTTAAGAAAAATGGGCGGGGAGTTGCTTTGTTCCAGCCAGTCAGCAAGATGTTCAAAAATATTATCAATGGTTTCTTCATAGGCCAGCCATTTGAAGGCGGAGGCCGCGCCATTTACCGTACCTTCAAGCACATATTCACAGTCACGATTATTTTTCTGCAAGACCAGACTGGTGAGTAGATCGGTGCTGAATAGACGTGCCATTCCTGACGGGCGGGAGACAAAGGCACCGGTACCGATATTGACGTAGGCGGTATCGGGCTGCACACGACCATAGGCATAGATAGTCGTAGATTGATCGCCGTTGAGCAGCTGCATGGGGATAGCAATATCGCCGATACTCAGGGTACCAAAATGATGCTGGTTAGGGACGACTTGCGGCAGGCTTTGCTGCGGCAGACCAAATAGCTCGAGCAGTTTGGGATCCCAGTCGCAGGTACGCATATTCAACAGTTGGGTACGCGAGGCATTGACCGGATCGCTGAGCAAGGGTTGTTCATCGAGTAGTCGGTAAATAATGAAGCTGGCCATCGGCCCGAAAGCCAGTCGCTGTTCAGCGGCGGCCTGTTGGACTTCCGGAATATGATCCAGACACCAGCGTAGCTTGCTGGCTCCGCAATGGGCGTTCATAAACAGGCCGGTGCGCTGGTGAATAAATTTTGTTTCCGGTTTAAGTTGTTCCAGCCACTGGTGGGCACGGCGATCCTGCCAGCTCAGGATGGGAGACAGGGCTTTGCCCGTTTGTTTGTCCCAGCAGGCAATATTTGAACGCTGGGTAGCCAGGCCGGCGGAGACAATATCGTGGCGGCGATCGCCTAGCTCATTCAGTACTTTTTCAATACAGTTCTGAATGGATTGCAGTAGAGCCTCGGCCGGGTATTCAACCCGATCGGCGGCTGGTCGGTTCGCTTCTACGGTTTCTCTCGCCTGGGCAATGAGCTGTCCATCCTGATTAAAAACTATGGCCCGGCTGGCCTGTCCGCCTTGATCCAGACAGAGGTAAAGATTATTCATCGCGCTAAAATCGGCTGGCATATTATTATTGAGTCCCCTGGATAAAATGAAATGATAGCCTGATGAGGTTACAGATATTTTGCAATCAGTGCTTTGTCGTAACGGGCGGGCGGTAAAGGAATCCGTACCTGATAGCCGCCACCGGGCGCTTCCTGCATCTCCTTGCCATACAGATCTTCCATGTGTTCGAGTTGACATTCGTAATTGCCGGCCGGGTTGATAATTTCCAGTTTATCACCGCAGCCAAATTTATTTTTCACCAGTACTTCTGCGAGGCCTTTTTCTGGATCATAACTTCGTATTTCACCAACAAATTTTTGTGCATCACTGATGGAGTGGCCGCTGAGATAATTCTGGTATTCCTGATCCGCATGGCGTTGATAAAAGCCTTCGGTGTAGCCACGATTGGCCAGGCCATCCAGCTTGCCTAGCAACTCAGGATTAAAGTCACGGCCGTTGACAGCATCATCAATCGCCTGCCGGTAAATTTGTGCAGTGCGAGCGACATAATAATGGGACTTGGTGCGGCCTTCGATTTTAAATGAGTTGATGCCCATTTTGGCCAGTCGCCCAATATGACGAATGGCGCGCAGGTCGCGGGAGTTCATAATATAGGTGCCGTGTTCATCTTCAAGGATCGGCATGAGTTCTCCGGGACGGCCCTGCTCTTCGATTAAATAGACTTGATCGGCCAACGGGTGGCGTTCAATTTTTTCGCCTTCCATGGGTGCGTTTTGCTGCATCGCATTAAAGGCATCGAAATCAATTTTCTGGGCATCGCCACAATCATTATCTTCCGATGATTGCAGCTTATATTCCCAACGACAGGAATTGGTACAGCTACCCTGATTTGGATCGCGATGGTTGAAATAACCGGAGAGCAGACAGCGACCGGAGTAAGCAATGCACAGTGCACCGTGAACAAAGACTTCCAGCTCCATTTCGGGACACTGCTGGCGGATTTCTTCAATTTCATCCAGTGACAGTTCACGCGAAAGAATGATGCGTTCGATGCCCAGTCCTTGCCAGAATTTCACCGTTGCCCAGTTGACGGTATTGGATTGTACCGAGAGATGGATGGGCATCTCCGGCCAGCGTTCGCGCACCATCATAATCAGACCAGGATCGGCCATGATCAAGGCATCCGGTTGCATCGCGATCACCGGTTCCACATCGGTGAGGTAGGTTTTGAGTTTCGCATTGTGCGGCATGAGGTTGTTGGTAATGAAGAATTTTTTCCCCAGTTGATGTGCCTCATTGATGCCCGTGCGTAAATTCTCCAGGGTGAAATCATTATTTCGCACGCGCAGGCTGTAACGGGGTTGCCCCGCATAGATGGCATCGGCCCCGAAGGCGAAGGCGTAGCGCATATTTTTAAGCGTCCCGGCGGGTAATAAAAGTTCGGGGCGGGTTTTAGTCGGCGGGGATGGCATCGTCATTGGAATCACTAATTCGAGGGTTAATATTTGGAAGTGCTTAAATACTAATTATACGCTATGCCGCAAAAAGGAGGGCATATTTCATCTGGTTCCCACGCAGGAATACAATAACCAGAGCAAATTTGGGACGGCATCGTGATAGTTTATCTTCATGAGTTGTTCTTATTCTTCCTTCAGCAAGTCCAGTAAATCTTCTGCATTCAGTTTGTCGGCGACATCGGTGCCGGCAAGCAGGTTATCCGCCAGATCTCTTTTTCGGCTGTGCAGGGCGAGTATTTTTTCTTCGATGGTATCTTTCATTACCATACGGTACACGGTGACCGGGCGGGTTTGTCCAATTCGATGGGCGCGATCTGAGGCCTGATCTTCCACTGCAGGATTCCACCAGGGATCCATGTGAATGACGTAGTCGGCAGCCGTCAGGTTCAGACCTACGCCTCCCGCTTTGAGACTGATCAGGAAAATATCACCTTCACCGGCCTGAAAGGCATTGACTCGTTTTCGGCGTTCTTTGGCAGGCGTGCTGCCATCGAGATACTGGTAGTGAATACCCCGATCCTGAAGATGTTGCTCCAGTATTTGCAGGTGTCCGACAAACTGACTGAAGACCAGGGCCTTGTGGTGGTTGTCCAGAAGCTCATCAACGGTTTCGGCGAAGAGTTTAAGTTTGGAGCTTTCCGGTGCCGCCTGCTTCATCACCAGCTGTGGGTTACAGCAGGCGCGACGCAGCTTTGTTATTTCGGCCAGGATCTGTAATTGACGATGCCCCTTTTTGGGTGCAGTTGAGTCAGGCGCAAATTTTTCCACGGCTTCTCGGCGCAGGGCTTCATAGAGATTAGTTTCATCCGTAGACATTTCTATATTCAGTACAATTTCAGTACGGGCGGGTAACTCCTTGAGCACCTGGGTTTTGCTGCGGCGAAGAATAAAGGGCTGGATAAGTTTTTTAAGATGCATACTCGCATCCGGGTTATTGTCACGGCTAATGGGCAGGGCAAAACGTTGGTTGAATTGTTGCAGTGAGCCTAATAGCCCAGGGTTAATGAAGCGGAATAAATTCCATAGTTCACCTAGATGATTTTCAATCGGAGTGCCGGTGGTGATGAGTTTGAACTGACCCTGTAGTTTCATGGTGGCCTGGGAACGTTTGGTGGCTGGGTTTTTTATGGCCTGGGCTTCATCAAGGACGATGGTTTGCCAGTCGACTTTTTCGAGCTGTTCGAGCCGGTTTTGGAGCAGGCCATAGCTTGATATCACAACATCAAATGCCTGTAGTTTTGTGCATACATCCGATTCCGCTTCACGGAAATCAATAATGTTCAGTGTGGGGGCGAATCGCCGGATTTCATCTATCCAGTTAAGAGCAACTGAGGTGGGGGCGATAATCAGACTGGGACCATTCATGGTGCGATACAATAGCAGGGCAATGGCCTGCAACGTTTTTCCTAGCCCCATGTCATCAGCTAGACAGGCTCCCGCTCCCCAGTGCGCCAGTTTTGTCAGCCAGTGAAAACCGTCCTTCTGGTAATCACGCAGTTCAGCTTGCAGGGTGCCAGGTAGCTCTGCCTGCAGGTTCATGGCTTCTTCAAAACGTTGCCTGAAGACTTTCCATTGTTTGCTGGTTTTTAGCTGTCCAGCTTCGTTGCTCATGTCTTCCAGACTCAGTGCTGCCAGGGGATGTAGTTGAATACTGTCACCTTTAAGCTCACCAAACAGGCGTAGTTCTTTTAGTCGCTGGCTGAAGGTTTTGCTTAAGGCCAGAAACTGCCCGTCTTCGAGTTCGATGAAACGGCCACGGCTATTCTCGCTCAGGGACAGGAGTCGTTGCATATTCAGTACTTCGCCGTCATCCAGTTGTAATTCACCGGAAGCAGAAAACCAGTCATTTTTACTTTGGATATTCAGGCTTAACTGGTTCATTGAGAGTTGTTGCTTGATGCGGAGTTTTTCACCTTTTGGCCAGGCGATCGTGATCGTATCTTTCATATTCTGTAGTTCAGACAATATTTCCAGACAGTCTTCCGGCTCATTGATAAACCAGTGCTGTCCAGAATCATCCTGCTGCGCCAGTGCCGAGCAGTTTTCTAACAGCCGCTCAAGTTGCTGTTGCTCTTCACCAAGATTGCGTTGAGTCTGTAAGCGTTTACCGTCAATTTCACTAATCAGTGTTTCACTGCCTTCACCCGGTGGATAGTAGGGGCCTCGGTCACCAAATACCCGGCAGTGCGCTTCGATAACAATGCCATCGTCACTGGGGGATAACAGCACATGCAACTTACTATTGGCTTCAACCGATTCCAGCTCACCTAGCTCACCGCCAATATCAGAATGAATATTTACCAGTGGTGCAATGGCGGACATGGACGCTAATACCCTGTCTTTGGCATCCGCAGGCACCTTTAAGCCCTCACCGATTAATTCACTGAGCTGGTGATGTTGTGGGCTGAAATTGAATACTTTCCAGCGCGAGTTAGTTTCTTTCTCAAGGATAACATCGGCATATTTTAGCTTCGGCTTCATACTGATGAGTAAGTTTTGTTTTTGTTTGTGGATATGAACTTCAGGCTCAGCTTTAATCAGTTCCAGTTTTTTATCCGGTTCATCGCTATCGAACAGGTAAGGGTGTCCGATCAATGCAAATAGTGCACTTGATTCATCCAGACTATAACTACCGTAGTCATTGTAATAGCCATGGGTTTCTTTGCTTATACAATTGCGAGCAGCATTATCCTGCGGGCATAGAGTGCTGAAACTTTCAGGCTCTTCTTTTAGTCGCCGTAAAGAAAGATTCCGGCCCTTGGTCCAGCCTCCTTTAGCGGTGCGCTTTTGTTCCTTTACCTGTAAATCAGGGAAACCGGAATCAAGATCAGAGATGAACCAGACGACGCGAGTATTGGTGTTATTATTTTCAGTGCTATTGTGTTGTTGCAGCATGGTAATGGCATCCAGTGCTTGTTCCCATTTTTCTTTGGGTTCAATGATGCTGATAATGCTTTGGCTTTGCTGCTGTTGATGTTGGATATCGGCCTTGCGCTGAAAAGTCTTATTTTTTGTAGATATTTTCGCTAATAATTGCCAGGCTTCAGCGGCCAGCCATAAGCCATTACTTTTTTCTGCCGCGAGGGCATATTTTTTTAATTCGGTAGTTAAGGTGGTAGCCTGATCTTTATCTGACCAGTAAATAGAATAGCAATAGAGTAAGTAGGCAAGGGTGGACTGAAATTTTAACCAGTCGGTTTTCGAGCCATATATAAGTTCGATGTCTTTTTTTTCGAGCACAAAGTTGAGCAGTTGAGATAGAATCTGATGGCTGGCCGGATTGCTGTATTGTTTTTGTTTGCAATGGATCTTTGAATATTCCAGCGCTTCCTGTAATCGCTGTGGATCATTGCTTTTAATTAATGCGAGAATGAAAAATATACCGCTGATGTTATCGATGAAAACTTTTCGTTTGCGAGTCAATTTTTTGTACATGCCAATAGCGGTTTCAAAACTATTGATAGCCTGTTGATTTTCTCCTTGAATGAACTGCTGCCAGCCATGGATCAATAAACGATGGTAGTCGTCAGTAAATTGACTCAGCGCGTTAGCTGAGGCGATGTCACCTTGTAGCATATACTGTCCGGCACACATGAAGGCCAGTTGTTCGGCGGGTTGTATGCGCATCTTTTCGAGCGCTGCGGTGAGCCATTGCAGTAAGTTATCGATATTTGCAAAGTTGCAACTGTTTTCAGTGAATGCCGTGTGAATAGCCTGCGACAGTATATTGCCAGTAAGGGTGGCTAACCATTTTTCATCAAAGGGTAGAAAGCAGATTTTGTAGACAGGATTCTGTTTGTTAAATTCCTGTTGATAGGCATCCTGGTAATACTGCAGCATATTTTCTGTGGTATCCGTATCACCTGAATATATGGCGATTCGAATTTCACGAAAACACTGTCTGGAATTTTTGAAGAAAATACGACTCCAGCTTTCTCCCAGAGGGAAAAATGTGTGGGCTGCCATGGCCATATCCGGGAAGCGTTTTTCTGCCTGAGCTCGGCGGCATAATTTTTCGCTATAAGCATCATTAACGAAATATTTGCTCTGTGTCTTCTCCAGTAGTCCCCTTGCGGATAGATATTCCAGGCTTGTCTGTAGTTTTTTCTGGGTATATTTCTTGTTCTCGGCATCGTTAATACCCAGTTGGTTAACGCATTTACACAATTTTGCGACTACAGCGGGCTCATGGATAACGGCTATGAGTTGTAGCAGATGCTGTATATTTTCAGAGCTTGCCAGATAGAGCTGTTCAATCTGTGTCGTTGTCAGTTTTTTATGTGCCATGGCGGGGAGGGGTACCAGAGTATGAGCGTGATATATTTAGCGCGCGAAGAGCACGCTTGTTCAAAGTCAACAGCGTGTGTTCGTCTCTCTTTTTTGCTGCCTGTGTTGTATTTTTGATGTGCATAATTTAATTGGCCAATTATACGCTATGTCCTTAAAAAGGAGGGCATAGTTTGCGATGTTCAGGTTAAAATAAGCGTTCTACCAGTATTATCGGATTTTTATTATAGCGATGTCTTTTGCTCAAACGTTGCCAGATTCCCTGCCGGATTATGACCTGCGTGTTAGTGGTCGCTGTAAACGGGTAATCATAAAAATTACCCCTCTGGGCAAGATTGAGGTGGTGATTCCCACTGGCTTTGATCCTGCCCGAATACCGGAGATTTTGCAGCAACGTCAACATTGGCTTGATACTCATCTGGGAAAATTACAGGCACGCTGGGCAAAAGCGCCAGATGAACATGACTTGCGACCGGAATTAATTCACCTGCGAGCGTTGGGAAGCCGCTGGCAGGTAGGCTATCGCCCCTGGTCAAGCCGGCAGATACGCTTAAAAGAAAAAGGCCAGCATTTACAGTTGCACTACCCGCAGGCGGTGGAGGCGGACACCTTGAATAGTCGCCGTCTGCAAAAATGGGTCAATGAGCAGGCGCGTCAGCATTTACTGCCCTGGCTGGCACAAACGGCTGATGAGCTGGCCTTGCCCTATCAGCGGGCCTGTATCCGCGCGCAGAAAACCCGTTGGGGCAGTTGTTCCTCGAATCGGGTGATTAATTTGAATCGCAACCTGCTGTTTTTGCCACCACAACTGGTGCGCTATTTGTTTGTACACGAACTTAGCCATACTCGGCAGATGAATCATTCCCGACAATTCTGGCAGCAGGTGGCCAGGGCGGAGCCTGATTATCGGCGGCTGGATGCGGAATTAGGACAGGCGGCCAGTTACCTGCCGCGCTGGATCCACGTTTGAATATGACCAAAATGTAAAAAAAGTCTTGAAATCAACCGCTAAGTAAGTGCATATTTGACACTATCTTGTTGCAGAGGAAAAAATAATGCAGGTTAATGCTGTCGTTGAGCGTAGAGAAGATTCACATAGTAAGCTCCGTGCCTTGTTGGAATCCAGAACAGAAACACTGTCACTGTTAAATCAACTGGCCACCATGCGCCCGTTTAAACCCGAACATGATGTACAGATATTGTTACAGGAGTTTTGTGAGTCACTGGTTGATTACACCGCCAGCGCGCATTTCCAGCTATACAGCTATATTGAAGAAGGTAAAGAACGGCGTGCCTCGGTGAATGAACTTGCCAACGGGGTCTATCCTAAAATTGCCGCCGCTACTCAGCATATCCTTGATTTTAATGAGAAGTATGACTGTGCAGAACATTGCGATAATCTGACCTTGCTGGACAAGGAACTCTCGGAATTGGGCGAAATTATCGCTAATCGGATTCAGGATGAAGATCAAATCATTGATTTGTTGACTCAGGAACGCGACTGAATTTAAGTTCTGAGTTTCGGATTGGATTATCTTGTCCGTTCTCAGGCGCAGAGTTGCAGGAACAGCGTCGTCGCTTCCTGATATTGGGTTTCGTATATTTCGTCTTCGCTGGCTAATTCCAGAATGGCCTGCTCCAAACTGAGTTCTTCTACTTCATATAGCGGCAGAGTTTGCGGCTGCGTTTTCATGTCTTTTTCTCCCATAATGCCATACATTATGTATATAACACTTAATGTATTATATCAAGAAAAAGGCGTAACCATATGATCTTTACTAAAGCACTCCTGATTTAGCTTAATAAATAACCGTTAATCAGGGCTACGCTGTTTTCTGGCTTCATAAAGGTAGGCGCGGACATGGGCGGTGCGGCCGGTCTGGTTGCCTAAATAATAGCCAATATAAAAAATCCCCAGGCTGGTGAGAGTAATCGTAGTGAAAGTAAGCATGATCGAATTCCTGTGCGGGTACATCGTTCATTTTATTATCGGCCATGGTCGTTGCGGGGTTTAGAATCACGCAGGAAATGTGATGTGTTTCACGAAAAAAAGGGGGTAAATGACCCTGAACCTTCTGTCGCTACGTGTCCCCCAGAGGCTGAGGGATCCCTACAAATTTAGAGTAAAAATCAATAATTTATAAGTTTTATAAAAAAGAAAAAATCTTGAACCGCAGAGGACGCGGAGGTTTAATAACTTTACTCTGACCCCAAATGCCTGAATACCGCTCAGGAACAGTTTTCCATGCAGATGCTGAGGTTGGGATGCACGGAAAGTCGTTGAGGCCGGGTAGCGGGGATGGGGCGCATGCGCTCCAACAGGGACACGGGTGAGCGACCTAGACGTTGCTCATAAATTACAGTGTAAGTTAGTACTCGCTTCATATACTTGCGGGTTTCTTCAAAGGGTACCAACTCGATCCAGAGATCGGAGGGAATGGCATTTTCTTCCGGCATCCAGCGTTTAACATGCCGGCCTCCGGCATTGTAGGCGGCGGTGGCCAACACCGGGTGACCATCATAGCGATCGATAACTTTT
Source organism: uncultured Thiohalophilus sp. (assembly GCA_964575555.1). Taxonomy (GTDB): domain Bacteria; phylum Pseudomonadota; class Gammaproteobacteria; order UBA6429; family Thiohalophilaceae; genus JAADGZ01. The sequence continues at coordinate 4,940 of CAZNRP010000006.1, read as the reverse complement.
TTCAAATAACCCACGCCTAATTTGATATTGGTGTTGGTGTTGAGCAGGGCGTAGCGATTACGCATGGGCACGCGCATGGTACGCGCCATGCGTCGGGCGGTGCGAGGCAATAGCTGCATCAGACCCATGGCACCGGCATGGGAGCGGGCATCACTGGTAAAGGCACTTTCCTGACGAATAACGGCGAAGGCCCAGGCCGGATTGATGCCCTGTTTTTCGGCCTGAGTCAGGATTTGCTGCTCGTAGGCCAGCGGAAAGCGCAGCTCCAGATCATCCCAGTAACGCGCCTGGGCAAGAGTGGTGATGACGCGATCATGCCAGCCCCATTGTCCGGCCAGTTTGGCGGCTTTGAGCAGCTGGGCCTTATTCATGCGTTTGATTGCGTAGTTCCACTCGCGCCGCTGATCGGGAACGCGCTTCAGGGCATAGAGTTCCTGCGCACGCAATATGCCGGGTAGATTGCGTACATTGTCCAGCTGCATTGCAGTGAAAATCAGTGGCCGGTGAGAAAAGCGGTAACGACTGCCAATACGATCAGCGGCGAGAAAGCTGTAATAGCTTCGTGCTTCCGCGTTGAGCAGGTAAACATCACGCGCTTCTTCCAGGCGGCCCATGGACTCCAGTACCCGGCCTCGCCAGTATCGCCAGCGTTCCGAATGTTGTAGTTCGGGCTCCATGCGGTTAAGCCAGTCCAGCGCTGACTGCCAGTCCTGATCCCGGATAGAGGTCAGGACATAGGCGGATAATACCTCGTCGCTGAATTGAGATACTTTCATATCGCTGAGCCACTTACGGGCCGTGTCGGTATCATTACGAACCAGGTTGAGTACCAGACGGCGTTCGATACGACCCTGTTCAGTATTGGTAAAGGCAAACTGCTGTTGTATGGCTTTCCAGTATTCGGCCGCTAGCAAAGGATCACGTGAAGCCAGCCTGCGTATACCATATACGGCTATCCAACGGAGTACGTCGGGGTTTTTTTCCTGAAAGTGTTGACTCACTTCCAGTAGGTAATCGGGGTTGCGGCGTACTTTTTCCCAGATGGCGATCCAGAAACGTTCTTCGGCGGGCAGCAAGGTTCCCAGATAACGGGTCAGACGAATATTGCCCTTCTGCATTGCCAGCTGTATGCGTTGCCAGAGTAGTTCATTGCTGAGTTGTCCGGCTTTGCGCCATTGTGCAATCGGCTGGTCGCAACTGCGGGGCAGAGAGCGGCCGCTGAGCCAGAGATCACGGGTAACTACGTGGGCTCGCTCCGCGGCACCGGTTTCGTATAGGGCTCGGGCATATTGGCAGTTCAAGGTGCGGCTATTGTTGATGAAATAATTGTCGGCCAGTCCCTGCCAGTCAGCCTGACGGGCACGGGTTTGCAGCCAGTTTTGTAATAACCGGGTTGCCAGTGGAGTATCATCATATTTGCCGATAAAAGCGTGGATATCATCTGCGCTACGCTGGCGAAGATTGCGTTTAAGCTCGGCATAGTCGAGGTAGGGCAGCAGGGGGTAATTGCTGAGTTTTGCTTTTAGCTTACGGTAGCTGCTCAGGTGGCCACGTTTGAGTGCATACTCGGCCTGTTCAAACTGAATGCGCTGCAACTGGTAATTTTTATCCGTGCTGGCCTGTGCTGCGCCCGGGATCAGCAGGCTTAAGCTGAGGATTATCCCTGGCCAGCTTAGGGCTGGGAGATAGAGAAATCCGCGTGTCTGGGTAATTTTTGGCGACATATGCTTTGTTTACTTTACTCAGCTTAAACCTGTTTCAGTAAAAATTACCTAAGTCATTGTTATAGCAGATTTGTTCTGCCATAGCAGTAAGATTAATCCAGAAAATGAAAACATATCGTTCGATATTAATCGTTGCATAAGTATTTATATGTGTTGTATTCCCTCACCCAGAGGGAGAGGAGGCTATAGTGCAAATACTTATGCAGCGATTAATACCTGAAAAAGTATGGAATAATGTTGCTCTCAATGTCTGCGCTGTGTCGGATATATCGGCGCTGATGAGCGAATATTAACTTAATATTTGCGACCTGTGTTCTGATTTCCCTGCACCTGCCGGTGGATTGTTTTATAATACGTGCCGGTATTAAATGACGTGCAGTATTCCGTCCTCGATTTTTACGTTTCAGCGGAGTTATAAATTAATGACAGACAAGATCAACAAAGTCAGTTCGCGGATCACCCAGCCCAAATCTCAGGGTGCTTCTCAGGCCATGTTATATGGCACTGGCATGAGCCGCGAAGATATGGACAAGGCTGAAGTCGGCATTTCCAGTGTCTGGTGGGAAGGCAATACCTGCAATATGCATCTCAATGATCTTGCCGCCATGGTCAAGGAAGGCGTGGAAGCGGCTGATCTGGTGAGCATGCGCTTCAATACCATTGGTGTGTCGGATGGCATTTCCATGGGCACTGATGGCATGAGTTATTCCCTGCAATCCCGCGATATTATTGCTGACTCTATCGAAACGGTCATGTGTGCACAGTGGTATGACGCGAATATTTCCATCCCCGGCTGTGACAAGAACATGCCCGGTGTGATGATTGCCATGGGGCGGGTGAATCGTCCGGCGCTGATGGTTTACGGGGGTACGATTAAACCCGGCCACCTGAAAGACAAAACCCTGGATATCATTTCGGCCTTCCAGAGTTACGGTGAATTTATTGCAGACAAGATCGATGATAAGGAACGTGAAGAAATCGTCGAGAAATCTTGTCCCGGCCCCGGTGCCTGTGGTGGTATGTACACGGCTAATACCATGGCCTCGGCAATTGAAGCGCTGGGCATGAGTCTGCCCTATAGTTCATCGATTCCGGCGGTCGATCCGGGCAAACGTGAGGAGTGTCTGGCCGCAGGCAAAGCCATTCGTTACCTGCTGGAGCATGACATTAAACCCCGCGACATCATGACCCGTGAAGCTTTCGAAAATGCCATGGTGATGGTGATTGCGCTGGGCGGCTCCACTAACGCAGTGCTACATCTCATTGCTATGGCGCGAGCCGTCGATGTGTCAGTGACGCTGGATGATTTCCAGTCGGTCAGTAATCGGGTTCCCTTCCTTGCCGATCTCAAACCTAGCGGCAAGTACGTGATGGAAGATCTGCATAATGTGGGTGGTACGCCGGCGGTAATGAAATATCTGTTAAGCGAAGGTTTGATCAACGGTGAGTGCATGACCGTCACGGGTAAAACTATCGCCGAGAATCTGGCTGAGTTACCGGGCTTGAAAGATGGGCAGGACGTGTTCATGTCGCTGGATAAACCGATCAAGAAAACCGGGCATATTCAGATTCTGAAAGGCAATCTGGCTCCCGGTGGCTCGGTAGCCAAGATCACCGGTAAGGAAGGTCTGCAGTTTAGTGGCCCGGCACGGGTTTATGATTGTGAGGAAGACATGCTGGCTGGACTGGAGAATAATGAAATTCAGAAAGGTGAAGTCGTGGTGATTCGGTACGAGGGTCCTAAGGGTGGGCCGGGTATGCCGGAAATGCTGACCCCGACCTCGGCCATTATGGGAGCCGGACTGGGTAAAGATGTTGCCCTGATTACGGATGGCCGTTTCTCGGGCGGGTCTCACGGCTTTATTATTGGTCATGTGGTTCCCGAGGCACAGGAAGGCGGGCCGATTGGCCTCATTCGCAATGGTGATGTGATCAGCATTGATGCGGATACACAATCACTGGATGTGGATGTGAGTGATGATGACATGCAACAACGTCATGGTGACTGGGTGATGCCGGCTTATAAGGCCACGCGGGGTACATTGTTTAAATACATTAAAAATGTAAAAGACGCGTCTACTGGCTGCGTCACGGATGAATGACTGATTTTACCTCTGAAGATCGGTAAAAATAGAGTGCTAAAATTTTGACGCAGCGTTTCACTTTGGTATTAAGTTGTTGTAAATAAAGGAATTGTTATTTTCACAGATAGTAATGTTTTTTCGGCTGGTCAAAATCTATGCATAATTAGGTACGTACAAAGGCACCTGAACTTTGCTAGACTGTCGGCACGATTAAAGACACCTAAATGTTGTCTCGCAATTACAACGCAAGGTGCGTGTAGGGGAGAGAAATATGTTCACAAAGCAACAACCTGTCGTCGGTGCCTGGTACGTCAATCGAACAGGTAAACTGATGAAAGTTAAATTGATGGCCTGGCATCACCAGGAAGCAGTATCGGTGCTCATTGAATATCTTGATGGCAACCGCAAGGTGGTTGACATGAATGCCTGGTATTCGCTTGAATTAAGCCGTAATCTGCAACAGGCTGCCCGCTCTTTGTTACAACAGTAGTCCCGATTTTGAATGCGGCTTCTGATTATCAGGGTCGCATTTTTTCCCTCCCGTCGTTAGTATATTTCAGCCATTGAAATTTTTTTTCAGTTGGTAGGGTGGGCACGGTTTTAGTGCCCACCGGCATACCCGTTGGTCGCCACCCGATATAACTTCAGTTGTTTAATATTTTTTGAGGATGCTTTTCTCATGAGCGAATGTGATCTGTCCCGCTTACAAAAGGAATTGCTTGAGTTTGCACAGCAGCGAGACTGGGAACAATTTCATGCGCCCAAGAATCTAGTCATGGCTCTGTCGGTTGAAGCCTCAGAATTGCTGGAACATTTTCAGTGGATGAGCGAGGCACAGAGCAAGTCACTGGATGCCGGAAAAAAACGGGCCGTGTCGCTGGAAATGGCCGACATTTTTATTTATCTCATGCGTCTGGCTACCGAGCTGGATGTTGATGTGCTCGCTGCGGTGGAAGAAAAAATAAAAATTAATAATGACAAATACCCGGTGGATAAAGTGCGTGGCAGCTCGAAAAAATATACCGAGTATGATTAAAGTTAAATAGCAGTTGCAAATACCCGTACACTTTTGGAACAACCGTTCGTCCTGAGCTGGTCGAAGGAAGCTGGTCGAAGGAAGCTGGTCGAAGGA